>CAZKIN010000242.1:0-5925 GCA_964552515.1 uncultured Phycisphaeraceae bacterium
AAACCCGCGAGAGTGCCTGATACGTGGCAATCAACATGGCCACGCCAGTCGGGCGTAGCGCATCTGAAGTTGAAAAGTTGAGGAGGATGTCACACGAAGTCGGCGCACAAGCGTGGGCCATGCCACACGACCGGGCGGCGTCAGCGGCGTCAGCGGCGTCCGCCTGAATCATTCGTGTCTTCAACTTCCGCTTGCTCTTCCTCTTGATTTTGCGGCAATTCGGAGTCATCAGTGGAGTCGTCGATAGCGGCCTCCTCTTCGTCTGCGAAGTCGTCAAACGCCAGATCGGGAAACTCGAGCCAGCCGCCGATCGTGTCATCAATGACGTCGCTTACCACGTCGTCCACAACTTCCTGCATGGCCTCCCTGGCCGAGTCCTTCGCCGCATCGACGATGACGTCGGGAATCGCTCCGCACCCGGTGGCCGACATCAACATGCCAAACATGGCCGCTTGATAGGTCCTGGAATTTCGCATTTTCGTTCTCCTTATCTGATTTCATGACTTACGCACTGCCAATTACCGATTGCAAACCGACGATCGCCGCCGCGTGAATCCTTTCCCGCATCCACTGTCCGGGGAATCCCTTCCCCCCTACTGCCTCCGCCGATCAACCGCCCTGCATCCGTCGCTGCGGGTTCGGTTGTGATTCGCGGGATGGGGTTGAGCCATTGCCCATCTGCCCCGGTGGTTTGACGTCGCGTCGGTCGAGATAGGCGTGAAAGCACCACTCGCAGCAGAACAGGCCGCTGCACGGCAGATCACAGTTCTGACACGACTTCGACGGTTTTCCCGAACGATGTTTGAATTCCACGGTGCGGCCTCCTTTGTAAGTACATTTCGCGTCCAGATAGCAACGCGACGTTGCACGGGGAAGTCCGCACGCGGCGGCGGGGAATCGGCAGGTACCGATAATGCGCGTGCCGGAGCGGCGCAATGAGGTGTGACGAGGGGGACCGAGGGCAGCTCCGAGATGGAAGCGCACCGGTGGGAAGTCAGTGCGATGTCTGCAACGTTGATTATGAGGCCGGTTGTGACGACGCCTTGACATCGACAAAGGCGCCGCAGTGCGGGCAGCTTTGGACCGAACCGGCGTCGGCCACCGGGAAATGGGCCACGCCGCGGCAATCGGGACACAGGACCTCGATGTCGTTCCAGTTGTCGGTGGCGTCGGGATCCGCGGGAGCGGCGGCCTTACGCTCAGCCAAGAGAACCTTGGCACGTTCGGCGGCTTCGGCGTCGACCACGCAGACCTGCACGCCGCGCGGGGCGACGGCGAGCGGGCCGTAGATGCCGGCGCTGAGGCGATCTTTCACGTAGACCGGGATGCCGTGGTCCTCCAGCCAGGCCGCGACAATGTCCGCTTCACCGAAGTCGAGGGCGCGATAGACGCAATGCATGGCGACGCTCCGAGGGGGCCAGAGGAATACGCAGCACGCCCTGATTCTACGTCGTGAGCGCAGATTGACCAGTTTTCATGCGGCCCCACGGTCCCCGCCAAAGCGGGTCATGCGCCTTTTCGCTGCGCGGTGAAGACCGGTTTGCCGTCGGTGATGGTGACGGACTGCGCCTTGCCGTTATCCACGACGAAGCGAATGCGCACGCTGGCCGCTCCGGCGGGAGAGAAATCGTGATCGCCGAGCCATTGCAGCCGCCGGCCGGAGCTCTTGCCAATTGTCAATTGCATGTCACCGCTTTCGCCGCGTTTTACGAGCACGCGGTCTTCCGCGCCGGGTCCGAAGGGATACTTGCCCAGGTAAATGTCCTGCTCTTCGGCGCTGAGTTCCCCTTTGGCCACGCGCGGGTCCGCATCGCCCAGTGACTCCAGATAGGCAGCCACGTCGCGCGCCGCATCGCCCCCCGCCTTCGCGTGCGACAACAGGCTGATCCCGTGCGGCCCCGGGGTCTTTTGGACGCCGGGCAGCGCCGTCACCATGGCCTTGACCACGTCGGTCATGCCCAGCATGGTGGCCGCGAAGATGTCGAGCCGCGCGCCGTGCTGGATGAGAAATTCCGCGATGCCGCGGCGTCCGGTATGGGAGGCCGCGCCGAGTGCCGTTTCAAAGTCACCATAGCCCCAGTCCCACACGGCATTGACCAGTTCCGGCTTGAGCTGCACCAGTTCCTTGACGCGGGTCTCGTTGAAATGGCACACGCCGACCATTTCCTGCACGAGTTTCGGATCGGTGTGCGGGAACTCTGGATAGGGTTTGACGCCTGCGGCCGGCGGGTCCTCCGCCCTGGCGACGGCGATCCAGCCGCCCTGCAGCCAGGCGGTGGCCGCTCCGGCGAGCGGAACAGCGCCGAGGAATCCGCGTCGCGACAGAAAAGAACCGGCTTCATTTGCAGCAGGCATCATGAATATGCTCCTTGACCTGGGGATTCTAAACAGCGCGGTTTCGCGCGCACCTATCAACATGTCCGGTCGCACGGAAACCTAACCGGAAAATGGTGGTACGGGCGGTAAGAGATTGTCTGGACGACAATTCAATACAAATGCGGGCGGCAATGGGCCGGCGATGGGTTGGAAACTCGAAGGGCGGCAACGTCGCAGCGGAATCTAGCGCACCGGAACCATGCTCTCCTGCCGACCATTGCGCTGCGCCTTGGCGTTACGCCGAAGCTGCACGTAGTCCACGTCCAGGTGCAGGTGTCGCGCGTGCGCGGGCGGGATGTTGCCCAGGACCGTGCGGCGGCGGAATTGATGGTGTCGGATGTTGGCGGTCATGAAAGCGTGAACTTCGCGGATGCGGTCGCGTTCCTTGCCCAGCGCAAGCGCGCGCGACGTACGGCGCAGACCGACGTATTCGTAGTAACTGAAAACGCCGCCGGGATTGAGGCAATTGCGGAAGACCTCAAAAATGCCCTGGATGTCACGCAATTCAAAAACAGTCAGCGGCAGCCCGCTGACGATGAAATCGTATTTGCGATCGGTGGGCAACTGTTGCACGGGCAGCATGAAGAGCCTGATTCGCCCTTGTTTTACGGCCGGTTGAATGGCCGGCAGCGTGAAGACGTCGTTCTCCAGCGTTTGGCGGAACGAAGTGTCGATCTCGCAGACGTCCAGTTCATCCTGCGGCTTGAGGATGGAAGCCAAGTGCCGCGTGATGGCACCAGTCCCCGCGCCCACTTCCAGCACGCGCACTTTGCGGGTGCACTGGCGGTATGGTTCACAGACCGCCTCGGCGAGCGCGAGTGAACTCGGAGCGATGGAACCTACGAGCTTCGGTTGTTTCAGGTAACGCGTGAAGAACAGCCAATGTTGACCCTTGGCCATATTATTTGATCCTCAAGAAATGGAGCCACGGCCCAGGGCAGTGCCCTGACCGGGGGGAAATCCGTGGCGAACCGCGCGTTGCCGACGGCCTCCATTCACCTCTCCTTATCATACTTGCGACCCACCAAATGAACAGAAGCAGGACCGGATAAAATTCACAGGCCGCCATCTCGTGGGCCATGAAGCTGGGCAAAATGTTGGGGCATTTTTTCGTTGAAAAGACGCTTTGGGGTTTCTATAGTACGAGTGTGCGGACCATCGTCCCCAGCCACGCTAAATAGGGAGCGTGTACGAACGGCCGAGGATTCGCACCGCCAGCCGCGGGACTTGAAACGATCCCGTAGCGGCGCGTGCCCGCAGGCGACGGTCTGCGGGGTGGGTTCGGCCGGTGCCGATTCGTGTCAACCTTTCGGTGTCCGGGTGGTCCCGTTTCAGTAAAGGAGGTGGTCCGTTGGCAATTAACATAGGTGGGCTGCTGTAAGCAGCGGACGTCGCTGCCAGCAGCAGCGTACAGGATTCGGCCCGGCGGGTTTCGTACCCGACCGGGCCGCCTTTTTTTCCGGATATCGCTCCTGCTCCCACATCGCATTCATTTCCCGGCGAGAGTGAAAAACGAATTGATAATCGGACGTCCCTAATACCCTAATGCCCATTTGCCCAATTAGGGTAATAGGGTATACTTAAGGCATGGGAAAAAGTGAATCATTACGCGCGGATAGCCGTGGGCGGGTCTCGCTGGGCGCGGCCTATGCGAACGGCACGTTTCTGATCGAAAAGAAGGACGATTGCATCATCATCCGCGCGGCCCAAATCATCCCGGAGCGCGAGGCCTGGCTTTACAAGAACAAAAAAGCGCTGGCCATGGTACGTAAGGGTCTCGAACAGGCGCGGAAGGGGCAGTTTGTGCAAGGACCATCGCTGGAGGAAATGAACCGAATCGCCGCAAGCATGCCGGACGAGTAAGCAAGGATGAAATTTACTTTGATCTGGTTGCCGGATGCCGTGGATCATTACGAAGAGCTGCTGACCGCCGCACTCAAGGCAAAGGAATCACGCACCAAAGCCAGGAAAACCAAGGCCTCACGGCAGGAAGGTCTATTCAAACAAGTTGCGAAGTGCTTGACGCTCCTTGCCAACAACCCTCGCCATCCCAGCCTACAAACGCACGAGTTCGACACGATCGACAACCCTTACGAAATTGGACAACCGGTATTCGAGGCCTACGCTCAGAACAAATCGCCCGGTGCCTACCGCATCTTCTGGTGCTACGGACCGCAAAAAAGCGAAATCACCGTCATCGCCATAACGCCCCATCCGTAGTTCTCCTCCCGTCGGCAAAAACACGGGATTCACAGTCTCGCCGCAGTTCCATTATCATGCAGCACGGTTCGTAAATGATAAATGTTGGATCAGGACGCACGTTATGGACACACTGCTCGACCGTTTTCTGCGTTACGTAAGAATCGAATCCACCGCCGCCGAGGAGTCGGGAAAATATCCGAGTTCCACCGGCCAGCTTGAAGTGGGTCGTCTGCTGGAGAGTGAGCTTAAGGCGCTGAAGCTGGACGGCGTACAGCAGGACGAGCATGGCCTCGTGTGGGCAACCATCCCGGGAAATGTCGACGCCCCCACCATCTGCTGGCTGGCCCATGTGGACACTTCGCCCGAATTCACGGCGAAAAACGTCAAGCCGATCGTCCATCGCAATTACAACGGACAGGACATTCCACTGCCGGGCGATCCGAACCGTGTCATCCGGCTGTCCGAGGCGCCGCAGCTTGCAGCCATGAAAGGCAAGACGCTGATTACCACCGACGGGACGACGCTGCTCGGCGCGGATGACAAGGCGGGCGTTGCCGTGATCATGACGACGGCCGCGCATCTGATGAGTCATCCGGAAATCAAACACGGGCCGATCCGCATCCTGTTCACCTGCGACGAAGAAATCGGCCACGGCACCGACAAGATCGACCTGAAAAAAGTTGGCGCGATTTGCGCGTATACGCTGGACAGCGAAGGCGAAGGACACATCGAGAGCGAGACATTTTCCGCAGACCTCGCCATCGTGACCATCACCGGCGTGAACATCCATCCCGGCCTGGCGCATGGTCGGATGGTGAATTCCATTCGACTGGCCGCCGAGTTCATTTCGCGCCTGCCGTGGCACAATCTGTCACCGGAAACCACCAGTGGACGACAGGGCTTCCTCCACCCGTATGTCATCGAAGGCGGCGTGCCGGAGGTGCGCATCCGCATCCTGCTGCGCAGTTTCGTCACCGCGGAACTGGCGGAACATAAGAAAGTGTTGGAGAACGTCGCGGCCACCGTTTCGGCAGAACATCCCCGTGCGAAAATCAACGTCGAAGTGAAGAAGCAGTATCGCAACATGATCGAATTTCTCGGTAAGGAACCGCGTGCGGCCAAGCTCGCGGAGCAGGCGATTCGTAACGTGGGACTGGCGCCGAAGTTCGACTCCATCCGCGGCGGAACCGACGGCTCGCGACTTTCCGAAATGGGATTGCCCACGCCCAACCTCTCGACGGGCATGCATAATTTTCACTCTCCGTTAGAATTCGCTTGCCTGGAAGAAATGGAAAATGCCGTCAAGGTACTCGTGGAACTTGCCCAACTATGGGGCAGGGAAAAATA
>CAZKIN010000243.1:0-5900 GCA_964552515.1 uncultured Phycisphaeraceae bacterium
TGGAATTCCTCCGAAATGCTGGCCTTGCTCGGCGTTTTTCGCATTGTCATCGGAATCATCACGCTGATCATCGCGCCGAACATGCAGACGATGATGGACGAAATTCGCAAGGGCACCTTTGACTACGTGGTGCTCAAGCCGATCAACAGTCAGTTTTACGTCAGCGTGCGGCGGGTGGTGTTCTGGCGGCTGGCCGATGTGGCCGTCGGCATTGGCATGATTGCTTATGCGGTCAATCAGTTAAGCCTCGACCTGTCGACCCTTCGTATCGCCGCATTCCTGCTGATGCTCGGCTGCGGCGCGGTGATTGTCTATTGCGTCTGGCTGGCGCTGGCCACCACCGCCTTCTGGTTCACGCGGATTGCGAACATCGAAATGGTTTTCTGGAATCTGTTCGAGGCGGGACGATATCCGGTAGACATTTTTCGTCCGAGGATCCGCTGGGTACTGACCTATGTCATTCCGCTGGCCATGCTGACCACGCTGCCCGCCGCGACCCTGCTCGGGCGCACGGGTCCGTGGCATGTGGCGGGAGCCGTCGCACTCGCGTCGGCCACGCTGATTCTGGCGTCGTGGTTCTGGCGCGTCGGATTGAAACGGTACACCGGAGCATCGGCGTAACTCCAACACGCCAAAGCGGCTCTACACCGGCTTTTCCAAGTAGGAAATAAGCTTATATGCCAATCGAGCGGCCATGAATTCGGTCACCGCCTGTCCGGGAATGGGCAGCACTTCCACGATGTCGGCCCCCACCACCTTACGTTCCGCCGCGACCAGTCGCAGCAAACCGGTGACCTGATACCAATCCAATCCGCCCGGCTCCGGTGTTCCCGTGCCCGGCGCGACGGACGGATCAAAGCCGTCGATGTCGATGGTGACATAGACCGTGTCACTCAAACCATTCAGCACGCGATCGACCCAGTCCTCGTCCATGTGGCATTGCCGCGAGGTGATCGGGGCGATGCCGCTCTTCTTCAGAAAACGATGTTCCTCCAGCGACACATTGCGAATGCCCACCGGAACCACGGTGGCCCCCAGGTCGAGCACCCGGCGCATGGCGCTGGCATGGGAATAAGGTGTCCCTTCCCATTCGTCGCGGAGGTCCAGGTGCGCGTCAATTTGCAGGACGGATAGTTTCTTGTGCCGCGTCATCACCGCGCGGACAAGGGCTGAGGAAATGCTGTGCTCGCCACCCAGCCCAAAGAGGAATTTACCGTCGCGGACCACTTTCTTCGCGGCGGCGAAAATGTCGGCGCACATTTCCTTCGGGCCGATCATGTTGGGCGCGACCGCATCAAGCGTCGCGATGCCCGCCTTGTAGCTTTCAGCTTCCGTCTCTTCGTCGAAAAGCTCTACCTGCTTGGAAGCATTGATGATCGCCTGCGGTCCGTTTCGCGTACCCACCTGGAATGACGTCGTGGAGTCATAAGGAATGGGCAGCACCGCGTATTTTGCCTTCGCGTAATCTCCGTACGGAGCGGGCAGGCCAAGGAAATTATTCGGAATCGTGTGCATAGTCTCCACCTCTGGTAAGAGTGAGGGGAGATATTACGCGCTGGGCGCAGGTTGTCCACGCGGATGCGCTTTGATTTTCTTGAATTGGATACCGGCGCTGTTTCTAAACTACCCAAAGCAGTGCGTGGGCTGACTATTTCTTTTCGCCGCGGCTCTTCCGCCACCACTCCACGCACTTGATGAGTCCGCTGCTCAGCGGAACCTGCGGATCGTAGCCCAGCAGTTCGCGCGCCTTGGTGATATCCGCGACGTAGCGCGTCACCTCGCCGACACGGCTCGGTTCGTAGGTCACCTTCGGCGTTTTGCCCAGCGCCAGCGCGACAATGTTCACCACGTCGACCAGCGTGCTGCCGTGTCCGCAGGCGAGGTTGATCGTCTGCCCCACCACGCGCCGCTCCACCAGTGCATCAATGCCTTTCATCACGCCGGCCACGCAGTCGTCCACATAGGTGAAGTCCAGCGTCTTCTCGCGTCCGAAGACCACGATGGGTTGATCGCGGGCAATGCGGTCAAGGAATAGCGGAATGACCCGCTCCATGCGCTCCAGATCATTGTCAAAGCGTCCGTACACATTACTGAATCGGAAGACCAGGAAGGGAAGGTCGTAGCACTGCGCGAAGGAATAGATGAGTGCTTCGCCGGCGATTTTGCTCGCGCTGTACGGACTCTCGGCAATAACGAAGTCGGCGGCGGCCTCGTCGGTCACGTGGCGATGAATGTCCCCGTAGACTTCGCGCGAGCTGCTGAAGATGATCGGCACCGAGTTAATGCGGCAATAATTCAGCACATTGAAGCACATCGTGATGTTGTCCATCGCCCGTTCCGGATGTTCGACCAGTTCGAACACTTTGGCATTCGCGGCGAGTTGCACCACCACGTCGAACTTATGATCGGCGGGAAACTGATCGGGCGCGGTTTTGGTGAGGTCCATCAGCCGCGTGTCGATGCGATTGGTCCAGGTGTTCGGGCGGCGATCAATGCCCACGACGGTGTCGCCCCGCTCCATGCAGGCGAGACCCAGGTTGGTGCCGATCTGTCCACTCGAACCCGTGATGAGAATATTCATGGTCTGCCTTTTTCCGCTTCCGTGCCTTTGGTTTCAGGCGACGCGACTGGTTCCCTTGACGTCCACCACTCGCCGCACCGCATGAGACTATTATCGTAGATAATGTCGCTCGATTCGATCACAAATCAGGTGATAGGCCAGTTCATGGGCCTCCTGCACCCGGTCGCTAGTGTCATGGTCCACCGAAACACAAAGGTCGCATAATTCCCGCATGGGCTGCCCATTGCGGCCGGTAAAACCGACGCGGAAAGCTCCCGCCGACTTCGCGGCCTCCAGCGCCTTGATGACATTCGCAGACCTCCCCGACACGCTCAGCGCCCACACCACGTCCTCTTTCCGGACCAGCGCCTCTACCTGCCGCACGAAACACAGTTCCGCACCGAGGTCATTGGCGACGGCCGTCAACACCGAAGTATCCGTGGTGAACGCAATCGCGGGAAGCGCACGCCGATCCTTCTTGAATCGCCCCACCAGTTCCGCCGCAATATGCTGGGCATCGGCCGCGCTGCCCCCATTACCGAACAGACAGACTTTTCCGCCGACGGCAAAGCATTGCAGGATGCGATCCGCAATTTGCTCAAGCAGCGTAGCATCCTTCATGAGCGCCTGCACCACGCGCTGGTGATCCTCCATTTGTTCGCGAATGCTGGCCGACATGTCAGTTCCCTCGCCGGATGCGTTCAATGATCTTCGTCGTACTCAGTCCGTCGACGAGCGGCAAGAGCACGACACGTCCCCCACCGGCCTTCACCACATCACTACCCACGACGCCTTTGCCCGCCCAGTCCTCGCCTTTGATCAGCACGTCGGGGCGAATCCGTCGGATGAGTTGTTCCGGATCGGGTGCGTCAAATCCGACGACATAATCCACCATTTCCAATGCTGCCAGTAGCGCCGCTCGATGTTCGAAAGTGATGATGGGGCGATCGGTCGCCTTGTTCTGGGCCCGCACCGAATCATCGGAGTTCAGGCCGACAACGAGCAGTGACGCTTCCTGTCGACAGCGCCGCAGGAAATCCACGTGCCCGGCGTGCAGAATATCAAAGCAGCCGTTGGTGAAGGCGACGGTCTCGCCACGATCGCGGCGCAAAGTTAATTCAGGAACCAGCTCATCTGCGGTGCGCAGTTTTCCACCGCGCATGCGTGATTCGAGCCGCAGTTCCGCCAGAACTTCGTCGGCCGCAATCGGTACGCAGCCAAATTTCTCGACTTCCAGCCCGCCGGCGATGTTCGCAAGTTTGGCGGCGCTTTCCAGGTCCGCACCACTGCCGATCGCCGCCGCGAGCATGGCCAGTACCGCATCGCCTGCTCCCGTGTTGTCATACACGCTGCGCGGTACGGTAGGCAGGTGCTTCCAGGCACGATCGCGCTGCACGAGCAGTGCACCGTCGCGATCCACGGTCACCACGAAGGCCTCCGCGCCGAGCGGACCCAGCATCCGCTCCGCCGCGGCGGCAAGTAATTCGAGGGAGGGCAATTCGCACCCTGCCGCCATCGACAATTCCGCCCGGTTGGGTGTCAAAACGGTGACACCCTTATAACGCTCATAACTCGTAATCCGCGCCGGATCGACCAGCACCGGTTTGTTGCGTCGTTTCGCTTCCGCGACAATCGCTGCGACCAGTTCGGCCGAGATCAACCCCTTGTCATAGTCTTCGATGCAAACGACGTCGATATGGGCAATGGCGGCGCAGGCCTTTTCGCGCAAAGCCGCGGCCATGACCGCATTCAGCGGACTGCGGTCTTCCTCATCCACTCGCAACAATTGTTGCCGGTGCCGGTGCTGCGCCAGGCCGACCAGGCGTGTTTTAGTAGTGGTCGGTCGATCATCTACTGTAAGCACACTCGATGCATCGATGCCGCCCTCTTTCAACAGCCGCAGCAATGTGTCCCCGTGTCGATCCCGCCCCACCAGGCCACAGCACGTGACTTTGCATCCGAGAGCCGCGGCGCACATCGCCACGTTCGCACTCCCGCCGGGCGCCTCCCGTCGCTCCATCGTTCGCAGTACCGGGACCGGCGCTTCCGGACTGATGCGCTCCGCATCACCATATAAATAACGATCGAGAATCAGATCCCCCACCAGCAGAATCCGACGCCCCGGAAATTGTCGCACCCATTGGGCAAGGTCACTCATTCGACATTCACGTACCGCGATGGCTCCAAAAACTCAGCCCCAAAATCGCTGCGGATCATGCAGCGGTTGCGGCGTCATGGTAGACCGACCGCTCGCAAACCGTCAAATGAATGGGAAAGCAACAATCGCAAGTCGCTGTGGCGGCGGTACTTGCCGCTCAATTCACAGGCGGATTTGTGTTGATATCACAGGAAAAAACACATTTTTCAATCCCATCTTTGCCATGGTGCCAATTCCACCAATTCCCCGTCAATCCGCACAAATTCAAGGATGTTAACTAAGATCCCATGGAAACTGCTCTGGCACGATCGACCTGGGAACGAGTAGGATAAGCCGATGCGGTCAGGCGTGCGTTTCGCAACCAGTATGATAATCATGCCAGTTGTTGGACACACGGAAGAATGCAAGGTGGCTTCGGCTCTTGTCGAGGCTGAAATTGGGTTGAGGGACAATCATGCCAACCAGTTCGTTGAATAGCCGGTTGTCGGATCGCGATGGGCTACCAAACTCTCCGACTATGCGTTCGGCCCATGTCACTCCTCGCGAAATTGACATGTGGCGACGACTTCGCCGCGGCATGTCGACGGCTGAAGTGTTGGTCATTTTCGGCGCTCCGACCGTACGAACCCCGTCCGCCGACGGCGAAACTTGGCGCTATGAATGCGGCCACTCCATCATGGATCTGACTTTGTCCTTCCGGGCGGGACTCCTCTATCGTTGGACCGAACCCAACCCCAGTCTCTATATGACCAATGTCCGACGGCCGAACCTGCAACCGGCATAGCGGCTCATAGGGCTGGAAACCGCTCACCCAAGGCCGATGAACCATCGCCGCAGGCAAAAATCGCGACACCGGCCAGAGTTGACTCCTTGCCGCGGCCCGAAAATCCGATTAATCAACTTAGCAGGTAAGGCGGTTGGATGATTTACCGGCCGCGGCTTCAGCTTTGGAAGGAACGAGACCATGACACTTTTCATTGCCTTCACGGCCTTCTTGGGTGCCGTTATGTTCGGCCTCTTTGATTTCCTGATTCAGACGAGTTGATCATCGGCCCGGCGCGGCTTCATTTGGCAAGAACCGGCGTTCCCGATATGCTCAGACGTATCCCGGGGCGTGGCGCAGTCCGGTAGCGCGCCTGGTTTGGGACCAGGAAGTCGCAGGTTCAAATCCTGTCGCCCCGA
>CAZKIN010000244.1:0-5872 GCA_964552515.1 uncultured Phycisphaeraceae bacterium
CTGCGACTTCCTTCCAAGCCTTTTAGCGGCCGCGCATTTCGCCCGGCGAGATCATCTTGTATTCGGAGTCGAGTTCATTGGTTTTCTGGCGCTCGATGGGATCGGGCGTGTAGACCGGCTGCGGGGGCGGCGCCGGTTCGCTGCGATATTCATAGGTTTGCACCGAGCGGTGTTCGGACTTGCGGCAGCCGGAGCCGATGGACGCCGCGGCCAGCAGTGACAACGTTACGACAGTCAATTTTATGCGTGTATTCATTTTGATGCTCACCTCCTGGTAGCTCTCGTACAAATCAGCAGTGACCTTTCGACCGGGAATGGATTCCCGGAAAGCAGAGTGCGAGAAGGGATTCTCACACCAGCGGGCCATGTCTATCCCTTGCGGTGCAGGCTTTGCAGGTATTGGTTCACCACGGACCAAATATCCGAAGCGGGGAGCGACACGGAAACGGTGGCCTTACCCCCTTCGAATTTCGGTTCGCTGGTCACACCTTCGGCCAGCAGTGCGTCGACCTGCAGCGCCGCGTCGGCGTTCTTCTCCATGAAGTCGCGCACCGTGGAATCAGAGCTGATGCTCAAGGCGTAAATTTGGTCGGCAAGTTTCTTGGTCGCGTCGACTTCGGCCTGCCGAACGGCGCGGAGCTTACCTTGCGCGGTGCCGATGTCCGGATCGGTGCCCTGGCCAATGGCTTCCACCGTCCGACCCATCCAGTCGGGCATGGTGACACCCGCCTCGCGCGCCTGTTGCAGGAAGCGCTGCGGGGGGACGCCGCTGCCGGTGGCGCGGATCATCTCGCGCTGCAGGGTCTCGGTCAGTTGGGTGATATCCGTGGTGGTGACGCTGCTGCCGTGATAGTGCTGGGTGTGCAGTTCCTTGATACGTGACACCACCTTGTCAACGGGAACTTCCATCGTCACTTCGACGATCAGTTCGTTGTCGTGCAGATACTTGCCGACGCTGAGCGCACCGATGACCAGGCCGCTCGCCTGGGTCGAGATTTCGTCAGACTCGGTGACGAAATCACGGACCAGCGTGTTGGAGTTGAGGCGCAGGCCTTTGATGTGCTCAAGCAGGCGGCGCATCGCATCGACCTCGGCGGCGCGTTCGGCCATCAGACGCCCCTGCGGCGCGACTTTCTTCCAGATTTCGGGAATGTGCGGCGTGGCGACATAGCCGCTGGGGAGCGGAGCAATCGCGTCTTCATAGCCCTGAGGGAGCGGCGGAATCTCCGAACGAGGGGCCCCGCTCCCGATCACGCGAATAACATCGGACTTCACCGAGGTGGTGATGTGTTCGATGTCGGTGGTGGTGATGGTGTTGCCTTTGTAATGCTTGGTGTGGATTTCCTTCAGTGATGTCACCAGCTTGGCAATGGTCACCTCGGCATCCACTTCGCATGTTCCGTCGTCGAAATAACGCGGAGCGCCGAGACGCACACCCTTGACCCATGAATCCACGGCGGTGCGCACTTCGTCGCTTTCCGCGACGAAATCGCGAACGTAGGTGTTGGCGGTAAGCTGCAGACCGTAGACGGTTTCCGCGAGCTTGCGAAAACAATCGGCCTCGGCCGCGCGCTTGGCGAGCAGCTTGTTCTGTGCGTCCTTCACTTCGTCTGCCGCCAGTGGGGCAACCCCACAGAACATCGCTGCGGCTACCAGTGCGAAAATCCGGATCGATGCGAATTTCAACATATTTGCTGGACCTCTTCGTACCACCCCGCCGCGCCGAACGACGACGGCGGCATCAACCTTCCACGCCTCTTCATCCATTAAGACAACCCGTCGATCCCGCGGTTAGCCGTTGCGGGCCGAAAAATCGTAAGCCATTACCGGACCATGGCTAGCGGGCGCGTCCCCCGTACGCCTTCATGCGGTCATGGGCTTCGCGGTACTTGGTGCTGTCCTGCCCGACCAGGGCCTGTTGATAGTATTTGGCGGCGCCGTCATACCTGCCCAACGCTTCGCAGGCGACACCGGCACCGAAAGCGGCCCGGTGATCATTCTGGTCATCCTGCAATGCGGTTTCGAAATAGGTCAGCGCTTCGTTGAAGGACTCGGCGCGGAGCTGGCGGACGCCCTGCACGCAGTTCTTGTTGCCGCTGGACTGCACTTCCACCTCGGCCTCGATGCGACACTTCATCAAACGGCTGACGAAATCACGTGCGCCGCGTTCGACGAGCGTGGCCACGATTTGATCGGTTGGCGTCAACGTGGCTTCGGTCTGGCTGGAGCCGAAAATCGGACTGGCCTTGGTGCGCTCGGTGGCGCGATAGGGGCTCGGCGAGAAGTGTTCCCAAACGCGGCCATTGCCGAGGTCGATGAGTTTGAACTCCGTTTGGACGGTCATGTTACGCTGCACGGTTTCGACTTCTTCGGTGCGCACGTCGCCGCCACCCGCGCCCCAGCCGTTTCCACCGGCACCCATGAGGGAGAGGCCGGAGATGGTGCGCTGTGATCCGCGATCGATAGTCACTTTGACGTTGATATTGCTGACGATGGATGCTTCGGCACCAAGCACCTGACCGGGAGCGCCACCCTTCTTGGTGGACATGCCCGCGGCCGCAAGATCGGCTTCGTCAAACACGGCCCGGGCGTCGCGACGTTCGGAAACGTCGACCGGGGTACCGAATTGATTCCGCGATTCATTGACCAACGTTTGCAGGATGGTCACACACATGTCGGACCATTTTTCGTCGGTTGTCGGTCCCACGACCGCCGGAACGATGGTGATGGTGCGGATCCCGGGGGGCAGGCCGCGGGTTGGTTCGACGGCGTAACTAAGATTTACCACTGCCCGTTCGCCGCCGGCGCACCCGGTTAGACCGGCCCATGCGGGCAGACCCAGAATCAACGCTGCAAGCAACTTCATATACCGCATCCCACGCATGTCGTTTCTACCTCCTTGAATTCGATTTTGGTTTTTACGTTTTTCCCAGCCCGAACGAATGTCCCTATGCCGTACGATCTTGCAGGGGCACTTTGCGTCCCACCGGGCCATTGCCGCGCCAGCGACGACCCCTTTGCGGTGGACATTCTAACACATCACCGATAGTTATCGACCCGCCCCAACGCGATCCTTACAATATCGTGATCAGCGTATAGGATTAGCGGTACGAATCCGCTGTGAAATGCGACGAAAAGTCAACCGATTCCGGAGATTGAATCCAACCCATGATTGCACGGCGCAAAACTCGATTGATTCACGTTGGCGGGGTGCCGGTCGGCGGCGACGCCCCGATTGCCATCCAGTCCATGACGTCGACCTATACGCATGATGTTGATGCCACGGTGCGGCAGATCCGGCAACTCGCGGAAGCGGGCTGTGATATCGTGCGCGTGGCCGTTC
This sequence comes from uncultured Phycisphaeraceae bacterium, assembly GCA_964552515.1. Lineage (GTDB taxonomy): Bacteria > Planctomycetota > Phycisphaerae > UBA1845 > UBA1845 > JACQXM01. The sequence continues at coordinate 3,344 of CAZKIN010000244.1, forward strand.
CGGAAAAAGCGGATACTGAAGCGCTGCCTGCCATTCTCGATCAGTCACCGGTACCCATCGTGGCGGATGTGCATTTTCATTTCGAGCGGGCGATGGAATCGATCGAGGCCGGGGTGCATAAGATCCGGCTCAATCCCGGGAACATCAAGGATCGCAAGCAGGTTGACCGGGTGATTCGCGCATGCCGTGAGCGGGGTATTCCAATCCGGGTGGGGGTAAACGAAGGCAGTGTGGTTGAACGGAAGGACAAGGAGTTGCGCGCGGCGCAGCAGACGGCGATCGTGGCGGATCGTCGCGCGGCGCTGATTCGATTGATGGTGGAGACGGTTGAGGATTACCTGCGTATTTTTGACGAGAATGATTTTCATGACGTGGCGCTATCGGCGAAGAGTATTGATGCGGCGCTGACCATTGACGCCTATCGCGCGGTGAGTGAGCGGTTTGATTTGCCATTGCACCTCGGGGTGACGCATGCCGGTCCGCCGGAGACGGGGCGCATTCGTTCCATCGCCGCGCTGGGGTCGCTGCTGGCGATGGGGATTGGGGACACCATTCGCATTTCGTACGCGGCGGACCCGGTGTATGAAGTTGAGGACGCCAAGGAACTGCTCTGTTCATTATCGATGCGCAATCGCGTCGAGCCGGAACTGATTGCCTGTCCGACGTGCGGGCGGATTGAGATTGATCTGATCAAGCTGGTGGCGGAGGTGCGGCAGAAGCTGGCGGCGATCAAGGTGCCGGTGAAGGTCGCGGTGATGGGGTGCGTGGTGAATGGTCCCGGCGAGGCGGAGGGTGCGGATGTGGCCGTCTTTGCGGGGAAGGGTCGGGGGATTATTTATGTGCAGGGCGAGCAGACGCGCACCGTCACCGAGGCGGAAATGCTGGACGCGCTGTACGAGGAGTGCGTGGCTTTCGCGGGTCGCGTGGAGCGCGGCGAGGCGCAGCTTAAACAGGGGGATGTGACGATTCGTCCGCCTGATCCGCTGCCGCGGAGGGATGGGACGGTGCCGTTGACGGTGGTGGGAAGGAGTTAGCGACGGAGAAATGGCCGGGAAGTGGGTAATCTGTTTAGAGAATGGGGGTAATGACGTATCGCTTGAGCGCGGAAAGCTGTATCGCGCTTCGGCGGATCGCACCGCTACCAAGGCCGGACTCATCAAAATCACCGACGAAACAGAAGAGTCTTATCTTTTTCCAACTTCCTGGTTTGAAGCAGTAGCGTTGTCACTGCGAATCCGCAGGGCCCTGGCGCGAAACGTCACGCGACAAGCGCGAAAGGCGTCATGACTTTCTAATTTTGATTAACTCACGATATTTTGCAATGGGACCTCGAAGTCGCTTGCCCATCGACTGATCAACATTCACACTCCGAAATCATTTTGCAATTCGGCGAAGTCCAACAAGTCCAGGTCGCTATCTCCATCGAAATCAAACACGCCAAGACATACCGATCGGCATGTCGGGCCTGTCGGGTAGCGTGGTCCGGTCAGACAGTCGGTGAACAGGCCGGCATCTTCGAGATCGACAAAGCCGTTGTCGTTGAAGTCGCCGTTCGCCTGGCCGGCAAAGGACAGGGTGAACTTCAATGTGAACGGCGCGGAGTCGCGGTAGTTGGTGGAACCTTCATCAAGCAGAATAAACGTTGCCTCCCAGAGACATCGTAACGGGTCGAAGTTGGGATCGTCCGCGTTGACATGCCAGGTCAGGTGCGTGTGCAGCAGGTGGTCGCCGAGATACGTTTCGTCGCCGGGCCATTCAAGGATCGAAAAGGAATTATCGATCACGCGAAAGGCGGGATCGGCGGAAACCAGTTGTAAAGTGATATCGGCACCATTGACCATAACGAAAAGATTGTTGGCCGGTTGCGCCGTCACCACGCGATCGAAACCGGGATCGTTATCCGCCCAGCCGTTGATCAAACCCGAAGTCGGCAGCAGCGGGATCGGTTGTGACACATCCGCTCCGCCGATCGCAAGCTGGCCGGTGGACGTGCGACCGACCCAGACGTCGACATCATGTTGGGCGGAAGCGCTGGCGGCGGAGATGACAATGGTGCCAATTAATAGACAGTGATTGCATCGGGTTCTCATCTGGCTTGTTCCTCTAAGTTTCATTCGTCCATCATTCCTCAAACGCCGCGCGGGCGGCGGGTCGACGATCGCAAGACCGACGACCCGCCGGCGGGTCCCCGCGTGCTGAGGAGTTCATCGCTTTCTGATCAAACGGTCAGCAACGGTTTTCCCTGGCGAGTCGGTTGCCGCCGGCACTGCGAAAGTGCGCCGATGCTCATAAGCGCAATCAAGCCGGGCTCCGGAACGAAGGTCACGGTGTAATCATGCGAAGCCGCGTAGCCCGTACTTCCCAGGTCCAGCAGCCGAAACGTTGCCGACCAGGGACCGGCGGCGGGATCAAATGACGGATGAGTGGCATCCACATGCCAGGTGAGATGTTCATCAAATGACGCTTCGCCGAGGACCCATTGCTCGCCCGGTTGATCCAATCGTGACAGGAATCCCGGTGACCACGCCG
>CAZKIN010000245.1:0-5869 GCA_964552515.1 uncultured Phycisphaeraceae bacterium
TGGCCGGTCACCGGCAAACCGAAATACCATTTTACTGACGCGGATGCGTCACCGGATGCCTTCGCCGCCTGGCAGACGCGCGGCCGCGACAAGCTGCGCGAACTTCTCGGGGTTCATTTTCCCACCGCCGCCTACGGTGCCCGATCCGTCGGCAGCGAAGATCTCGGCGATGTCACCCGCGAACTGCTCATCCTCACCGCGCCGGATAACCTGGAAATTCCGGCTTACCTGATCGCTCCCAAGGCCCCCGGCAAACGCGCCGCGCTGGTTGTCGTCCCCGGTCACAGCAGCGGCATCGTCGCAACGGCCGGCGTCGTGCAGGACTACCAGCATGCCAAGGCCCTGGCACTCGCCCGCGCCGGCTACGTGGTCCTCACCATGGAAGTCCGCGGCTTCGGCTACCTCGCCCGCATGTCCGTTCCGCCGGAAGGCGTCGATGTTGATTGCCACGTCGCCTACGCCCTCGTCCGCGGCACCACCGCCCTCGGCATGACCATGAACGATGTTGCCGGCGGCTTCAACTATCTCGCCACCCTGCCCGCCGTCGACGCGCAGCGTTTCGGACTCGTCGGCTTCAGTTCCGGCGGACGCACCGCCATCTACTACGCCGCGCTGGACGACCGCGTCCGCGCCGTCATCGCCAGCGGCTGCGTCATGTCCAACGACACCACCTTCCGCTACAGCGGCCACGGTGCCTACGAAGCCGTCCCGCAAAAGTCCCTCTGGTTCGACATGAGCGACTGCCTCGGTCTCATCGCCCCGCGCCCGCTCCTCGTGCACTGGGGCGAAAAGGACAACAACGTGCAGGCGCGCTGCGCCGCCTTCAATGAATCTTCGCTGACCGAATACGCCGCCGCCGAAGAAATCTACCAGGCCGCCGGCGCGGCAAAGATGATCGAGAAGGTCATTACTCCCAACCTCGGCCACGAGTTCGACAACGCCGCCGCGATCGAATTCCTGGGCCGCACACTGCCGCCTATGTCCCCCTGAGATGTGCAGCGATCATAGGGTACGCTTCATCTTTGTAGGGTCCGCTATTGCGGACCACCAAGGCCGAGAGCCGATGTAGGGTACGCTTCAGCGGACCAATACTGCTGTCCTTTTCCCGCGACCTTCCGATATAAGAAACAGCGTGCGGACTCTTTGTCCGCGTTCGATGGCTTTGTAGGGTCCGCTACAGCGGACCAACACCTCTGACATTATGAACAACACCATCGCCATCCTCGGTGCCGGACCCGCCGGACTCGGCGCCGCCTGGCAATTGCAGCTCCAGGGCAAGGCCCGCGCCGTCGTGCTCGAACAGCGCGACGACGTCGGCGGAAATTCCGGCGGCTTTCAGCTCGCGGGCATCCCCGTCGATTACGGCAGCCATCGCCTGCACCCCTCCTGCGACCCGCGCATCATGGCCGACCTGCGGCGACTGCTCGGCGACGACCTGCTCGACCGCCCGCGGCATGGCCGCATCCGCCTGCGCGGCAAGTGGATTCACTTCCCGCTCAAGCCGGTCGACCTGGCGCTCCGCCTGCCCTGGTCCTTCGGCTTCGGCGTCGCGGGCGATGCCCTCACCAAGCCTTTCGCGCGCAATGGACATGTCACCCAAGAGTCATTTGCCACTGTGCTTGAGCGCGGCCTGGGCAAGACCATCTGCCGTGATTTTTACTTTCCCTACGCCGTCAAAATGTGGGGCATGCCCCCCGAAGCGCTATCGGCCATCCAGGCGCAGAAGCGCGTCTCCGCCGGCTCGCTGGGCCGCATGGTCGGCAAGGTGCTCGCCTTAGTCCCCGGCCTGAAGAAAAAAGGCGCGGGACGCTTTTTCTATCCGCGCGGCGGCTTCGGACAGATTAACCGCGTCATCGCGGAGGCCGCCCGGAAGGAAGGGGCCGATGTAAGGCTGGAAACCAGTGTCACCAAAGTGACACTCGGCACGCCGCACCGCGTGCATGTGCAGTCGGCCGCTGGTGCCGACGTGGTCGAAGCGAACCACGTCTGGTCGACGATTCCGATTTCGGTCCTCGCGCAGCTCATCGACCCGCCCGCGCCGCCGGACGTTCTTGCGGCCGCGCGCAACACCAAGTCGCGGGCCATGATTCTCATTTATCTCATTCTCGAAACGCCGCAGTTCACACCGTTCGACGCGCACTATTTCCCCGAGGCGCACATCCGCCTCACCCGCCTGTCCGAGCCGAAAAACTACAGCGACCGCACCGAGCCGCGCGACCGCACCGTGCTGTGCGGCGAACTGCCGTGCAGTCTGCAGGATGACGTCTGGACCGCGACCGACGAGCAGCTTCGTGATGTAATGCGCGACGCCCTGGACAAGAGCGGCCTGCCGGTCACCGCCAAAATTCTGCAGACCGTCGTCAAGCGCCTGCCGCATGCTTATCCGATTTACCCTACCGGTTACGAGCGGCATTTCGAGCTGGTGGACCGCTGGGTCGCGCAGCTCGACGGCATTCTCTCCTTCGGTCGTCAGGGGCTCTTCGCCCATGACAACACCCACCACGCCCTCGCCATGGCCTACGCCGCGGTGGGCTGCCTCAATCCTGACGGCAGCTTCGACCGCACCCGCTGGGCCGCCTGCCGCGAGGAATTCTCCCGCCACGTCGTAGAAGACTGATTCACCCCGGCTTCAGGTTTTCGCCCGCGGATGTGCGTGCGCACACCCGGAATGGAATCTCTACAGCCGCGACACAATCGCCCCCGCGGCAATGGCTTTGTTTTGCTATTTTTTTCGAGTGCGACACATAACAGTCACCAATCGGCGCGGACCGCCGGCGCGACGTGCTAGCGGCTTGCAAGCTGTGGCAGGCATGGTGATACCCTCCGGTGTGGCAGCTATCATTTCCGCCAAGTAAACATATACCAAACATTCCGGAAAGTCAAGGAAATTTTTCAGGATTGCGTAAGTCGTTGTGGGTGCGAAAGTTAGGGAAATGGACTACTGGGGTGGCCCATCGCTTCAGCGTTGGGGCAGTCGATTCCAATTTTCGTCTTTAGTGCCATCCTCGTGCCCCTATGAGTCTTCGCAGCTTTCTCTTTTACGCCCAATCCGGCTGAAGCAGAATCGCTCGACGTACTCCACCGCGCTCTCCGACGCTGGCAATCTGGCAATGATCGTTGATCCCGAGCGCGTTGACGATTTTCCATTCCTCAAGCGGATCAATCAAATCATTCAGATAGGTCGATTTTCCGGCATACCAAAGAAAGGCAATTTCATCGTTTTTTTCCTCGTCGCTTTTGGGCACATCAGCGTAGCCGACGACATAACCTCTATTATTAATCGCCTTCGCCATGTGGCTGCCGAGGGGGAGATCGGTTATCAGATCAAATCGACCGTCGATCGAGATAAATGGACTTGAAGTTTGGCGACCCGTGTACGCCAATCCCACCACGTGCCCCGATTCATTGATGCCATAGGCCTGTGATGCGTAGCGCTTGGGACTCATCCAACGGCAGGAACCATCCCGCCAAACGAACGCGCGAGTCTTTCGATCGACGTCGACATAGCCGACAATCATATTCTGGTCATTGATGTCAAAAGCACATCCGCCACCCGGTAAATCCAATGGGAAGGCCCCCTCGTCCTTCCATTGGACCGGGTAAGCCTTGTAACTGTAATCATTGGTCTGTTGTTCGAATCCGACTACGGTCGAATGATTATTCATCCCGTGTGCCACCCCGAACATCCCTTCCCGTTCGTCGAGAATCTCCACTCGGCCCTTTCTCCAAATGCAGGGCTTTCTTTTGCCTGCTGGACTGGTTACGGAACCACCGATTTCACTTAATTCATTAACACAACTGGCTACGCTTTGCCGATCGTTCAGAAATTCCAGGTCCACTCGGCCCTCGGCATTCCATGCAGAGGCCAGTTGACTGGTTTCCCCGCAGTGCTCAGCGCCCACGGCCATTCCACTGTTGTTGATATCGCGCGCCTGACCGCCAAGACCGGGGGACGATGTGGGCAGTTCACGCACCAGGTACCGTTTGATGTTTTTCTGCACAGTCATTGTTTGAAACCCGTCGCGTTACAAGGGCACTTGGTTGCGTGCCACGCCAAATCGCACTTCGCGCGTTACTTTGACCCTGCCTCGCCGAACTTGGACAGTTCTTCTTTGGCCCACACCACCGTCGGATTCAGGCGGATGTGGTCTTCGAGAAATGCGCGGCCCACGTCCTTCAAGAGCTCCCACGCCGGAACCCAACCCTGTCCGTATTCCTCAAACTCGCAGGCCATCCAGCGCGCGAGCCATTCCTGTAGCGAGTCGGCCAGGAAGACAATTGGCGTGCATTGGCCGCTGTTGAATGGACAGGGCAATCTATTGTTGCGCTGGGCATCCAAAAGAATCATGGAGCCCGGTACGTGACCCGGGGGATTCTCGCAATAAACAATCGAGTCGCCCCATGTGGACTGCGCGATGCGGAAGTAATCATCGCGTTTCCAAATCTCCGCGCCGTTCTCCAGGTCGATCAATTCGTATTCATCTTCGAGATCAACCCATTGGGCGACGGAGAGTGCATGCAGAAACGTGGTAACGCCGGATTGAATGGGCTCAAAATGCCAATCGATGCCGTCCACCACGCTGTAGAGTTTTTTGATGGGTGCGGGAATCGCGCGGCCAAGCTGCTTTTCCCGCAAACGAATCTCCTCCGCGGTGCAGCTTTGAGGGCGAACGGGAGGCAGTTCGCCGGGTGGTTTCGTGCGCACCAATACTTCGGCGGCCGTACGGAGGTCGGCGAGTACGGCATCGAGATTTCTTCCAGCGGCCCAGTTGGACATGGTTAGACACTCGTTCGAACGTTGCAGCTTCAAAGACTTCGCTACTCTCACTTCTTCCCGATCGGCATTGCGTACGTCAGCCCGGTAGTTGCTGCGCACGGAGATCCTCAAGACTGCGTTGTACCCTTTTGATGTCGTCCGACAGCCAGCACTTCTCCGCACAAAAAGCGAGCACTCGATCCGTTGCCTCCAGCAGGGCGGTGCGGATGTCGCTGATCCGCGCGCTCCCGATGATTTCTTTCGCGGAGCCTTCCGCGTGTCTGGTTTCCACGAGTATTGTGCAGGTCAATTTGTCGCCGGATTGCAACCAGACCGTGAAAGGTCCGTCCATGAAGTCCAGCCCTGCGGGGCGTTCGGGCGCTGTCAGAAGGTCAATCAACGCATGACACCACCATCCAAGGATCGGTATGGGAAAATCCCACCACTCTTGCTCCGGAATCGAGCCAGAGGACGTCGTAATCCAAATCTTGCCCGGGATGGCGGTGCTCTTCTTGCCCGGTTCCAAAGTCTCTGGTCGCACCGCGATTTCGAAGTCCATGGCTGGATATCCCGTGCACCAAACGCGGCTTGGTGGCTTTACGATTCGACAATGCTAATAACAATCATGATAGTCAGCGAGCATGGCCTGAGTAGGGTGCACTAACGCATTAGCGGTAGGGGAGTCGATTTCCCAATGCCGTCGCCGGTTGCTTTGCTCGCAGGTGCAATCCCAGTGCCACCAAGAGTCTTCGCAGCTTCCTCTTCTACGCCAACGGCGTTGCGTATTACAGCCCAGCGGTCGTCCGGCGGAGCCTCAGCGACGCCGGACTACCCTGGGTCAGCGCCACCCCGAGACAACCAACCTCAACGAGATTGCAGATTAGTTCTGCCCAGTCGCAAAAATTTCGAATCTACCCTCATACCCTAAATCCGCTCTGTGTCCTCTGAGCCTTAGTGGTGCATTTTCCTACTCCCCGCCCACGCACGAACCATCAACCGCGCTCGCATCCCATCACCCGCCACTCTTCCACTCCTGCACCAGCACGGCCCGTGTATAGAGCAACTCAAACCCGCGGCGCTGCGCGTTCTCATGTGACTTGGAACCGGGCAGGG
>CAZKIN010000246.1:0-5855 GCA_964552515.1 uncultured Phycisphaeraceae bacterium
TGGTGCACCGCGAGGATCTGGCGTGCGAGCACTGCGAACAGGACCTGTCGGAGGAGATGATCGCCAAGATGCGGCAGCATGCCGGGCCGTGGTACGTGCTGGAACATGTCCGACCATTCCCGGGGGTGTCGCTGGAGCTGATTATCCGGCAGATTCAGCGCGGGCTCATCACCGAAACGTCGATCATTCGTGGGCCGGCCACCGATTACCAGTGGCGGTTCGCGGTGGAAACGCCGGGTCTGTGCCGCTATTTTCTGCGCTGCTGGAAGTGCCATGAAAGAGTCACGCCCACGGCGGCGTACTGCGAGAACTGTTTGTCCGGTTTGCTGATGGAGCCGCCCAAGGCGGAACCCAAGCCGGCCCCGCGTGCCACGCCCGTTACGGGCGGACCGGTAGCAGCCGCCGTTGCCGCGACCGGAGCGGAGACACGAAGTACCGCCGTCACGCCATCGGCCGTGCCGAAACAGACGATTCGCGATTCACTTTCGGAACTGACGGCCGCGCTGGATCAGACGGATGCGATCCGCCGCGAGGATTTGTGGGACGAAACCCCGCGCGTGGGCGGCATACGGGCCACGTGGATTGCGATCATTCTGCTTGTTCTGACCATTTTGATTTTGATCTGGATTGCGTCCACACGGTCGGCAAATCCGGTAAGTAAGACATCGCTGGAAGGTTCAGCGCTCAACACAATTCTTGATGTTGCCTGAAAATCATCGCGCCAAGAGTCCGCTCCCTTACGGTCGCGGTACTGTTTCGTCCGCAACAGCGGACATTATTGTTCCATCCGCAGGTTGAGAAACTCCGCGGCCGTGCGAAAGAGGAGCTGTTCTTTCGTTTCGGCGGAGAGGTCGGCCATGTGTTCAATCATGTCGCCAGGCAGCGCTTCTCCCAGAGGGAAGGGGTAATCGGAGCCAAGTGCCACGCGATTGGCACCGACCAGTCGGATGAGGTAGCGCAGGGCGTCGGCATCGTGGGTCAATGAATCGACATAGAAACGGCCCAGGTAGTCGCGCGGGTTGACGGGGTTGTCGATGGCGACCAGGTCCGGCCGGGAGGTGAAGCCCGCTTCGATGCGTCCGATGGTAGCGGGGAAGGAGCCGCCGCCGTGCGCGAAGCCGATGCGCAGTTTGGGCAACCGCTCCATCACGCCGCCAAAGATAACCGAGCAGATGGCGAGGCACGTCTCGGCGGGCATGCCAACCAGCCACGGCAGCCAGTATTTTTTCATGCGGTCCTGTCCCATCATGTCCCACGGGTGGACGAAGACCGCCGCGCCGAGTTCTGCGGCGGCCTCAAAGACAGGAAAGAGCGCAGGCTCGCTGAGGTTCCAGCTGTTTACGTGGCTGCCGATCTGCACGCCGGAGAGGTTGAGGTCGCGCATGCAGCGCTCCAGTTCCTTCACGGCGAGGTCGGGTGCCTGCAGGGGCAGGGTGCCGAGTCCAACGAAGCGCTGCGGGTGTTTTCGTACGATGTCGGCGATGTGGTCGTTAAGAATTTGCGACAGGTCGTGGCCGTCAGCGGGTTTGGCCCAATAGCTGAACATGACGGGCACGGTGGATAGTGCCTGCATGGTGACACCGGCGGCGGTACACTCGGTGATGCGTTTTTCGGGCGACCAGCAGTTGTCTTCCACTTCGCGGAAGAACTGATCGTCAATGAACATGCGGGCACGGCAGGGGGCGTGGTGCTCGAGGCGCACGAAACCTCCGTAGCCATAGCGCTCGCGCAGGTCCGGCCAGTGCTCGGGGAGGATGTGGGTGTGGAGGTCAATTTTCAAAAGCGAGCGCTTTGCAAATTAATCCTAACATAGTTGGTGCCAATCCATGTCATCAACACGTCGGCCCGTGCATCACCGGTCCCGGCTTGGCGACCTTCGTCCCGCACTTCTTACAGGTGCGCCGCGCGTCGTCCTTCCAGAAGGTCTCCATGGTCTCGCGGAAATGTTCGACGATGTCCTTGCACAGGAATTCGATGTCGCAGACCAGCCCGTCGCACTTTTCGCAGTAAAAGACGAGGTGTTCCATTTCGTTAGGCGGGCGGACGCGTTCCACGACCAGGCCGATGGTGTCCGGGCCGCGCTGTGGAGAATGCGGCAGATTCGGCGGGATGAAAAACGTGTCGCCTTCACGAATGACGTGGCTGACAATCTTACCGCCCTCGCGCGTCTTCACCACCACATCGCCCTTGATCTGGTAGAAGAACTCCTCGGAACCGGTGATGTGAAAATCGTTGCGGGCGTTCGGGCCGCCGACGACCATGACGAAGAAGTCCTGCCCGCGGTAAAGATATTGATTGCCCACCGGCGGCTTGAGCAGGTGGCGGTTCTCATCGACCCATTTCTTCAGATTCATTGGCGATTGTGCGTGCATGAGCGGTGTCTCCGTGGTGAAATCCCTGAAATTCAGCGGGATTCAGTGTAACGAAGAGGCCGGGGGCGCGGCAAGTGCCGGCTGCCCGCACCGATTGTACGCTTTTGCCGTACAAACCCCACGCACATCGCACCGTCAGAACGTAAACGGTCCTTCTTTGGCAATCTCATGTACCGCCTTGCGATCGGTCGGCGTTTCGCGCGATTTCAATTCCGCGGGAAGCTGGTCCGGATCGCCGGGCCGACCGATGGCGATCATCGCCTCCACCTTGAAGTCATCGGGCACGCGCAGCGCCATCCGCGCCTTCTCATAGTCAAAGCCGGCCATGCCGTGGACCACGATGCCCATCGCGGCACCCTGCAGCGCCAGATTTTCGAACGCCGCTCCGCTGTCAAACGTGTGCACGGGGTTCGGCTTGCCGTTCAACGTGAACGTCTTCTTCGACACCACGACCACCAGCATCGCCGCATTTTTGCACCACACCTGGTTGGCCTCCATGAGCAGGCCGAAAAAGGTCGGGAAGTGTGCGCCGCCTTTTTTGGCGTACAGAAAGCGCCATTCCTGTTCGTTGAAGGTGGAGGGTGCCCAGCGTGCGGCCTCGAAGAGCGAACCGATCTCCTGATCGGTCAGCGGCTCACCGGTCATTGCGCGCGGCGACCAGCGCCGAACGAAAATCGACTCGATAGGAAACTGCGTCTTGCGTACGTCGAGAGCGTTGGGAAGTTTGGCCATGAGAGTTCTCCGGATCGATGGTTAGGATGCCTGCTACCGACATTGGTTACCGCAGAACCCAAATCGCAGGCATCGGCGAACATTATAGCGCCGCCGCCCGCTATAGGGGAAGATTGGGGCATGCAGCTTTTTATGCCTGAGGGCCTCAATCCTCGCCAAGTCCACCGACTTTTGGTTGACATTGCCCATCCGCAATGGGTAGACTTATGGCTGTCACATTCACTTTGGGGGGCCCGACATGCGAACTTCACACTTCTACATGTTCCCAATTCCGCTCCTCGCGTTCTGCATTTTCGCTGGTACTGCACACGGGCAGATGATTTACTGGCTGGATGGTTCCGGGCTGCATCGTGCGAGTATTGATGGAAGTATTCAGGAACTGGTAAGGTCGAGATTGACCGACCATCCGCGGGACGCCGTTCTCGATCCTGCATCCGGGATCGTCTATTGGCGCGGAATGACCATCTTTTCTTCCCATATAGATGGCCAACTGCCGGTTGTTCCCATTGCATGGAGTGGTGCAACGGGCCGCATCGGATTCGATCGATCCACCGATCGCGTCTATTGGGATCAAACTTCCGCTGGTCTTTCGCGGGTCTGGAGCGAGAAGTCAGATGGAACAGATACGCAGGAACTGGACGTCACGGGTATCGGCGCGATCAACTTCATGACCATTGACTCAGCGGGTCAGTTTCTTTATTGGATCGAACCGGCGACAAACTGGATTCGCCGCGTTTCATTGGATGGCGGCGCGGCGGAGAACTTTGCGCAGCCTGCGGTCGGATGGGCATCGAACCTGCGCGTGGATGCGGACGGAACTTATGTTTATTGGCTCAACTTGGGTGCCCGGTGGATTCAGCGGGCCGCTATGGATACCGGCGTGGTGGAAGACCTGGTGCCGATCATCCCTGCGACGCCCGGCACTCTGGAAGTGGACAGCGACCGCAGCCGGCTGTTGTGGATTAACAACTATGTACTCTACCAGGCGAATCTCGACGGATCGTCACCCGAAACTTTGTCCCTGGCTCCGCTAAGTCTGCGACCTTACTCGAAAGTGTTGATCGACCCGGTTCGAGAATGGGTTCTGGACATCAATGATACCGCTAAGGACGTAATCCGAATGGACTTCGATGGCTTACAACGAAAAACCATCATCTCGCCTTTCGATCCCATCGAGTTCGCCATCGATTCAGTCAATCGAAAAATCTACTGGTATTCCAGGATTTCCGTTTCTCAGTTTTCGTCCCATCCTGTTGATCGTTCAGCATTCGATGGAAGTTCGCAGGAGCGATTGGGCAACGCATTCAGTTTTTCCGGTTATGCTCATTTCGTTCCATTGCACTTCGTCCTGGATCCCTCGCGCCAGCGTATCTCCTGGACCGGTAGGAACGCAGGCGACGTTATAGCGAACTTTGTCGTTTCGACTAGCAACCTCAATGCGGTAGGTTTTTACCCGGCTATATACCCATGGTTGGTGGAAGGTGTGCAGTTTGACGCCATTACCTACGATCCACAACACGACATTCTCTATTGGACATATGTGAAATATGTGAACTACCAGGCTCACGAATCTGGAATTATGCAATCGATTGCGCCATCTGAACCCGCTGAGCCGGTGGTCACCGACATTTCTCCGGTTGATCTCCGCTTCGAATCCGGCGCAGGCAAACTCTATTGGACTGATTCGACGGGCTACATCATGCGCGCCAATGCCGACGGATCGGGTACAGAACAAGTATTGCCTGCGACCAATCCGGGGGCTCTCGCAATTCATTCCGGCGGTGAACAGATGTACTGGACTGCGCTGGGCGGCCTTTGGACGGCGGGTCTGGACGGATCTGACAGCAGACTGCTTATTCCGGGAATCGCCGGTACCCTGCAGTTCGACGACCAAATCGTCTGCGATTCCAACGGCGACTCTCGATTGGACCTTCTTGATATCGCGGCCCTCACCCGCTGTTACGCGCCAGACTCTGCGACGTATGTCGATGCGTCTTGCGCTCTGCTGGAAATCGATGTGCCCGATGGACGCATCGATGCTTACGAAATAAAGTGGGCGACGGCCAGCATGACCGGCCCGTGACGACCGTCGCCACGATCATCAAGAGGAATCACTCCGTTCAGGAAATCAACATGTCCTTTCAACCACTGAATGAATTGTTTTCGTACAACGATTGGGCGAATGACGAACTCCTGAGCGCAAGCAGGCCGCTCAACGAAACGCAGCTTGACCAGTCGTTCGACATGGGGCGCGGGTCGGTGCGCCGGACTCTGCTGCACATCTACACGGCGGAAGTGGTCTGGCTGAGCCGCTGGCAGCAGCGCGGCATCATGCCCTGGCCGGATGAGGAAGAGCGCATCAGCGTCGCGGCGCTGGCGGAGCGCTTCACCGTCACGCGGCGCGAACGCGAAGCGTTTCGCGGCAAACTCTCCCCGGCCGACATCGAGAAAGTTGCTCCTTATCGTGATTCGAAGGGAACCATGTACCGCGCGACGCTCGGGCAGATGATCCTGCAGATGTTCACGCATAGCACGCATCACCGCGCGCAGGCCGTGAACATGTTGCGCAGGGTTAACGCGGGAATCGTCGAGTTGGACTTCATGTACCACGTGCGCATGCCGACGGAGTGACTTACCGCCCGGGAATCGGCAGGCCCAACTTGGCCATCACCATTTGCAGGTCGGCCCAGGTCTTACCCTTGTCCTCGGGCGTGCGGAGCAGATAGGCCGGGTGATAGGTGGGCATGCAGG
>CAZKIN010000247.1:0-3201 GCA_964552515.1 uncultured Phycisphaeraceae bacterium
CGCATGCACTGGTCGTCGGGCGATGGCATGATGCCTCCGAAGCAGCTTATCGCGATCTATCGGCTTGCGGCGATGTGGCCGATACGCGGCGATGTCGTGGAACTCGGTGCGTGGGTGGGACTCACCACCAGTTATCTGGCAACGGCTTGTCATATGCGCGGAGCGGGTGTCGTACACGCCGTGGACACATTTTCCGGAACCAAAGAGGACGATTCGCAGTATCCGTCGGTACAGCGATTTGGCGGAAGTACCCTGCATGCGTTTCGGGATCAACTGGACCGCATTGGTTTGCGCGAGCAAGTTCGCGAGATGATCGGCCTGACCACGGATGCGGCACGCGAGTATCGGGGTGATCCCATCCGCGTGCTGCTGATCGATGCAGATCATTCCTACAACGGCGTGCGCGGCGACTTCGAAGCGTGGTTCCCGCATGTCGCGCCGAACGGAGTGATTATCTTCCATGATTATGCGATGGCGTCCGTCGCGCGGTTCGTGGACGAAATACGGCATTCCGATCCGTCGGTCGCTGATGCGCCGGGTCTGGTGGCGGAAAATGTCTACGCGCTGACCAAACGAGCCATCCTATTGGCTGCCGGCGTGCATTCGCCCGTCGTTTCGACTGGTCACATGGTTCTGTCCACATGAAGATCCTATTTCTTGTGCATCGCTATTGGCCCAGCGTCGGGGGTGTGGAGAAGTATGTCCGGCATCTGGCAGCGGCGCTGCACAGTCGCGGTCACGAGGTCATCGTCATTGCCGGGGACACGCAAGGCGGCCTGCCCGAATCGGAAACGCTGGATGGAGTGGCGGTGCACCGCTTCCCGGCGAGTCGCAGCGCGATGCGTTGCCGGCTCTGGTTATGGCGTAGACGCGCACTTTTCATGTCCGCAGATGTGATACAAGTGAGCAACACGCACATGTTGGAGTATCTCTGGCGGATGCTCGGACCGTGCCTCGATCGGCGCAGGATCTTCCTTACGCGGCATGGGTTCGGAGGAATCTTCCCGGTGCCAGAGCAGCAAAAGCTGCGTGCGCAGCGATCACTCCACTTGGCGGCCGGTTTTGTCCACGATGGCGAGTTCATAGCCCGTTGGTTGGGCGTATCGCCTGATCTGGTCCCGACACAGGGGCTTTCGCCGCAGGCCGACGATTTACCTTTTGTGACCGAACCGCCGCCGACATCGGCCATCTATGTAGGCCGGTTGGAACCGGATACGGCCATTCAACTGTATGTCGACGGCGTGCGCGAACTGGTGGTCACGCACCATCGCGCCATGACTTTGCATGTGTACGGTGAGGGTTCCATGCTGGCTGGGCTGCGTGCCCGGGCGGCGGACGAGCAATTGCCGATTCTGTTCCACGGAACGATTCCGGACGCTCAGCATCAAATTGCCAAGTATTGCTTTGCGTTCGTGAACGGACGGATGGCGATTCAAGAAGCAATGGCGCGAAGGCGCGCGGTGATTGCGGCGTACGGCGATCCGCTACGGAAAGACTACGTCTGCGGCGAGTCGTTCAGCCCCTTTTTGGTTGCCGTAGGGAGTGGCGCGGAACTGGCATCGCAGGTCATCCGGTTAATCGATCAGCCTGCGGACCGCGCCAAGCTGACGGAGGGTGCGTTTTCGTACGCCCAGTCCTTAAGTTGGGACGTGACGGCCGGCGCGTTTGAAAGATTGTGGTTGGTACGTGGCGCGCAGCATCGGACGCCCATCAAGCTGCTGGAGCGAGTCGCCATGTCATGGTCCCTCGGCGGCGGAATCAGACCCCGAGAGTCGTTCATCTCAGGCAGTGAAACGGCGAATTCGACGAATACGTCGCCGGAGCACATCTCCGGCTAGCGTTTGGCCTGCCGCATCAGTTTCCCGGCACAATTGGGCAATCGGCATGAATTCAGCGTGCCGGATCATTCGGCTCGACAAGGGAGGGCTTTTGTGCCATACTCCACATCGTCAGTGTGGATGAGAAGTCTGGTAACCGAGGGAATCGCAAAAACCCTATGCAACCGCAATCGTTGGTTCAGCTCGTTGGCAGCGGCAATGTGGCGACGGTCGAAGAGGAATGGATGAAGGTGGTCGAGTCTGCGCAGCCCCCGTTGGTACGCCTGGCAGACTATCAGATCGTTCTTGCCGAATTGAAGAAACAGGGTCGTGCATCTCAGGCCGAGTCTCTTGCCTGGACGGCCATTGAATCACTCTCCGCCAAACACAAGCCCGCAGAATTGTTGAAAGTCGCCGCGCCCTTCCTGCTCTCACTGGGCGACAGTGAGGAACTCCGCAAGCAAGTCACCGAAATGTATCGCGCGGCGTTTGCTGAATGCGAGGG
Source organism: uncultured Phycisphaeraceae bacterium (assembly GCA_964552515.1). Taxonomy (GTDB): domain Bacteria; phylum Planctomycetota; class Phycisphaerae; order UBA1845; family UBA1845; genus JACQXM01. The sequence continues at coordinate 2,323 of CAZKIN010000247.1, forward strand.
TTTGGAGGGGCTGCTGAAGGAGTCCGGAATTGCCGGCGGCAGGCCGGTGCGTCGCGCGCTCCGCACGCTCGAAGTTTGCGTTTGTTTGAAGGATGGCGACTTCCTTTGCGCCCGCGACGAAGACCGCGCAGCGCAGGTGCTCAGTGTTGATCGCGGCGTCTGGGAAATCACCATTCGCCATGGCTCGGAAGAGGAGATCCACGGCGCGGTTCTGCTTGCCGACGCCTATCGCCCCGTAGCCGCCGACGACTTCCGCGTGCTCCGGCATTTTTCGCCCGGAGAGCTGCAACGTCGCCTGGATAACGATCCCGCGGGTATCGTGCTCGACTTCTGCCGCCAGCATGGCGGTAAGATCGATACGCTCGAACTGGAATCCGAACTGGTTCCGGCGGTCATGAAGGAAGCCACGTGGAAGAAGTGGTGGCCCAAGGCGCGTACGGCGCTGAAGCAAAACCCCAACGTCTCCCTGGAGGGGCGCTCGACGATTACCATCACCATGGAATCGGGCGAACTGACCCATGAAGATTCATTCCTGAAGGAATTCCAGGCGCAGCGTGATCCGCACGAACAATTGGCGCTGGTCGAGCGTTATGCGCGGGACAGCAAGGACCGCGGCGCCACGGTTTGTGCCGACAGCTTGCGAAAGTGCCTTGAGATTGTCGTCGAAAAGGCGAAGCGTCTGACGCAGCAACGGGCGGCCGCCGCCGGCGTCTACTGGTTTGTGGCCAATCGCATCGGTCAACTGGCGGGCCTTGAAGCACCTCGCGACGGCGCACTCGCCTACGTGCGCGACCATGCCAACATTACGCCGCTTTTTCAGCAATTGGGTGATGAGGCGATGCTGACGGAAGCGTGTCAGTGTTTGCGGGAAGTCCGCTC
>CAZKIN010000247.1:3301-5849 GCA_964552515.1 uncultured Phycisphaeraceae bacterium
ACGCTGGAAGATGCCCGGCGCAGCGATTTCGTGCCCCGCGATACGGTCAAGGAATGCAGTGCCCGCGCTCGCGCGGTCCTTTCGGCCCGGCGTAACGAGCGTTTTGTTGAGTGTCTCAAGTTGCTTGATCCCAGCATGGCGCTGACGGTCAAGACGCAGCTCAACCGCAGTGAGACGCTGGGTCGCGCGGTCCGCGAGGACATGCTCAAGCTCATCAGCGCGCAGTTCCCGTCATTCGACGTCGTCGAGAAGATTCCGACCTGGAAGCAGGAAAATGTGCTTTATGTGACGCAGGCCGGACTCATGCGCAAGCAGGAGGAAATCGACCAGCATCTCAACGTCAAGATGAAGGAGAACGCGCGGGCGATCGGTCGCGCGGCGGAACTCGGCGATTTAAGCGAGAACTCCGAATACAAGTTTGCTTTGGAGGAACGTGATCTGCTCCGCGCCCGCCTTGCGCAGATGAATTCCGAACTGGAGATGGCCAAGGTCATTTCCGTGGACGATGTTCCCACCGCGGAGGTCGGCGTCGGGACGAAAGCCGTCTTCGAGCGCGTGTCTGACGGTCGCCGATACGAACTTACCTTTGCCGGTCCTTGGGAAGCGGATATCGAACGCGGACTCATCAATTATCGCGCACCGCTCGCGCAGAAGCTCATGGGACTCAAGGTGGGCGATGAGGTGGAGTTCGAACATGGCGCTGAGGCGGGGCTCTATCGCATCATTGAATTGCACAACGGACTCAGCGAGTCGTGACCGGTCGCAGCCGGAGTTGCCAGGTTCTTCGCGCTGCGTATTCGAAACCATCCATCACGCGGGAATAATCGAACACCATGAAGGCCGCCATCATCGGTTTGCCGCAGTCCGGGAAATCCACCGTCTTCGCTGCGGTGACCGGCCAGACCATCGACCCTTTTGCACTGCGCGAGCCGCGTCTTGCGGTAGTACGCGTTCCTGATCCGCGTCTGCAGTATCTTATTGAGCTGTACACGCCGAAGAAGGTCACGGAGGCTACCGTCGAGTTCGTCGACATTCCCGGCTGCGCGCTGGATGATGCGAAAGGGCAGGATGACTGGAAGAAACTGCTGCCCACCGTGCGCCAGGCGGATCTGCTGGTGGTGGTGGTTCGCGCTTTTCAGAATGAATCAGTCGCACCCTATAAGAATCGCATCGACCCGGTATCCGATTTTTCCGCCGTATGGGAAGAGATCATGTTTGCCGATCTCGACGCCGTGACCACACGCCTGCAGCGTCTGGAGGCTTCGCTCAAGAAGCCCACCAAGACACATGACTTGGAAAAGCGCGAACAGGCAATCCTGCAGCGCTGCCATGAAACGCTGGAGGCCGGCAAGCCGATCAGTGCCGCTGGTTTGACGGAAGAGGAATTGCGCCAGCTCTCCAGTTTTGCGTTTCTTTCGCGCAAGCCGATCGTCTGCGTACAGAACGTCGGCGATGACCGCGTACTCGAACAGACGGGATTGACCGTCGATCATGTGGCCGATTCGCTTAGCTTGTGTGCGACGATCGAGGCCGAGATTGCGGGACTGGAGCCCGCCGATCGTGCGCCGTTCCTTGCCGACATGGGCCTGAAATCGCCCGCGCGCGATCGATTGATACAATCCTGTTACCGCGCCGGTGGATTCATTTCGTTTCTTACCATGGGGCCCGATGAAGTACGCGCGTGGACCATTCATCAGAACAGCACCGCCGTCGATGCCGCGGCTCGAATCCACACCGATCTGGCCCGCGGATTCGTCCGCGCCGAGACGGTGGCCTACGCGGACCTCCTCGCCAACAAGGACATGAAAGGCGCTCGTGCGGCCGGGAAAGTCCGAAAAGAAGGTAAGGCTTACATCGTGGCGGATGGCGATATCCTGAACATATTGCACAGTGGTTGATGGCGGTGGTGCGGACTGCGCGCACGTTGCGTTGACCATACTCGCAAAACAAGTAGACTTCCCCTTGCGTATTGAGACTGCGGGGTCTCGCGCGACAATGGAATTATCTGTGACTGCTATTGCATGGCTGACGTATGTCGGTTCCGTCGGAGCCAGGGGCCTCTGGCGCTACAGAATTCCACACGTGACTGGTGAATTGAGGAGAAACGTATGAGTCTCGGTATCTTTCGTAATGTCTGCAAGTTCGTGATGGTGGCGTTGGTAGCGGTGGCCATGTCTTCGGCGACCGGCTGCTCGCAGAAGCGCTGTGGCAACTGCCCGAGCAAGTGCGCCAAGCCGTGTGACAAGCCGTGCGACAAGCCCTGTGACAAGGCAGCTTCATCGCCCTGTGGTCCCGGCTGCACCAAGCCTTGCTGCAAGAAGGCCTAAGGATTTCCCGGTCTGTCGGAGAATCGTATTCGATCTTCCGGCACCTCCGGGCCTGCGGGGCGTAGCGCAGTCCGGTTAGCGCGCTTGACTGGGGGTCAAGAGGTCGCAGGTTCGAATCCTGTCGCCCCGATTTTCTTCCTTGGTGTGTTGTAATTTCTTCCGATGGCGCGCCACATGGCGCAGGTTGTTGCATCGGGAGGCCCCCGATGTCTGGCACTAGA
>CAZKIN010000248.1:0-5848 GCA_964552515.1 uncultured Phycisphaeraceae bacterium
TCTCGCCAAGGCGGAGCTGCGTATTCAGCAGGTGCAGGAACGCGGGGATGGGACGTTAACAACCACTCCATTGAAGCAGCCAGCTACAACTGACGATGAAAGCCCCTTAAATTGAAACGTTTTACTTGCCATGAATCGTGACGACATCGGTCTATGGGGAATTGATGACGCAGCGACGCGCAAGAATTTGGAAAAGCAGATTCGCGATCAAACCATTGATAGATGGCACCATGTCACTTTCTTATTCTCACTTTGGACGACCCTCTGGCTGATGAATTGGCTGGGACGGCGTCTGCGGCTCGATGACTTGTGGGAACAAATCCTACTCGCTATTGCGATGTCTACGGTACTCGGTGTGCTGTTCAAGAAAGCAACCGCTTTCCGTCGAAGGCGTGCCCAATTCAATTTACTTTCCGGCCTTGGACGTTGCACTGTTTGTGGCTACGACTTGGAAATGGCCGATCAGTCGCTTCGCTGCCCGGAGTGTGGTCACGAGGTTTGCCATGGCGGGGGATCGTCGCCGGGGCAGCAATCCTAAGAGCGTTCCACGTTCGACAACTACTTACCCGCAACCACCTTTGCCGCCGGATACTTCGGCGCATACTTATCACCCTTGTATGCCGACAGGATGGGCTGCTTCGCGGCCAGCGCCGCCTTCAGAAACTTCGCCGCTTCCGGCAGCGCCACGCTGGGGTCCGGCAAATTCGGAACCCACAGTTTCGGCCACTCAAACATGACGTAATGCTGATACGCCAGCCCCCGCAGAATTTCCAAGGCCCGCGATACATCCGCGTTGCCCTGTCCGAGCGGCTTGTAGTCCATCAGCGCGCCCGATGGATCAAACTGCGCATCGGCCAGATGCACCAGCCCGACCTTCGTGCCAAGTCGTGGGAACGAAAGCGTAGGCCTCTCCAGACCCATGCGCGCGTTGCAGATATTCCAGCAGACCCGGACTGACGGGCTGGTGACAGCGTCGATCAGAAACCAAAGATCCTCGCTCGCCGCGAAGTCACCGCCATTTTCCACGACTACCGTCACACCATGTTTCTGCGCCAGCGGAACCAGCGAAATCAGCGCCTCCGCGGTGCGCGCCATGGCCGCACGCTTATTGTCCCACTTCTGAATTTCACCGGCGAACATCCGGACATACGGACAGCCCAGTTGCGCCGCCAGCTCCATATACTCGCCAAGGATGCCTTTCTGCTCGGCGACCTTCTTCTTGTCTTTGGAGTCCAGCGTCACCGACGAACCAAGGCAGACCAGCTCGACGTTTTTTTCCTTGCACATCGCGGCCACCTGCCCGGGGTTCCGCGCCAGTTGCGGCGACAGTGGCAGATGCAGTTCGCCTTGCAGTCCACGGAGTTCAAATCCGTGAAAGCCCAGCGCAGCGGCCTGATCAATGATGGTGGGCAGATCCCAATTGGGACAAACCAGTGAACTGAATCCGATTTTCATTCCGCTCGCGCCTCGTCGCAAATCAAGGTGGACTATTCTCGTGGCGGGAACTCTACATGATGATGCGGCGTGAACGCAAGCAGAGCGGGTTGCCCGGCCCAAAGGCAGATCGAACTAAGGTAAAGTCAGACCATCGTACACGATATAGGCGTCCGCTCCGTTCAACAGATCCAGCAGGCGCATCATGTCCTCGAAATCCGCCGTCCCACTGCGGTTGATGTCCGCGGAATGCAGCGGAAGCTCGCCACCGGGAAACTCATCGATGGCATCACCGAGGATGAACACGTCCAATGCTTCGCTGGTTCCGCTCCCGTCCACATCCCCGGGCAAATAACCAAGCGATACTCCGCTTCCCGATGCGCTGTGCGTAATCGTCGTTCGGGCTACTGGTGGAATCGACTGGTCCAGATGAAAGGTCAGCGTGTTGCCCACTTGATCAATCGAGTCAATCGTCACCACCGGTCCGGGTGGATCAACCGTAACGACGAAATCACCAATCGACAGAATGGTTGGATCAAGGTCAAACGTGGCGCTGGCCATGTGCCACCCCGCAGTGCCGCTTCCGTCCAATTCCGTAGGCTGCCGCGCATCCACGGCACCCGTGGCCGGATCACTCGCCACCACGTCAAAATATTCTGTGGCCGCGCCAAGGGCCGACGCCGCATTCAGCCGACCATGGCCGAAAAACTCGTCCCACCCCGGCACGCCGAGATCGTCCGTCGAAGTCTCAATGGCTTCACGAATTTCCAGCGCGCTCAGCCCCGGCATGTATGACCTCAGCAACGAGGCCACCCCGGCAACGTGCGGCGACGACATGGAAGTTCCCGTCAGAAAGCGATAATTCTGCGGCGCGACGGTGGTGGAAAATATGGACTGACCCGGCGCCGACACATCAACTTCCGGGCCGAAGTTAGAAGTAGAAGCCAGGTCGTCGTTGTTGTTCGTGTTGGACACGGCAATCGCCACCAAAAACTTCGCCGGAAATGCAACTTCCAGTCCACAGGTGCCCGCGCCAATCGTCTGGCATTCCGAATCCTGAGAGCACGGGAATCCCACCAGCGAACAATGCTTGCCATTGCCCGCTGCGGCCACAACAACCACATCCTGCTGCACTGCGTATTCCACCGCCGCCTGGAGCGCCAGCAGATTCGCCTGACCGACCGGGCTGGTCGATGGATAAAATTGCAACGACATGTTGCACACGTCCGCACCGTGATCGACTGCCCAGATGACTCCGTTGGCCACGTCCAAAGCGCTGGCCCGACCGCTCGAATCCGTAACCCGAACCGGCAGAATATTGGCGTGCCAATTGACGCCCGCGACACCGGTCAATCCGGTGTTATCATTCCCGCCCGCCGCTGCGATTCCCGCAACATGCGTGCCGTGTCCCACCTGGTCTGTGGTATTGGTCGAAAAAGGACATTCTCCATTCGGGCAATTCGCGTCACTGGTGCATGCGGCGCCGTGATTCGCCCCGGCAATGCACAAGCGGCTGCAAATGCTGCCGGGACAATTGGAATCCGTGGAGCAGATTTGTCCGATGCTCGAGCCTCCGACGCATTTGCCCTCTTCCGTATTGACCCCCGGCAGTAGTCGACTGCCAAATTCAACATGCGGTGACACGCCACTGTCTAAAATGGCGATGGTGACGGCGCCCGGCGTTCCGCTGTGAATCATCCACGCCTCCGGCGCGTCGATGTCCGCGTCAGGCGTGCCAAAGTTACAACTGCCATCGCAAATCTGTTGCCCCGTGTTGTTCAATGCCCATTGCGTGCCAAATGTTGGGTCGGTTGGAAAGACCGGCGCGGAGATGCCGCCAATGAGATCCAGGTCGGCCTGTTCCACATCAACTCCGCTCGCCCGAAAATCCGCGACCATGCCCGGGGCATCGGTGCCGCGCGGCACTTCCACCAGGAACAGTCGGTCGAGCCCCAGTTGCGCGGCGAGCTTGGGATTCTTGAACGCGTGCGGATAAGCCGGACTGATCCGCCGGATGCCCCATTTGCTGGACAGGTTGCTCAGCCGCGGCGTCATGACCGCCTCACTGCGCTTGCCGCGTCCGCCGCCAAGATGCTGCTCGCGGATCGCCCTCGGCTTAAGTTGCACCAGAATCCGATGCGACGACCATCCACCCTGGATGTCTTTGAATGAACCTGCGGGAGCCGGGCGCTTGGGCGCGCTTACCGGGCCTGCGCCAAGCGTAGTGGAAATCGACAAAGCCACCACCGCACACGCCAGCATGATGACGTTGTGCGCGCGGCTTTGCCTGTCGATGAGCCAGTTCATAAGTCGGCCACGCCGGCCGCAATAGCGGTTGGACACAGTTTCCCCTCGCAAGCCTGATGTCGCTGTCAATCTTAGGAATCCACCCGTAGGCATTCAAGCCCGAGAAAAGTCGGCGGTTTCCGCTGCTCAAACCGCTTTTCATGGGATTCCAGTCACTTTGACCGGCCGCGATGCGAGAAGTGGCCTATAATTGCTTTAGGACGTCTGAAACCAAGTTCAACGTGGGCAGTGAATTATGCAGCGCCCCATCGTGCATCGCTTGCTGCGGGAATACTCCAAACGCGAGCTACCCGCCTGGGGGCGACTTCTCTCCGCCTTCGGGGTTAACGGTGCCCGATTCGACGATCGCTGGAAAGACGCCCCCACGCTTACGATCCGTGGAAAGCTGCATCACTATCTGATGGAGTTGGATCTCAGCAACTGGTCCGACCGGCACACTTATTTTCTAGAGCGCTATTACGACCTGCCCACACAGTTGTTGCTCATCGAACTGCTCCGCCCCGGTGATCGCGCCGTCGATGTGGGCGCGAACAACGGCATGCTTACGCTGCTTATGGCCCGGCTCGTGGGTGCGGAAGGATCGGTCGATGCGCTCGAACCCAACCCCATCTGTGCCGCCCGGATACGCCGATCCATGGAACTGAACAAGCTCTCGCAGGTACGCCTGCATGTTTGCGCTGTTGGCGACGCGGAAGGTACGGCCACTCTTCGTCAGACATCCCCGCATACCGGAACATCCACCCTGGGCGCATTGCCTGAAGCCGAAAAGGGTGGCATTCATCGCGAATTCGCCGTGCGCGTGGCCACCGGAGATTCCATTCTACTGCCGGATTCCCGACCGGTGCGCGTGCTGAAAATGGACGTGGAGGGGTACGAATGTTCCGCGCTGCGCGGTCTTCGCGGACTTATCGATCGTGACCATCCGGCCATCATCACCGAAGTGGACGCACGCTGGCTGGCACGCTGTGGCGGAACTCCGCATGATTTGGAATTGCTGTTGCGCGAAATGGGTTATTCACCATACTCCTTCAACTCTCCGCGCGTGGGGCTCAAACGCAAGCTCGTTACGGAAGCCATCGCCGAACTTGCCGCGGATATGAAAGGCGATGTGTTGTGGACACATGCCGATCAAGAGATGTTGTCTGATTCATGTCAGTCCGCAAACCACTGAACCATCTGCTTCACTCCCAGCGAGCACGAACCCATGGTAAACAGGAGAATGGTCACGAATATGGCGTGGCCCAGCGGACCGGCCCTGCGTCGCCTCCGCCGGGGAGGCTGCATCCGCTTGATCACCGGCAGCGCTCCAGCCAGTCCGATGGCGGTCAGTCGCTCCTGGGCCGCGGAAGGAAGTTGCTCGAACTTCATTCGGCGAACTGCCAAAGGCAGGTGCGCCATGATTTGTTCATTGGAAACGCCGGCGCGATTCAGGAAAGCCTCCACCGCCGAGTCTACCAATTCGCTCTGCTCCCCCGAGACAAACCAGTACTTCCCGGCGGAAAACGGGTCATGCATTTGCATGGATATCTCCGCAAGACGCACCAGCAGCGCCTCATCATACCCACGGCAATTCAGGTAGTTTTCCATCCGCTGCCGCGCCAGCGCGAAATCGCCACATAGAATATCTTTCTCCGCCCGATCGAGTGCCGACATGTTCGCTGGTCCTCCTTCACTTCGCGGGATTCCGTGCGGCAATTATACTGCCGCCATCGAGGATGATGCGAATGAATGCGCCTGCCGAATCCCGTCCGGAAGACCAGAGCGAAACGGCAGCGCCGTGCCGACATGCGGCTTCCGCGCTTCCGTCTGTCTGCAACATCGCCCACCACCTCCCGCGCATGGCCCGTCAGGTTCCCGATCAGAAAGCCGTCGTCATCACCGCTCGTCGGGATAAGGCGGGCAAAGCGATATACGAATCGCTCAACTTTGCCCAGATGGAGGCCCTGTCCAATCGCTACGCCTCAGGATTGGCGGCGCATGGTTTCACGCGCGGGCAGCGCGTCCTCATGATGGTCCGTCCGGGTTTCGATTTCATCGCCATCACCTTCGCGTTGTTCAAACTCGGCGCGGTCCCCGTGCTCATCGATCCCGGCATGGGCATCGCCCG
>CAZKIN010000249.1:0-5846 GCA_964552515.1 uncultured Phycisphaeraceae bacterium
TTGGCGTAGTTGCTGGCCACGCGGGAGACGGCGGTTTTGAGGCCGGACATGTGCGTGCCGCCGTGGACGTTGTGGATGTTGTTGGCGTAGCAGAGGATGTTTTCCTCGTAGCTTTCGGTGAAGAGCAATGCGATCTGGCAGGCCATCCCGTTTTCGGCGTCTTCACCGCGGATGAGGATGGGCTCTTTGGTGAGTGCTTCCTCGCCGCCGGCGAGGTGAAGGCAGAAGTCTTTCAAGCCGTCGGCGAAGTGGAAGTCGGACTCGCGGCCAGTGACGTCGTCGACGATGCGGATGCGCAGGCCGCTGTTGAGGTAGGCGAGTTCGCGGATGCGTGATTGCAGCGTTTCGTATTTGAACTCGGCCTCTTTGAAGACTTCGGTATCGGGTTTGAATTCGATGGTGGTGCCGGTTTTGTCGGTGCCGGGGCGCGAGACGAGCTGCTGGACGGTGTCGCCGCGTTCGAAGCGCATGGTGTGGATCTGCCCGTCGCGCTGGACCTCGACCTTGAGCCATTCGGAGAGGGCGTTGACGATGCTGACGCCGAGCCCGTGCAGACCGCCGGAGACTTTGTAGGACTGCCGGTCGAACTTGCCGCCGGAGTTGAGCACGGTGAGGACGATTTCGAGGGCGGGCCGGCCGTTGAGCTTGGGGTTTTCGTGTTTCATCGGGCCGACGGGGATGCCGCGGCCATTGTCCACGACGGTGCAGCTTCCATCGGCGTTCAGGCGGACGAGGATGGTGTCGCAGAAGCCCTCGAGCGATTCGTCGACGGCGTTGTCGATGACTTCGTAGACCAGGTGGTGCAGGCCGGCGCTGCCGACGCCGCCGATGTACATGCCGGGGTTTTTGCGGACAGCGGCGAGGCCTTCGAGCACGGTGATACTGGATTCGTCGTATTTACGCTGCGGAGCGAGTGTTGATTCTGTCATGATTTATCAGCGACCTTTTTGGTTTCGGACGCAACGGGTGCGACCGTCAAAAGTAAACGCGGGCAAGCTCCGCTTGCCCAGGGATTTCGGGTGACGCCGGGGCGACACCACATTTTATAACTTCCCCATGCTACGTGTCAGCCAGTGGCATTCCTTCCGTGCCCCACTGGAACGACACCTTTCGGAGGCCCGCCGTCTTGCGCGACTGGCCCAGGCGGCGTTCGATCGCGGCGGCGAAACGCTGCTTCAGCGGAAACAGCAGCGCGGGCTGATCCGCATGGATGGTGAGCAGCCCGCCGCGAATGGCCGCCACGCGGCAATGCGACCGCAGGGCCGGCTCGATCACCGCACCAACCACGAGGGCCGCGGCGGCGAGCAAATCCGCATCGACCACGCGGACCTGTTTGGCGAACAGCTCCACCAGCTCGTCCAGGCGCGGCGCGACGTATTTCGCCGGGCGGTTACGCTGCACCCATTCCAATTGTTTACGCATATCAACCATGCGGCCACCATGCCCAGAAGTTACGCGGAAGCCAGATTGACCGGCATGACGACGTAAATGAACTCTTCGCCCACGCGAACCACGCCGGGGCGGTTGGCGTCCTTGAAGCCCATTTTGATGCGTTCGGCCTGCGTGACCTTCAGCACGTCAAGCAGGAACACGGGGTTGAAGCCGATGTCCATCGTCTCGTCGTTGTAGCGGACGGGGAGTGACACGGTGGCTTCACCTTGTTCGGGCGCGCGGCTGGACATCGTAAGGTTGCCTTCGGAGAGGGCGAGGCGCACGCCTTTGGATTCTTCATTGGTGAGCAGGGCGGCGCGCTTGAGGGCGCCGAGGAATTCCGTGGTGTCCACTTCCATGATGCGGTTGCAGTCGGCCGGGATGACGTCCTGATATCGCGGGAAGTGACCCTCGACGAGCACACTGCTGACCAGGATGCCGCCCAGGTTGAGCATGATCTGGTTCGGGGAAATCTTTACGCCCACCGGCGCGTCGGAATCGCCCGGCAGTTTGGACAGCAGCTGCATGGTCTTGATCGGTACGATGATGCTGGGTGGTGCGGCATTGGCACCGGGGACGATGGGCGAATGCGCGACGGAAAGACGCCGGCCGTCGGTGGCGGCGAGGGTGAGCATTTCGCCTTTCACTTCCCAGTAGACGCCGTTGATGGCGTAGCGGCTGCTTTCCCGCGCGGAGGAGAAAATGGTCCACTCGATGAGGCCGCGCAGACGGTCGTGTGCGATGGTGAAATCCGGTCCACCTTCCATCCCCGGGACGGGCGGGAATTCCGCAGCGTCCTGGGTGACGATTTTGAAATGGCTGCCGGTGCCGCGGATGTTGAGCTGCTGGCCCGACGTTTCCACGGACAGCACTTCGTCACCGCATTCGCTGACGATGCGGAGCAGGGTATCGGCGACGACGAGCGTGGATCCCTGTTTGTCCACTTCGACCTGGGTGACCGCGAAGCGCAGCCCGACTTCCAGGTCGGTCGCGGAGAGCAGCACCACGTCGGACTTCGCGTCGATGCGAACGCAGCGCAGGATCGGTTTGGGTGTGCGCGTGGCCGCAACACCGCAGACGGCGCGGAGCGCCTCGGCCATTTCGGCCCGATTGAATCGCAACTTCATGGCAAGTTCCTCTGAGCCAGTGTCCCACATCCGACAGCCAGAAATATCCGTTTTCCCAAGGTCGGGATGCCGGACGTGCCGGGCTGGAATTGTACCCGAAAATCGGGTGGCTGCGAAGCGCGGAAAAAGGGTTGGCGAGGCGACGGTCAGGCCATTCCGTCGCGTGGCGGATCGGGGGCGTTTGGCTGGTCACAGATCCTCCGTGCCCTCTTATATGTATTCTATTTTCTAAAAGAATTCTTCATCATATGGCCTGTGTATGCTGTGCGTGGAGGTGGGCGGGGGGAGCGCAAGTATCGGCGGGAACGAAGGCTGCGTTGCCCATGGCGCGTATTTTTCTGTCAGTTTCCTGTGAGTTGGTCGGTGCGTTTTGCGGCATTTGGTGACAGTGTAAACCGGGACATGGGTCAACCCTGTCATTTGGTGTGCTTTGCGGCGGCCAGAACCTCACGGGCCAAGGCGGCATCGATGCGGCCGGATTGGCGGTGGCTGGCGAAATCCAGTTTGGACAAAGTCGCACTCAAATCTCGTAAGTCATCATGAAGAAACGCCGCGACCATGGTGGCGACGTCATCAGGAAGTGGAATGGCGCGGATAGCGGACCATTTCTGCACGATGGCCAGGCGTGTTTCGGGGTCGGGCGGTTCGACCATGGCGACGAGGCCGGAGCTAAAGCGGCTGATCAGGCGGTCGGGCAGGCCCGTCATGTCAGATGGGGGGTGATTGGCCGCCAAGACGACTTGCCTGCCGCGATCGATCAGGGCGTTGAACAAGTGGAAGAAGTCTTCCTGGCTGCGTTCGCGGCTGGCGAGGAGGTCGGTGTCGTCGAGGCACAGGGCGTCGGCATCGCGCCATTGGGAGTGGAGCGGGGTTGAGGCGTCCTGCTCCAGAGCGGCCATGACCTGGTTGGCATAGGTGGCGCAAGGCAGGCAGATGATCTTAGCTGCAGGGCGCGTCGCGGAGAGTTGCCGCGCGATGGCGTGAAGCAGGTGCGACTTGCCGATGCCCGGGGGGCCATGCAGGAAGAGTGGGTTGTAGGTTTGGCCGGGGGCATCGGCGACGGAAAGCGCGGTGGCGTGGGCGAGGCGATTGCCCGGTCCGACGACGTAATTTTCAAACGTGAAATCGGGGTTGAGCTGGGAGAGTTTGCCGAGGGACTCCTGACGAAGTTTTTCCAGCATGGTCGCAGGTTCGATCATCGGGCGGAGGAATTGTACGCTAATCAGGCGGCCGGTGATGGCCTGCGCTGCTTCGGAGAAACCGGGGGTGCCGTATTGCTCCAGGTATTGGTGTTGGCCGGTGTTGGCGGTGCGGATGGACATCACACCGTGGGTGATTCCGTCGAGCGACAGGTCGATGAACCAGCCGCGGTACAGGGCGGGGTGGGCGGTGCGGACGTGATTGAGTATGTCGTCCCAGAGGTTGGAAGGCGCGGCGGTCGGCATCAAATTCACATCCCAGGCAATGTAAGAAAACCTGCGTCTATTGTATCCGTTGTTCGTTTGCCGACCAAAGTAAGGTTACGGAGTTTGCTGGCATCGGCGGGGGCAGCTACATTCGCCGACCAGCGACCGGAGACGCAGGCGATTACTTCTTTCCGGGGGAGCCACGGATGGCCGGTGAAACCGAAAACACAACGGAGCGGTCGGGCGGTCAACAGAGCCTGCTCTTTGCCGAAAACGAGCCTATGCCACCACAAAAAAAGAAAGCCACCGGCCCGGTAAAGGGCGCAGTGCATAAAGGTACACGAACCCGGGAGAAGGCGATCCTCGGATCCAAGGGGGAGGCCGCGGTGCTGCTGCCGGGAGCGATGAAGGCGGGTGGGGATGCGCCGCTGTCCGGTTCGAGCAAGCCGGTGGTGCCAAGTATGGCGGCGGTTGAAGCGGAGGAGGTTGAGCAACCGGAGCGCAAGGGGTCGGGAAAAAAGGGCGAGCGGCGCTCCGCGACGGCGGAGTCGATGGCCAAGCAGCAGCGAGAGATTTCGGTCTCCGAATTCTTTGCGAAGAATCGGCACCTGCTCGGCTTCGACAACAAGCGGAAGGCGCTGCTGACCACGGTGAAGGAGGCGGTGGATAACAGTCTTGATGCCTGCGAGGAAGCGGGCATCCTGCCGGACATCGAAATCATCATCGCGCAGACCGACGAAGAGAAGTATAAGGTGACCGTCCGCGACAACGGGCCGGGCATCGTCAAACAGCAGATTCCCAATGTGTTCGGCAAGCTGCTGTATGGGTCGAAGTTTCACCGGCTGAAAATGTCGCGCGGGCAGCAGGGTATCGGCATCAGCGCGGCCGGCATGTATGGGCTGATTACGACCGGGAAGCCGGTACGGATCATAAGCCGCACGAGTGCCAAGGCGCAGGCACATCTTTATCTGCTGGCCATCGACACGAAGAAAAACAAGCCGGACATCATTGAAGAAGAGACGATCGACGTGGAGTGGGCGCACGGCACGGAAGTGACCATCGAGCTGGCGGCCATTTACAATCGCGGCAAGGGCAGCGTCGACGAATACCTGCAACTGACGGCGATTGCCAATCCGCATGCGGCGTTCACACTGCGTCCGCCGCAAGGTGAGGCGATTTCGTTTGAGCGCGGCACGCAGACCCTGCCCGCCGAAACGCGCGAAATCAAACCGCACCCTTACGGCATCGAACTCGGCACACTGATGAAGATGCTGAAGGAAACGGAACAATCGACGGTCAGCGCGTTTCTGACCGAGGAGTTTTCGCGGGTCAGCCCGGCGATCGCCCAGCAGGTCTGTGCGGCCGCGGGGGTGACGACGCGCACGCGGGTGACGGGCATCGAGCCGCCGACCGCGGAAAAGATCTACCGCGCGCTGCAGAGTGCCAAGCTGAAGGCACCGTCCACGGATTGCCTGGCGCCGATGGGTGCGGAGGCGATTTTGCAGGGATTGCTGCGCGGCGTGAAGGCTGAGTTTTACACGGCCAGTACGCGCCCGCCGGCGGTGTATCGGGGTAATCCATTTCAGATTGAGGTGGGGCTCGCGTATGGCGGCGAACTTGGTTACGACGAGCGCGATGAGCACGTGGAGGACAATGGCAAGGCGAAAAACGACGACGATGTGTCCGCGCGGCTGATCCGTTTTGCCAATCGCGTGCCGCTGCTCTATCAGCAGGGTTCGTGCTGCCTGTACAAGTCGGTGACGGAAACGAAGTGGAATAATTACGGCCTTTCGCAGTCGTCGGGATCGCTGCCGCGCGCGCCGATGGTCATCATGCTGCACATGGCCAGCGTGTGGGTGCCGTTCATTTCCGAGGGCAAGGA
>CAZKIN010000250.1:0-4110 GCA_964552515.1 uncultured Phycisphaeraceae bacterium
ATGCTGGCAGCGGCGCGGGAGCGGCGGGTGGTGGCGCTGGCGGTGGTGGAAAATGTGCCGACCGAAGCGGTCATCACGGCGTTCTGCGCCGAGAAAAACCCGGCCGTTCTCGAAACTACGCTTCCCGCGTATGGTGGTGCGGGATTTTCCATTTTCGCCTGCAATCCCGTGGCCGAATTCATTCACGATGCCGGCGATGCGAGTTGTCCATTTCAGGGCTTGGAACTGCGCATGGCGCGCGACGCCATCTGCGTGCCACCAGATTGGCACCCGCCGTTCTGCGGCGGATGGATTGGATATTTTACCTACGAGTCCGGCCTGACCGTTGAAAAGCTGCGGACGCGCAAGCAATCGCAACGAGTGCTTCCCGCCGCGCATTGGTACTTCTACGACGCCGCGGCGGTGTACGATCACCGTGCCAGGAAGTGGCACGCCGTGGCGATCGACGGACCGGGGTCGGACTCCGTTCCCTGCGTTTCCGTAGAAGAAAAGCTGGAAGGCGTGCGAGCGCGGATCGCCGCCGCCGGTAAGTTGAAGTTGCCGGTGACGCAAAAAGTGCCGATCGCGCGCGTGACGGACATGAGTCTCTCGCCGCGGGCCGGCGACCATCGCAGGGCCTACTCTGCCGCGTTCGACAAGGCGATGCGCTACATCGAAGCGGGAGATATTTACCAGGTCAATTTGACCCAGCGATTTACGGTGGAAACCACGGCGACTCCGCTGGAGAACTATTTGCGACTGCGCTCTGTCAGTCCATCGCCGTACGCGGCCTTTCTGCCGTGGGACGAAGGAGCGATCATCTCCGCGTCGCCGGAATTGTTCCTGAGCCTGCGCGGACGGCAGGTCGTGACGCGACCGATCAAAGGTACTCGCCCACGTGGTGCAGATTCAGCAGAAGATCAGCTGGTGCGAAAAGACCTGGAATCCAGCGAAAAGGACCGCGCCGAGTTGAACATGATCATCGATCTGCTGCGCAATGACCTGGGTAGAGTGTCACGCTATGGCACGGTACGGGTCAGCGACACCGGTTCGATCGAAGAGCACCCGACGGTTTTCCATCGCGTCGCTGCGGTGGAAGGCGAGCTGCGACCGGAAGTTGGTATGGCCGAATTGCTGCGCGCGACGATGCCCGGCGGCTCGGTGACGGGTTGTCCGAAGATTCGGGCCATGCAGATCATCGATGAGCTGGAGCCGCATCCGCGCGAAGTGTATTGCGGCGCCATAGGCATGGTCGGGTGTGACGGAAATATGACACTCAACGTGGCGATTCGCACCATGCTGCAGCGCGGCGGCACGGTGCAGGTATACGCCGGCGGCGCCGTGGTGGCCGACAGCACCTGCGACAGCGAGTATCGCGAGATCGAAGCGAAAGCGGCCGGTATGCTGCGGGCGCTGGGCGCAAGACCGACATGACTTTATGATGGCACTCATGAACAACGCAACCGTATATTACAATGGTCAGCTGGTCAGCGCGGCCGACGCGCGGGTCGGCATTTTCGACGGCGGGTGGCTGCACGGCGCGGGTCTGTTTGAAACCATGCGTGCCGAAAATGGCCGCATTTTCCGCGTGGAAGCGCATGTCGAGCGACTGCGCAGCTCCGCCGCAATTCTAATGCGGCCTATTGAACGAATTGAACTGCCCTCGCGGGTGGATTTGCTGGAGTTGCTGGAGCGCAATGAACTGGTGGATGCGCGGGTGCGCTTGACGGTGAGCGCCGGCGACGTGACCGCGGAACCGGAGAGTGACAGACATTGGACAGTTGTGGCCACGGCCGCTCCCCTGGTGGTGCCCGCGTCGAAACTGTATCAGGATGGCGCACAGGTCGCGCTGTCCAGTTATCGCGTGTCACCACATGATCCTACGGGGGGGCACAAGACTACTTCCTACCTCCCGCGACTGTTGGGATTGCGCGAAGCGCAGCAGAAGCAGTGCATGGAGGCCCTGTGGTTTACCACGCGCAATACGCTGGCGGAGGGGTGCATCAGCAACGTGTTCGTGGTTAAAAGTGACACCATTAAGACACCTCCGCTGGATACGCCCGTCCTTCCGGGAATCGCGCGGGCAACGGTGCTGGAACTGGCGCGGAGCATGGAAATCGCCGCGACGGAGACGGCGCTGTCCATCGACGACCTGCTCGACGCGGACGAAGTGTTTCTCACCAACATGGTGCTGCGGGTGATGCCGGTGACCAGGATTGAGCGGCGGGACATTGCGGACGGGAAGGTGGGTCCGATGGCGCGACGGTTGCACGCGGCGTTTGGCGAACTGGTGCGAAAGGAGTGCGCGGCCGAATGAGCAGGAAGGCAGAGAAAAAGGAGACGCGTGCGAAGGTGGCCGATTTCGTCGTGGCGATGGAAGCCATCGCGCCGACCCGGCTGGCGCAGGAATGGGACAATGTCGGTTTGCTCGTTGGTGACGCGGACCAGGCACTCCGGCGCGTTCTGCTGTGTATCGACCTGACAGCTGCGGTGCTGCGCGAAGCGGTTGAGAATGAAGTTGATGTTGTGATGGCATACCATCCACCGCTGTTCAAACCGGTGAAGCGGTTGTGCGGGGGTGGTGACGGCATGGAGGCACTGGTATTCGAAAGCATTCGGGCGGGGATCGCGATTTATTCCACGCACACGGCGCTGGATGCGGCCGAGGGAGGAACCAATGACATCCTGGCGACACTTTGCGGAATGACGGCGACGGAGCCGCTGGAATATTGCGACGATGGAACCGAAAGTGTCAAGCTGGTGACATTTGTGCCGGCGGAACATGTTGATCGCGTGGCCGAGGCGCTGTTCGCGACCGGTGCGGGGCGAATTGGAAACTACGAGAAATGCAGCTTTCGCGTGGCGGGGCGGGGAACATTCTTCGGCGATGACTCTACCAATCCGGTTGTCGGAAAAAAGGGCCGCATGGAGTTTGTTGAAGAAGTACGGTTCGAAGTGGTGGTGCCGGTCCGCAAGTTGCTGGACGTGAGTCGCGCGCTGTGGACGTCGCACCCATATGAAGAACCGGCGTACGATATTTATCCGCTCAAGGCCCGACCGGTGAAGGGAATCGGTCGCGTGGGCGCGTTGCCGAAGTCGATTGCTCTTAGCCGTTTGGCAGCAAGTCTTAAGCGGGCCACGAAATCACGGTGTATGCAACTCGTTGGCGATGGCAAGCAAATGGTGGACCGCGCGATCATCGTGGCCGGTTCTGCCGGAAGTTTGCCGTTTCGTGCCGGGCTGACTGCGCGGACGGTGGTTATCACTGGCGAAATGCGGCATCACGACGGGCTGGCCATCGCGCGGGCCGGCGCCACGGCGATACTGCTGGGCCATTGGGCGAGTGAGCGGCCGGCGCTAATACCGCTTAGCGAGCGGTTGACAAGTATGATTCAGGGCGTTGAGTTCAGAATAAGCTCGCAGGACTGCGACCCGTTTGGAGTGAGCTGAATCAGTGTATTGATTGGCGATGGTTGAAACTCCTCAATCTAACGATAAATGTGTCGGTAACGGCGGACCTGACGCTTCTGCAACGGTCATTGATTATTCAATTATCGTTGGGCTGATGAGGATTAGGCGTCGAAGAAGAATTGCCATACTTGCCATTTTTCTGTTCCCCGTACTCGCCATAATTGCAGGCAGTGTCACCGGCTGGCGCGGTGTTGATTATCGAGTCGGATTCATTTTGGTACTCGTCGCGTTTCTCTTGACATACAATGTTTGTGTAATGTCGGCGTGTCCGCATTGTGGACTTCGGTTCTTTTTCAGGCCAATCATCTGGAACCCGTTTCGAAAGACATGCGGAGCCTGCGGAATCCCGATGCTGCTTGGGTGGAATCCCAAAGAGCAACAATGGCACAAAGCTGCGCACTGGGTCATGTGGGAAGGCGGACAAGGGGCGATACCGGACATCGGATTGCGTTGTCCAACATGTGACTATAGCCTGACAGGCCTCGTGCATCGGCGCTGCCCGGAGTGCGGGACTCCGTTCGACGTTTCGCGGCTGGTTTGCATCCCTTCCGTATAGAAATGCCCAAAAGAGTGCCAGCGAAAGTCATGGCGCTGTGCCTGGACTGTGCTCCGTTTCTTCCGGCTTGAGGTTAGCGGGCGGTGGGGGGCCGAAGTCGGCAT
>CAZKIN010000250.1:4210-5840 GCA_964552515.1 uncultured Phycisphaeraceae bacterium
TGCTCCGTTTCTTCCGGCTTGAGGTTAGCGGGCGGTGGGGGGCCGAAGTCGGCATCGATGAGGCCGACATTGAAGCGCAGGTCGCGGAACTCGTAGCGTCCCAGCAGCGATTGTTTTTCGTCGTCCGCGTAAGCGAATAATGCTATGGGCACCAGATGATCGGCGTCGATGTGTACAAGCATGTGCCGATCCGGCCAATCGCCGCCTTCCCCGCTGTACGGCAGCTTGCGTTCAAAGAGAAAGGTGGGCCGGCCGTTGAATGTGTTCTCGCCCAGAAAATGCAAGGAGAATTCCGGGTTGCCGGCCGCACGCTCGTTGGTGGCGACCATCATGTCCAGCATATGGCACAAACCGAACTGGTCGATGGGACGGCGCGATTCAGTGCCGATTCCGTCGGCATAGATGCAGCGATAGACGCCCTTCGGCGCGAGCAGACTGAGACCACCGCGGAGGTGGAAGTGGGCGATGGGATTGCCGGCCTCATCCTGCCAGCCTTTGACATATGACATACGGCTCGCGAGCTGCGGGTTCTTTGTCCACTTCAAGTCAACACTGAACGGGTCTTCACGGAAATGGACTTCCATGTGACGTTCGGGCGACAGTCCGTCGGCAAGCAGTTCTTCTTTTACGAATAAGCAGACATAGTCGCGAATGCGCACGCGGCAGAAGTTGCGACATAGTTCCAAAAACGCTGCGGGGTCGGATGCGGCAAGTTGTCGTGTTCGCTCGGGCGTCGGACCCTGCTCGGCGACATGGATGGCTTCGGGTTTGTACGAATCCAGCGGAGTTGATGGCTGGTGGGGGCGCTGACACGCGGGAAGTGAAAGGGACAGCGCGATGAGCGTTGAGACCGGGATCATTCGTGTCGTCATGATGAGATCATAGTGCGGGTTATCGGGTGGTCACGTCAACAGGGAGGTTGAGAATAATCCGGGTGCAAGGAACGCAGAGTGCTATGCCGATAATGTGTGGCCTGTTACGCGGCCTGGGCAGTGAGTCAGGATATGCAGAAAACGGGCTTATTTTCGGCGAAAATCGCGGTGCGGCGCGGTATGATACTGCTGGGAATCCCTGCGATGGGAAAGTAGAGGAGAGCGATCTTGGTGACGGGCAGACGGCGACTATCGATTGCAGTGCGCGCGATGGCCTGTGCATTTTCTATGCTCAGCGCGGTCGCCGCAGTGGTGCGCGGCGGGCAGGTCGAGGAGATGTCGATTGCGCGGATGGCCGACCTGGCAGGGCAGGTGATTGTCGGACAAGTGGCACAGACGCGTTCGTACTGGGCGGAGAATCCGCGACGGATAGAGACTGAAATTACTTTCACGCATACCGAATTTGCGAAGGGCGCACAACCCGGCGCAAGTGAGTCATTTAGCATGGTGGTGCCCGGCGGCACGGTTGATGATTGGACGCTGCGGGTGGCCGGTGCGCCGGAGTTTGCGGTCGGCGAGACATGGATGCTGTTTGTGCTGCCTTCCTACAAGACGCATCCGGTGGTCGGCGTATTTCGCGGCGCGTTTCGCGTGAATGTGGATGCCAACGGTGTGGAGCGCGTGTTTGACGCGGATCGCAAGGCGATTCAGCGCATTGACGACCGCGGAGTAATCGTCAGCGCCGCATCTCATCGGCA
>CAZKIN010000251.1:0-5826 GCA_964552515.1 uncultured Phycisphaeraceae bacterium
CCCCAACCGTCTAAGCTGTACGCGGACAAGGAGGATCAGGCATGCTCAAAGCTTTTGTCACGGCCTACCCGTGGGATCTCGCCGACCATCTCGACCGCACCCTCGACCACCTGCAGGGCGAAGTCGGCATCACCGGCCTGCACCTCTGGGCCGGCGTGCCGCCAGTAAATGAACTCCGCACCGGCGACGTCCGCCCGCGCATCCTCCGCGACACCGGCGGCCTCACCTTCCAACCCGAAGGCGGCACCCTGCGCGGAACCTCCTGGCGACCTATCATTTCCGATTGGGCCCGCACCCGCGAAGCCGTCGCCAACATCACTGCCGCCTGCGACGCGCGCGGCCTCGACCTCCGCTTCGCCCTTTCCATCGGGAGCGGCGGACGAATCCCCCTGCACCATCCGGAAACCGCGTGCGTCAACGCTCTCGCCGCACCCTCGCAATACTCCGCCTGCATTTGCGACCGCGAAGTCGAAGCCTACTCCCGCGCGATTCTCGACGAACTCGCCCGCCGCTTCGGCAAGCGCACCATCGTCCTGCACGATCTCTTCCCCGCCTGGTCGGATCACGCGCATGGATCATGGGAAATGCCCGCGAAATGTGGCGAACTCGAAAAATCCGCCCTGTCCATCTGTTTCTGCGAATCCTGCTGCCAAACCAGCGCCGCCGCCGGGGTCGACGTCACCACCGCCCGCAAACAGGCCGGCGCCATCATCGATGGAGCGGGACGATCCGGCGAAGTCCATGGCTTTGCCCACCTGCTCGCCGACGCGCCGGCCCTCAGCGCGCACCTTGCGGCCCAGTGGGCGGCCCTGGCCGAAATCCTGACGCGCTGGACCGCTTCCCGGCACGCCTTCGTGGTTCACCACGATGCCTCACCGCTGTCACTAGCCGCGACCGCCCCCGATTCCTTCCGGGAACTGCCGTCTGCCATTCTGTCGCAAATTGAAAACCCCGATTTTTCCAAAATGCATGTTGCGAATCACCATGAACTGCTGCTCGGGCCCGGCCTCGCGCGCAGTCTTGATGAATCGCAGTTGGTCAGCTTGCTGCAGGATGCCGCGCGGTGCAAATATCAGGCCATTCACGCTGGAAATTGCGGAACGCAAACCCCGGCGCAGTGGGATGCGCTGCGCAAAGCTATACGATTTGCCCGCCGGACCAGTGAATCTTAGTCGCCGGATATGCCAAGAAGCCGACACCTTGTCATGTCGCCAAAGCGCGCGGCCGTCGTGTCGATAGTGACACATCAGAGTCAGTAAGGACTTGCGTCTCCCCCGCCGCCAGCTTCGGCAGTCCTGCAATGGAAACGGCGGCGGCTGAACGATTCACCGCCACCACCCCATGCACCAACCCGATCACCTGCTCAATCAGCGCCGCCCCCAGCGCCGTCCGGTGAATGGAGTTGGTCACAAAATCACCTTCGCTGCGCGGCAGCTCAATCCGCACCATCGCCGCCCCCGCGCGCCGCGCATCGTCATGCAGCGATTCACCAAACGCGGAACGGTTCTTGGTGACTTCGACCTCTGCGCCAAGTTCGCGCCACGCATAGCTGTCCCGGTCGGCGAACGAAACATCCGCCGACGGTGCAAAAGCATGAACTTCCGCCGGAAAAATCAGCGATTTTAGCTTCGGCACCCATTCCAAGATTCGCCGGTGCGCCCCTTGAGCATCCGCAACCACCACCCGCGCGATTTGTCCCGGCGTGCTCGTCACATCAATCAACGCCGCAACGCTGGCATCGGAAAGATCGAGTGCCATTTCCGTGGCACCAGCCACCTCCGCAACATGCCGCCCCGCTCGTCCATTCAAAGTACCGTTGGTCGACTTTCCCGATTCAAATCGCCCCGCACTCCACCCCTCGCGTACATGCCACGGCGCCACGATCGGCACCCACCCAAACCGAAATCGCTTCGCCAGCGCATCCACATACGAGCACGGATGCGGCAGCGGTCTTACGAAATGCTTGAACCATTGCAGCGCCGCATAGATCGATTCCGCTTCGCCGCTGATCAAACCCGAACGAACCAGAATGAGCGGCTTGGGCTGCAGGGGAAGGCCAAACGATTCGTCGTCACCCCCGACCGTAACCAGCACCGGCATCTCATCGTCGCGCTGCGGATCACGCTGGTCATGCACCACGAACGCCGGAAAGCGGTCCGAGAAATCACGCAGCATCTGGCGGAACTGTGTCACTGTCCGCGCAGGCACCGTGAATTGCCCCAGCCCCGGATTGCTGCGCCCCAATATCGACTTCATAAGCTGCAGCGCAATCGTCGGCTCGTTCATCGTCGAAGCGGTGGCTTCCACCGGCTGCGTATCCAGCACCAGCAGCGCGCCGCGCGGAAATTCGCGAAACAGCGCAATGGGTATGTGCGATGTCGCGTCCTTGTCACACATCGAATCGAGCAGCACCGTCAGCTCGTGCTTCCTGAAAAACGCTTTCTGCTCCTTCGAAACCCGCAACTGCCGCTGCACGAAACCGCCCTTCGCCTTCCCCTCCCAGGCAAAAGGAAAACAATCATGCAGCGCAAAGCCGCTCGTCGCCCAGTTGCTGAACACCACGCGCGCATGAATCGGATCGTCCACCTGCTCGACGGTGCGAACCGACAATGCCTTCCCCGACAGCGCCGCAAACGCGGGCAGTGAAACCACGACAATCTTCTTCTCCGCCAGCGCGATCAGCGCGCTTAGAGATTTGACCGACTTGGGCAAGACGTCATCCGGAAAAATCACCGCATCCGCGGCAGCCGGAACCGCCGCACGACCATCGATCGCGGCTACCTTCTTATTTCCCAGCACCGCCCGCAGCCGCGCTACCATCGGCCGATCCGTACCTCCGGCCGAGCAGATGCACACCGTTTCCACCACGCGCGGCGTCGGCATGGCCAACGTCGGCGGCGGAGTGGCCATCGCGTGCGATTCCTCCTCCGGTTCGATAATGGTGATGAAGCGCACCTGGTGCACGACCGCCTGCCCGCGCGCTTCGCTGACCGCCACCCCGACCATGACCTGCGTAGCCCCCTTTGGCGTTTCGAAGTACGCCCGCATGGCAACCAGTTCACTGGCACGCAGCAGCGGCGCGGAGCGCAAATCAATCGCTCCATCCGCAGTCCGCAGGGTAAGAAAGAGTCCCGCCTCCGCCCCCTCGCCTGCCAATTCGCACGTAACGTCGGCCTCTACGCGGTAGTATTTCCCCGCTCGGCACGCCACCGGCTGCTCGATCCGCGAAATCCCGCGGGCGTCCTGGTGACGAATCGTCAGACCGGCCTTCCCAGCCGCCGCGCGTTCGACTTGCACGGCAGCGGACGAGGTATGCCACAGCCAATGGCGCGGGGCATCCCCGCCGAGACTGAGATCAGGATTGCGAATTCGATTGACGTTTGTCGGCACCGGTCACTCCTTGTTCGTTGCGAGGGTATAACGGACGCATGCGGATGAAGCAACGGCGGCTCGCCGCAGCAACTCACAACGCCACCAATTTCACCACGCGACCGCCGAAAAGAATCTCGCATTGCGGCTCAACGGAGGTTATCATTCGGGCCTATGAAAAAGAACGGACGCGCCAAGAAATCGGATGGAATCGTGCACGAAACCGGCCCCGCGGTCGAAACCATCGACAGCGCTGCGGCGACTATCGCGGCCCCCGTGGAAGCGCCCCCCGCCATCGACGAACCGGTCGATGACCCACGCGTGATCGATGGAACCGCGCACGTAGGCGATGCGGAAACTGACAGCGCTGGTGACGAAGCGCAGTTCGCCCTCGCGCCGGAACTGATCATCGAAGCGGTGCTGCTCTCCACCGACGTCCCGCTGCCGGGTAGCAAGCTCGCGCAGATCGTCGGCGGCTGTAACGTAAGCGATGTGCAGAAGCATATCGAAACCCTCAACGCGAAATACGAACAGATGGGCTGCACCTTTCGCATTGAAGCGATCGCCAAGGGCTATCAGATTCTTACGCTCCCCGCCTACAACCCGTGGATCAGCAAATTACACAAGGCCCGCGCCGACTCCCGCCTCACGCCGGCCGCGCTCGAAACCCTGGCGGTGATTGCCTACAAACAACCCGCGATGCGTGCCGCCATTGAGGCCGTGCGCGGCGTCGCGGTCGGCGACGTGCTGGGCCGCCTGCGTGAAGTGAACCTCGTCAAGATCGTGGGCCGCGCCGAAGAGATCGGCCGCCCGCTGCTCTATGGCACGACCACGCGCTTCCTCGAAGTGTTCGGCCTCGCCTCCCTCAAGGACCTTCCCCGTCTCGACCCCGAAAAGCCGGACGAAATCCCCGCGCTGAAAGTCGTGGAGGAAACCCCGGACGATTCGATGTTGACTTGATGGGTGCGGCCTGCGGTCTCGAATCGACCACAAATCCTACGCCTACCCCCACCATGCCGCACCGAAAACATCACGGCGCCTGCAACGTAATCGCCACATCCTCATCCGCACGCTTCACGGCGATGGCCACCGGCGATTTCTTCAACGCCTCCAACCGCTGGCGCGGAGCAAGATCAACAATCGGTTTGCCGTCGATGGCCATGATGCGGTCCCCCGCCTTCAATCCCGCCTTCTCCGCTATCGAACCTGCTTCCACGCTGGCAATTTCCCACTGGTCATCGTCGTCATCGACGGTTTGAATGCGAATGCCGTACTTCCCCTTCCCCTCGGTGATCATCGGCGCAAACGCCGGAACATCCGGCGCGACCGCCACCCGCGCCGCCTCGATCAAACCGCGGCAGACCTCGTCGGAATCTCCGCCGTTGGTCTGTGCCACGATGGCGACACCCTTGCTCGGCCACAGCGCGAAAACCGCCGTATACTGCCCGTCGCCGCCGAAAAACGGGGCACCCTCCTCCGCATCGGGCCGCAATTCCGGCAAACGCTTCGCCACTTCCGGTGACAGAAAGGGGACACCTTTCCCCGCTTCAATCGCCACCAGCGCCGCACCCATTTTCGCGAAATCCCCGATCGAACAACTCATCACTCCCGCCGGTGCCATCGCCGGCATGCGCCCGCGGCTCCGCGCCTGCTGCCGAAACCCCTCCCGCGTACGCTGGTGGCCGTACCATCCCGGAATATTCGTATCCGCGAACGGCGCGCCAACCACGGCCGAATCCATGCCGATCGGCTTGAAAACTTCATCACGGATCAAATCCTCAAACGGCTTGTCCATCACGCGCTCGGCCACATGCCCCAGCAAAGAATACGCGGCGTTGGAATAAACCCACTTGGTGCGCGGCGGCGCGACCGGCGATTCACCGAGCACGTGCGCGATAAACTGCGCCCGCTGCTCGCGCGGCTTGCCATCGAGGTTGAACATGATCGGCGTGTCCTGCGGCGTGATGCGCGTATATGGATGAATGCCCCCCTTGAACGTCATTACCTCTTCGATGGTGACACTCTTATAGTCATCGCGCATCGCCACATCCGGCAGTAGTTCACCCAGCGTCGAGTCGAAGCGCAGTTTGCCCTGGTCGACGAGTCGCGCGATGAGAATGCGCGTCAACGATTTGCCGCACGAGCCGATGAGCGTGCGGTCGCCGATTTCGACGGGCGTTTTTTCCGTCGCACCGCGTACGCCGCTCACTCCGACTCCGACTACCTGACCATCCTTCACCACCGCCGCGGAAACGGCCGGCGCGTTGAACTTCTCGCGCACCGCAGCAATATCCGCGGCCAGATCCTTGGGACCATCCGCGCGCACGAAGGTGGCAACAGCGGACAGAACAATGACACACCCGGCGGCCGTGAAGCGTCGCATATAAGACTCCTGATCGAACACACCCCTGGCGCAAAGCGCCTCTCTCATCGGACTATAACCGCAGATGGAGACGA
>CAZKIN010000252.1:0-5825 GCA_964552515.1 uncultured Phycisphaeraceae bacterium
GTGGTCAGATGCAGGTGTTCGAGCAGGTGCGAAACGCCGTTGTTCTTTGATGTCTCGTAGTGCGAGCCGGCGCGCACGGCGGCCGTTATATGCACGGTGTGCGCGTGCGGCATTGGTTGCCAAACCAACCTCAATCCATTGGCAAGGGTTTCGCGCCGTACCTGGCAGTCATGGTTCGACATGATGGCCACCCCCCAATCGATGCCACCGAAGCGTCACATTTTCTTATGGACTTGCTACGGAACAACTTTAGGACTGATCCCATGGGGCAATCAAGAAGTTTTCGGCATAAGAGCAAGATAATTCCCGAATCTGTAAGTTCACACGGGCTACTATTGTGGCGCCGTCGTGATAGCACCCCGGTCAATGATTTGTTTGACTCTCACCCCTCCACCGCCTCCTCCGCCCATTTCCGCTTCGCCGAATAGCAGGTACATCCAAGGATATTCCGAGCGAACTTCGTTGAAGGTGTATTCGCCGGTGCCTTTGAAGAGGAGCAGTTGGCCCGGCGGGCCGGAGCCGCCGAAATCTTGCGGATCAACCTGGGCGCAATAGGCGCGGGTACCGGAGAAGGTGATGGTGCAGGTTCCTGCGGAGCCGGATTGTTCGTCGTTGTCCCGGCCGGTGAGGGTGAGATTGACTTCCAGGGTGCTGCCGTTCCAGTCGATGGTTCCCTCCGGAGTCTGGTCGCCGCAACCAGTGTAGGTGTCGCCGGCGGCGCCGGTGGCGACCAGACCGGCACCGCCAGTTCCGTCGCTGTCCACCAGCACGAGACCACCAGCGGAGGCGGGATCATCCAGCAGGAGCTGTGCGAAGGGATGCAGGTTGGAGATCGCGTACATGTCGGCATCCGCGATGGAGTCCGGCAGGTTGGTGCATTCCGAAAGGCGCAATACGCGGACGCGCGCGAGGGCGGATTCGGTGCCCGCAATATTGACCGCGCCAGTTTCGTCGCTCAGATCACATTCATCCGGCGGCTCGAGCGTTTCGCCGGGGGCACAAATGACCGCGCCGCCGGAGATGTCGACGCTGCAGGAGCGCTGCGGCTCAAGTCCGGTGTACTGGGAGGCCACGTTCAGGTTCTGTCCGTCAAATCGCACGCTGGCTTCGGGCATCCAGCCTGCGCAAGTTTCGTTGCCGTCGTCGGAGGCGAGTACGGCGAACTCGACCTGACCGGCATGCCCGGAAAGGAAGACGGTATCCGAGCCGATGAGCCAGACTTCGTCGTCGTTGAAAAAGCCGGTGACGTTGGTGGGTTCATCGCTGCCGACGTCACCCGCGGCATCGCCATCACCGTCGCCCGTGCCGCTGCCGCTGGGATTGCAGCCGCCGAGCGTGATGCAGGACGCGAACAACACCCATGCCGGCAAACAAGAAGTTCGTTTCTGCCTGGACAGCAACATGTCTTTCACTCCCGTCGATGAACAATTACCTTTCGAATTGCCGATCCGCGAACGCGGAATCTATCACGAAGCCGCTCGGTGCACCACGGCATCCGACGCACCGCGATCGCGTGATCCGGTGCCGGGGGATTGTTCACCTGGTCGCAGGGCCAGTTCCTTGGGCTTCACGGAAAGCAGATAGGGGCGAAGTTGTCCCACCGCGAGGAGTAATCCCACGGCGATGCAGTTGGTGAGCAGACTGCTGCCGCCGTATGAAACGAAGGGGAGTGTCATGCCGGTGACAGGCATGATGCCGGTGGCCATGCCCATGTTGATGATCGCCTGACTTAAGATCATGACCACGACGCCGACGGCAAGAAGTCGAGCGAAGGGCTCGGTGGTTTGTGAAGCGATGCGCAGACCCGCGGCGGCGATGGCGACATAGCAGGCCAAAACCACGATACACCCGACCAGTCCCCATTGGTGCGCGATGACGGCAAAGACGAAGTCGTTATGCCGATCAGGAAGCAGTCCGCTGGTGACGTAGAGTCCTTCGCCCCAGCCGTGCCCGCTGACGCCGCCGCTGCCGATGGCGTTTTTCGATTGCACTAGTTGGTAACCCGCGCTGGCGGCCCATTCCATGGCCTGGCGTCGGGTGGCGAGTTTTTCGTAGCCGATGGGGTTTTCGATGATTTTCTGGCGCAGTTCATCCGATTGCAGCAGAACAGCGGTGACGCGCAGGCGCTGGTAGGGTTGCATTTTGTCCCAGGCGAGAGGCGCTATGGCCGCAGCGGCAATGGCGATAAATGCGAGATGATGCAAACGCGCGCCGGCGACGAAGAGCATGGCGAAGAGCACCGGCACGAGAAGCAGGGCGGTACCGAGGTCGGGTTCGAGCAGGATGAGCAGGAGCGGCACGGCGGAAACCAGGATCGGAGTCATCAGGCCGGAGAAGCGCATGTAATTGCGGCGATAGCGCAGATACCAGGCGAGGGCGAGGAGGTATGCCACTTTCATAATTTCGGAAGGTTGCAGTTGGTAGCCGGGCAAATGGATCCAGCGGTAAGCGCCGTTTCGCGGGGCAATAAGTCCGCCGAAGTCGAAGCGCGTGACCTTGGCAACAAGCAGTGGAACAAGCAGCACTACGGCGGCGATGAACAAGGCGTAACTGTGGCGTCCGATTTCCTGATAGCCGATGTGCAACACGGCGAGACCGGCCAGCACGCCGACGAGCGCGAAGATGCATTGCTTGATGGCGTTGCGGCCGCCATCGTGACCGGCAACATAATGCGTGTCGGTCACGCCGATGCTGGCGATGCCCAGCAGCATGAGCAGCGCGATCGCGGTGAGGATTACCAGCGAGGGGTGGTTAAGATCGATGGCGATCCGTTTCATGGTGCACCGTCCGGTCGCACGGGATCGATGTGCAGATCCGGTCCGAAGACTTCGAGCAATTCCGCCGACACTTCTTTGGCGAGCGGGCCGCTGGTTTGTCCGCCGCTGCCGCCGAATTCGACGAGAATCGCGAAGGCAATCGGCGAGGGCTTCGACCAGTCGGCGTGACCATTGGCCGCGCGGGGCTGTAGAAAACCGCCGAACCAGGCATGGGAATGGTTGTCGCCGTTTTCCGGCGCGACGGTGGGCCAGCGCGCGGCGACTTCCACCTTGGTGCGGTCACACGCGAGGCCGGGGTGATCCCAAGTGAATCGTTCGCAGGCGCTGGACGCTGAGCCGGCAGGGACTACGGCCGTTTGTGCCGCGCCGTTGGCATCAACATACGGAACATGGTAGGCGGTTGGCCAGGGGTAGGCGGTGGCGCTGCCGGTTTTACCGCAGAGGGCCCAGCGATCGTTTTCGAAATGGGCGTATTTGTAGGCGGTGCCGTCACGATCGTTCACCACGCCGTAAATGCCTTCCCGCACTGCCTGCCACTGCGCGGCACTGACCGGGAGCCGCCACTCGGGGGTTGTTGCGTCGCCCGCGATAAGGGTGACCGGTTTGAATTTTCCGCTTGCATAGACCGCCAGCATATTGGCGACTTGCAGGGGCGTCATGGCGATTTCACCCTGGCCCATTGCAAAGAGACGCGCGTGGGCGACGCTGACCGCGCTGCGCTTTTCCTGCATCAGCCACGATGAGGTCGGGTTGATGCCGGCATCTTCTTCGCGCAATGCGATTCCGGTGCCGCGGCCGACGCCGGCCATGTCAAAGATGTTGCACAGTCGATCCACGCCGAGTCGTTCACCGAGGCGATACATGAAAATGTTGCAGCTTCCGGTGAGTGCGGCGGTGACATTGACCGAGCCGTGGCTCTTGCGTTCGCTGGTGCCCTGCATTTCCCAGCAGCGCCAGCGATCGCGCTGATCGGCGAACAGGTAGCCCGTGCATTCCTCGCGCGATTCGGTGGTGATGGTGTGGTTGATGAAGCCCGCAATGCAGGCGAGCGGCTTGATTGTCGAGCCGGGGGCGTAGCGGCTGGCCACTGCCCGGAACCACAGCGGCAGGTGCACGGTGTCGTCGCGCAGTTGGGGGTATAAGTCTTCAAAACTTGACGGGTCATAGCCGGGATAGGAAACCAGCGCCAGCACTTCGCGTCGTGCCACGTCGAGCACGACGATGGCTCCGCCGGCGGAGGCCGGGTGTCGTCGTACGGCGCGCTGCATGACCTTGTACATGCGTCGCTGCAGATCGGCGTGCAGGGTCAGCGTGACGTCGCGGCCAGGCTCGGCCGGGACTTCGGTCACCACCGCGCCTTCGCGATCGAAGATGACCTGTCCACGGCGTCCGCGCAGGGTTCTTTCGCTGGCGAACTCTACGCCGGAAATGCCGAGGGTTTCATCCGCGCGATAGGAGGCGAAGGGATCATCGGCATTCGGGTCATTGGCCACCGTGGTCGCATCAACCCGGCCTACGCGACCGAGTACATGGGCCAGTGCCTCCGCATTGTCAGCAAAGATGCGGGCTTGCGCCGGTTCGATATGCACCCAGGGATACTTCGCCAATGCCTCGCGGGCTTCGATTTGTCGATGGCCATCGAGCCGCGGCAGAATGGCGTGGGCGATTTGTTCTTCCGCGACCGGGCCGGCGAATCCGCGGCGCTTGGCGACGGCCGCGTGAATCCGTCGAACCCGCGCGTGAATTTCCGCCGCGCGGTTACGCAGATCGTCAACGGAAACAGCCTTCTCCGCGCCGGTGGCGAGGTAAGCCATCGCCCGCCACATGTCGTCGACGTCAACGCGGAAGGCCCATTCGATATCTTCCGGAGTGCCCATGCCAACATATCGTTTTCGCCAGCGGCGCAGCGCGTCCTTCATCCACTCCGGTTCTTCACCCACGTCCGCCGCGAGCACGGCGTAATCGAGTTTCACATCCCAGCATGGTTCATTGCGCAGGAGCAGTTCGCCGGTGCGGTCGCGAATGCTCCCTCGGACGAAGGGCAGCGACTCCGGTCGTTGGAGGAAGGACTCGGCCGCCTGGGCGCTGTAGTACGCGCCGTCGATCACCTGCAACTGCACCAGTCGCGCTGCGATCGCCGAGACTGCGACCGCCATCAGGACCAGAAGTGCAATGAGCCTGCGATCAAACATGTTTTCCTGCCGCCGTGGATTGACTGGGTGCGCTTACGGAAGCGGCTTCGGACAGGAAGCGCAGCACATCCGCGAAGTAAACTTCCGGATCGTTCTCATACTCCAGCGAGTGCCGCGCGTGTTCATAAGTTGTGATGCGACAGTTTCGCCACGGCAGCGCCAGGATGAATTGCCGGGTCTTGTCGTTGTCGATGATCCGCTCGTCTCCGGCCAGGATGCAGTGCAGCGGAACGGGCGGTGCGACGGACAGGCGCTGAATGATCTTGTCCATCCGGCGTGACGCCAGATAGAAGGAGGCCGAGCAGCGTCGCAGGGTCAGAGCATCGGTTCGAATATATTCCTGCCACGTCGGGTTCGCGGTGAACATCTCCGGATCATCCAGCGGTATGCGAAAAGTCGTGCGTGGTTCATAGATCATCGCGAATCCAATTTTCGCCATCT
Organism: uncultured Phycisphaeraceae bacterium; assembly: GCA_964552515.1. GTDB lineage: Bacteria > Planctomycetota > Phycisphaerae > UBA1845 > UBA1845 > JACQXM01. The sequence goes on from CAZKIN010000252.1 coordinate 5,411, forward strand.
CCGCTTTCGATACCCCCACGCGCGGAAACAGTCCCGGCGCCACGAGTGACAAACTAATGACACCTTGCGGATCAGATTCATAAGCCGCGACGCCCAGCTTCCCACCCCAGCTTATGCCAATGACGTGATGATCGCGCCGACCGCTGTGCCGCGCCAGCTCATCCCGGGCCGCATGAGCATCGGCGATAAGCTGCTCCGCGGAATCGGCGTGGCCACGATCTTGCGTATTTCGTCCGCTGCCTCTGCGATCCCATTGCAGCACGTGATAGCCCGCTTCCGCCAGCCGCAGCGCGGACGATTCATACCAGCCGCAATGCGATTGAATGCCGTGATGATAAAGCACGGCGCCGCGTGGCGATCCGACGGCGGGAAAGTAGCGGGCGTAGGCGGAATAGCCGTCGGACAAGCCAATCGA
>CAZKIN010000253.1:0-5807 GCA_964552515.1 uncultured Phycisphaeraceae bacterium
AGTGTGACCCGCCGGGCGAATTTCCAGCGCCGTCACATTACTTATCGGCTCAAGGTTTATCGGCAGGCATGACGCGCACATTCAGCGTGCGTTTTTCCAGCAGATCAGCGATGCTCCCCAACAGCTGATTCGTCTTGCGAATTTCCGCGATGACTTCGTTACGCTGCGCCCCTGCATCGGGTATTTGTGCCAATACCGTCCGCTCGACAGTTATCGGCCCCAGCCATACCCGGCACAGGGTCGCCACGATCACCACCGTCACCAGCAGGCGCTTAGCGCGATCTTTGCTCATCACATTTCCTTTCAATAAATGCCGATTTCGTCCTGACCGTTTCGACTTCCAGGCGTAAAGGCGCCGCGGGTCTCACTCCATGGCCGTTAGCGCCGCGCTGCGTTTCATGGATGGCAAGTAACGCACCTGAGTTAATCCAACTTCCTCGCGGCAGACGGCATGCATGTCGCACCAGGTGCACGGGGAGTAACTGCCTAGCCGCACCGGACGCACGTCAAAATCGCCCGAGACGATTCGCCCGGCAAGAACGGCCAGTTGCTTCTCCACGTGCCCAAGCACTGCGGTAAACATCTCGGGCGACACGCCGTCGGACTGGTCCAGCCGCCCCAATTCAGCATTCTTCGTGGTGAAGATCTGGTAGTTTTCCGACCAGCCTCCCTGTAAGGAGTGATCGAGCACGAGGCGATGCTCGAAGTTGATCAGTCCGCGCGGCTTGGTGGGGGACTCCGCCTCTAACTGACTGTCGTCCGGCACATCATCCGCGTTGGATTTCGCATCGAGCCGGTCCTTCCGCGTATAGGGTTGTGCGAGGTTGACGAACAGCGCGGCCACGGGATGAATTTGCGTCTGGTCAGTGCGGTCCCGCGGATCGAGCAGATGCAGGCCATGTTCCCGCAGAACCACGAGATAGGTCGGCAATTGCAGCGCCAACCCGTGCAGCACCTTGTTCATGTCCAGCCGCTTGTCCCGCGAGTCCTTGTAATCGATCACCGTGCCGAACCACTCACCCTCCACGCGGCCCAGGTCAACGCGGTCAATGAACCCGCGCAGCCGCAACGTGGGTTTTCCCTCGCCCAGCGTAAGTTCCCAGGCCGGCAGTCCGTCCGAGCCAAAGCCAAATGCCACTTCCGTGGCACAGGTGGCCAGGCGACTGACTCGCGCAAGTTCGCGCTGTCGCCGCAGCAGTATCGCCAGCTCGCGGTGCGTGCCGCGCAGCGCATGCGCATCGCGACCATGCGACACCATCCCCGCGCCCGACATGCGCTTCGCCGCCCGTCGACAACTCTCCCGCAGTGTCACATCAATGTCCGTGTCGGAAAACCCGGCCAGCGGACGGTCCGTGGCAATTACCTCGTCAAAAAACTCTTCAAGAATCGCATGGCGAATCTGGCCGATGTCCACCGGTGCGAGCGCCGCTTCCTGGCGTGGCCGCAGCCGCAATCCATGCCGCGCGAAAAACTGAAACGGGCAGGCGGCATACGATTCCAGTGCGGAAATACTGCTCACCAGGGCTGTCTTCTTCGTGTTCTCATCTGCCTGAAAGATCGGTAGCCGCAGTGCGTGCGTGGTCAACCTGACCGGTGGAATCGGCGCGAGCGCGGCAAACGCGCGCCGGGCGGCACGGTCGTCGACCAACTGAGGTCGTGCGCGTTCGTACAACGCGTTCCAAAGCGCAGCCGATGCGCCTTTGTGGTCTTTGCGCGGCGGCATGCGCATTTCCATCGCCAGCCGCGTTTGCAGGTCTCGCCGATTCAGCACGTCCCACGATTCTCCACTGCGCAGCGGATCAGCGCGATGGACCACCTCTAAGTCCGGACAGGCTCGGCGCAGGTCGGCAATAAAGGGTGACGGTCTCAATTCTTTGCCATCCGCTCCGGCGGCGGCATACGTAAGTACAAGTTGATGACTGGCACGAGTCACCGCGATATAGACCAGCAGGGACTCGTCCAGCGTTTGCAGCCGCGCCGGCGGCGCGACGCGCAGTCCCCGCGCCCGCATTGCCGCGCGGTCGTCGTCATTAAGGACCGAATCTTCGACTTGCTTCCTCGGAAACTGCCCCTCGTTAAACCCGAGCAGGATCAACCCCTTCAGCGTCGGCTGACGGCTGCGCTCGATCGCGCCAATCAGCACCTGGTCCAGCGTCGGAGGCGTCAATCCCAGCGTGATCCGCGACAGCCCCTGCTCCAATATCCCGCCGAATTCCTCCATTGCGATCGGCGTCTCCGGCAGTGCCAATTCCAAGTCAGTTAAGAAAGCGGGCACATCACGCAGCACCTGTTGATGTTGCGCGGCCAAGTCAAGCTCACCCGCCGTAGTGGCTTCAGCCGTCCAGCGCTCCAGCGTTTCGCCAACCTGCAACTCCGCCATCCATTTCCGCAGCAGCTCTGCCCACTCCGCACCGCTAAGCATCCCCCCCGGCAAAATGCCGGCCAGCCGCTTTATCGCGTCCGCAAATTGTCGGCGCGTCGTATTGATCCGCGCCAATGCGGCCACCTCGTCCGATGGATGGTTCTGTTCACGGCGCACATAAGCATCGCGCCGCAGGTGCATCCAGTCGCTGCCGAACCATGCTTCCGATCCCACCAGCCCATGGGCGAGCAGGTAATTCTCCAGTTCGTCAATCGCGTCGCGCGACATCGGCAACAGCCCGGACTTGAGCACCAGCCGCACCGCGTCCATGCTGAATCGCTCACTGGCCAGCAGAATGCCGCCGCGCAGCAATTCAATCAGCGGGTGATGCGCGATCGGGCGGCGACGATCAATGAAAAACGGGATGCCGTGCGCGGAAAGTTCGCCCACCAGCAGGTCGTGATAGACCTCCAGATCACGCACCAGGATGGCCATGTCCCGATACCGCCACGGCGGGGACGCATCACTGACCCACCGCTGAATGCACGAAACCGCATATTGCACTTCCAGCCGCTGTGTCGGCCACTGGGTCAATTCGATGCCTTGCGTAGCAGTGCCAGATGGTGGCACGAAGAAATTCGTAACCGCAAATGAATTCCGCTCCAGTGCGGCCAATGCCGGATTATTCGCGAATCGCGGCGTAACCGCAGGACGCAGCAGCACCGGCTCCGCGATTTCCAGCCCCTCCTGCACAAGCGCCTCGTGCATATCCAGCCACGTCTCATGCGTCTTGCGAAACAGCCGTGCGGCCGCCGACGCTTCCTTTTCACCACTTGGTGCAACCAGCTCCGGATCAAGCAGCACTCCGATGTCCGCGCTTTGACACTGCCGCGCCACCGCCATGAGCAGCATGGACTCGCGCCGGCTCAAACTTGCAAACCCGTCCATGAACAGCATCGCCCCGCGCAGCCAGCCGCACAGCGGCACCCGCTCGGTGGCCAGTTCAAAATACTGCGACGGATCAACGCGCTCTTTGCCGAGGTACTCCAGATATGCCGCGTACATCAACCCCAGATCGTGCAACTTGTCCGCCTGCCGCGGGTCATCGGCCGAGGGACTCTGCACGGATAGATCACCCGGCGCGACCGCTTCCGCAATCAACTCGGTGATGGTGACTGCCAGTCGGTCGATGAATCCCGCATTGCGATCCACCCGCCGATAGTAACGCAGGGAACTTCGCCGCTGCTGCAACAGATGACGCAGCACCATCGCCCGCGCCGGCTCGGACAGCGCCTGCCGTTGCGGCGCTCCGCTGGAATCAAGCACCCGGTGGGCCAGCCGCTGAAAGGAGAGCACTTCCGCGCGATGGCAGGCCGTGATGTCGGCGGTAAGCAGCGCACGCTCCGTTTGCAGTGTCGCCTGTTCCGGCACGAGCACGATCAGCGGCGGACCATCGACCGCGTCGCGCCGCAGATGTCCACGCACCGCCTCCAGGCAGAAATGCGTCTTTCCCGCTCCCGCGCGACCGAAGATAAAACGAATGGACATGAAACAAACTTCTAGCCTTCGTGGACAGCAGCGTCAACCGATCACAGCGACCGACGATGTCCTCTTATCCGCACACCCGCGTCCCTTCGGCCGCCGTCAGTTTGCGAAACAGGTCGGAAAGCCGTCGCGTCATCGGTCCCACCGTGCCGTCACCTATCGTTCGCCCGTCCACCTTGGTCACGCCCGCCAGTTCACCCATGGTTCCGGTGCAGAACACCTCATCCGCCCGATACGCGTCCGTCAGTGTCAAGTCGGCCTCTAGGGCGCCAATGCCATGATCGTGACACAGTTGCAGTACCGTCGCCCGCGTAATCCCTTCCGGACAGGCCACCAGCCGACTGGTCCACACGGTTTCCCTTTGCACCAGAAAAACGTGCGTGGCGTTCGTCTCGGCAATAAAGCCGCGCGTGTCCAGCATCAGCGCATCATCCGCGCCCGCGTTGTTCGCCTCAATTTTTGCCAGAATCGATTGGATGAGATTGCAGTGATGAATCTTCGGATCAAGACAATCCGGCGGAAACCGCCGCACGCTGCTGGTGACCAATGTCAGTCCCGATTTGTCGTACACCGGCGCTTTGTGTTCCGCCAGCACAATCAATGTTGGACCCGCCTTGTTCAGCCGCGGGTCCATGCCCGACGTCACCTTCACGCCGCGCGTCAGCGTCAGCCGGATGTGTACACCGTCCCGCATGCCATTCACGTCCAGCGTGCGCCGAATCTGCTCCGTGATTTCCGCATGGGTCGGAATCTGCGAAAACGCCAGGGCCAGCGCCGAACTGCGCAGTCGATCTAAATGTTCCGTCAATTTGAAGATCCGCCCGTCGTAAAGCCGCAGGCCCTCCCACACCGCATCCCCACCCTGCACGGCCGAGTCAAACGGGCTTATGCCCGCCTGTTCGCGATACACCAGCCGCCCATTGATGTTGACCTGCAAATCCCGGTTCTTTTCGTTGAATGTCTGCAGCATGTGCTTCCCGTTTCCGACAATTACTGCCCCAGGCGCAGTTCATACAACCGGTCATAACATTCCCGGCACTCTCGATGCAGCGGCTCCAACTCCGCGGGCAATTCGTCCGTCTTGCGCTTATACTGCTCAAATCCCGTCGATCGCTCCACCGCGTCATACCAATGCTCGGCCCATATGCCGTCCGTCTCCCGCCGACCCGCCGGCCACGACAGCATCGCGTCAGCAAACGGCACTCCCAGCGCCGCGCAGAGCAGCCGCAGCATCCGCGCCGGGTCCATCAGCACATCCCGCGCATCCACCACCGGCGGCATTTTGCCCGACTTACGCCGCACGAATTCCAATATCTCAATTTGCTGCGGCAAGCCGGTGTCTTCGATTCGCGGGTGCGGCAGGTTCTTGATCAGCGACGTAAGCATCTCGCGCGGATCACGAATCAGAAAACAGTTGTCAACATTATCCAGCCAATGGCGATCAATCATCGGCAGCAGATGGTGCGCCATGTGTTTTTGATAATAGATCGCCTTGCCGCCGGGAATCTCGCCGACCAAACCCGCAACCACCTTGCGCCAATCATTCTCATGATGCCGGATGACCTCGTCTGCCCCCGGATGATCGATCCCCGTCTCCCGCAGATAATGCGCATAGAGCGGCTCATCGCAAACCACGGTGTCGCCGCGATTCTCCCAGGAACGCATCATTGCCGTGGAAATATTCCGCGGCCCCGACCACATGGCGATGCGTTTGCCTGCGGACTGTCTGTTGAGCGTCACTTCAGCTTCTCCGGATTCAACCCCTGTAGATCCGGCGTCACGAACCGCCCATCCTTGCGGATCAGCTCCCCGTCAAACCGGATCTCCCCGCCGCCCAAATGCGGCGTCTGGATGCACACCATGTCCCAGTGCACCGCGCTCTCGTTGCCGTTCTCCGTTT
>CAZKIN010000254.1:0-5803 GCA_964552515.1 uncultured Phycisphaeraceae bacterium
TCTCCGCCAAGAGCCGCCGCCGCCGCGAATCGGCCTGATCATTCGGCTCGTCCATCCAGTCAGATCGACACGCGACGCTCGCGCAATGATTTCGCGCCGCCGTTCAGAATTCGGCGTCGACATCGTCGCCTTCCCGCATCCAGTAGCCTAATAATTGCCGCTTAATCCGCAGGGTAGCCAATTACAGCGACCTGCCCAAAAAAGTCCCGTGCTTACCGCCGCCCGATAACCCGAGCGACCATATCGGATTCAATTTCGCGCAAAGATCGCCCGCGATATCGTAAACTCAGGTGTACTTCCCATCGTTAAGTCGTTTACTTCAAGCGACGATATCGATGGTGGCGTACGCGTTAACGTGGTCTCGTGCGAGAATGTCCATTACTATTATCTGTCCCAAGCTGACGTGTCGGGCCATTCTGCGGGTTCCGGATAGTGTGCGCGGCAAGCGCGTGCGCTGCTCGGAATGCGGACTGGCGTTCCTCATTCCCGAAGGCACCGCCCCATCCAAACCGTTAGCGGCAGCGGCAACGGAACGGGAGCGCAAAAAGAAATAAGCTGCGCCCAAGTCGCTATAGGGCACCGCCGCAGCACACCAGCACGGGCAATCCTGCCGCAATGATTAGCGCCAGAATCGCCAGTCCGCGGCGTCTCTTGTTGCGCAGCCCCAGCAATCCACAAACCAGACCCGCCAGCCACGCGAACATCGCACCAAGCGACAGGACCATGGCGTGCAGCAGCCAGGGCGGAGCCTTGCCCCCGTAACCCTCCGCAACGCGCCGCCATTCCTCCAGTGTCGCCGCTTTGTCACCAGTTTCCGCGGCCTTCATGACTCCCTGCAATTCGTCGGTGTGCGGCGCCAGCGCCATTCCCGCGGCCACCAACAAACCAATCGCGAGCACAATGGCCACCAGCGCGCTGACGGCGACCAGGTTTCCCGAGGTCGGAATGGGCGGAGGACCGTAGGGCGCGCTCAACGGGGCGTCACCCTGCCGTGCCACTGGTATGGCACTTTCCGCGCCGATCGTCGATTGCGACGGCGCGGTCACCGTGGCCCGGCAGAACGGACAGAGCACCGAACGACTCGCCCACTCGTCATCGATTTCGATGGGGCGCTGACAGGACGTACATGCAAAGCGAATGGCCATGCCCGAAATGGTATCGCCCGCGCACCGGCGTCGTCAAACTGTGCCGGGCGGGCAACCCGGCACAATCCGCCGATCCGCGCAGAATTGTACTTCTTTCGCACTTATTAATGAGGGTCTTCGCGAATCGGCCGACGCGGATTTCGCGCTCCGCTATAACCGCGTCTTCCCATGGTCGAGCATTCGCAAGGCACATGCCGATACTCCCGGGTGCACCAACAAGTGCGTGCCCCTGGGAGTGAACACGATGACGCCGAAGTCCGACACGATGTCCGCGATCATGCAGCTCAACATGACCGCGCGGCCGGAGTTTCTCGCCAACTTTTCCAATCAGCAGCTTTGCCAATACCTGCAGCGCCTGCGCGACACGCGCGACCGCCGCATGCCGTGGGAATCCATGATCTTCGCACCCGCTGCGCCGTGGCATGCGTCTGCGCAGCAGCGCCGCGCATCATAAGGCCAAGGCCGCCCTACAAGTGCGGAGAGAACAGCCGCACGAAGCCGTCGCGCAGGCGTTTCCAGACCGGACGCGAGTCCATCGCCTCCAGTGTTACCTTCTCCGCCTCCGCGTTCTGTTGATCAACCCAGGTGCCGAGCCGCGTGGCCAACTCCACATCATAGACCTCGACGTTGAACTCGAAATTCAAACGGAAGCTGCGCCGGTCCATATTTGCGGAGCCGAGCAGTATCCAGCGATCATCGATAATCATCAGCTTCGTGTGCACGAACGGCGGAGGGCGGCGCACGATCTCCACGCCATGGATGAGAAACTGCCATAGATACGCATCCGCGGCCCAGCGCATGAACTGCAAGTCTACCTTGGAGGGAAGCTGGATCGTTACCTTGACGCCGCGAAGCGACGCCAGGTTGATCACCCCGACCAGCATTGGCGGCGGAATAAAATAAGGCGTCACAATGCGCACGTTTTTTTGCGCTGCGGCCAGCGCCGCCAGTATGACCTGTTGCAGTTTGTCCAGGTCCTCGTCCGGACCGCTGGTGATGGCTCGACATAGCGCTGCGCCGGCATTGGGCAGTTCCGGAAAGTAGTCATCGCCTGAAAGATGCTGACCCGAGACGGTTACCCAATCGTCGCAGAACGCATGCTGCAGCTGCGCCACCGCCGGGCCGGTAATGCGAAAGTGCAGGTCTTCCACGCGATGTGCCGCGGTCTGGTTCAAGTAATGCCGGGACGAAATGTTGATGCCGCCGGTAAACCCGACCTTGCCGTCGACCACCATGATCTTGCGGTGGTTGCGCAGGTTGAATCGAATGCGACCCAGCGGAAAAAGCAGCGGGAAGAAGGACTTCACCTGTGCGCCGGTCTTCAAGAGCATGCGGCCCATGCGCGAGAAATTCCCCAACGCGCCGATGCCGTCAACGATGACATGCACCTTCACCCCGCGCTCGGCCGCCGCGCCGAGTGCCCGGCAGAAGTCCTTCCCCACGTCATCATGGTCGAAAATGTAGCTTTCCAGCGTGATGGATCTTTGTGCCAATGTAATGGCACTCAGCATCGCCGGATAACACTCTTCGCCGTTACGCAGCGGCTCCACCAGGTTGCCAGGCAGCAGCGGCAGCGACGTAATACGGTCGGACGTTCGTTGCAGGGTAGCCAGGTGGCCGATGGCTTCCGCGTCGCGTTCTTCCGCTTTGCGATCGACCGCCTTCTTTCTTTTCGCTCGCGGCTCCAGACGCTCACCGAGCCGCCGCATGGCCCGGCGCTCGATGCGGTTGAACCCAAACGCCCAGTAAAACCAGGGTCCGACAATCGGAACCGTGAAACAGATGAAAATCCAGATGGCCGCGCTGCGCGGATCACGCTTATACATGATGGCATGCCCGGCGGTAAACGCCCCGATCACCAGCCAGATGACCGTAATGGAGGTTCGCAGAAGTGACCACGTGGCGTCCGACATGCTGACTTTCGTTCCCTGCAAGGATTCGCCCCGGCATCACATGAAGAGGCGGCCGGAGGATCACCGGGGCTTACTTTTCGGCGACCCGAACTCGAATTACGGGTATTGTATCAGGCACCGCAGCCGTCGCCCGCTGGTATCCGAAGTGCCTTGTATTTTGCTGCATTTGCCATTACAATGGGCAGTCTGGGGTGGGGGTTCCGATAACATGACATGGGTGCGACATCTTGTCTCGCTGCTGACCATCGGATGCTATCTGCTTGCTACGGTCAATGTCCCACTCCCGGCACTGTCCGCGCTGGAAGATTCTGATTTTCCCTGTCGCAACCATGGCTGCGGATGTCTGGATGCGGTCATGTGCCGCACCCGATGTTGCTGCATCAAGCCGGTCAGGCCGGTGGTGAAATGCTGCAAGAAGGGCAAAAAAGAGCTGGCTGGTTGTCCGCTTCCCGTGGGGCAAAGCCTGGTTGCCGCTTCCACTTCGTCGAAGAGCGTGCAAGATGCGCAGTCGCGACCGCCGCGGCCGGCACAACGGACCGGAGGCTGGATCATGGGCACCATGAAGTGCCAGGGTGCCATGCCCACCTTCGCCGCTGTCGGTCCCGTCGCACCCATTGAACCTGAAGTGCGGCCACACCTGGAACCAAAATGCCACGGCGGCGTCGCCGTTGTGGTGGCTCTGTTAACACCACAGGACTCACTGGATCCTTCCGCACCGCCTCCTCGACCCCTTTGCCTTTAGTCGCATCTGATTTTGCCTGTTCATAAGTGTTGATGCGGAACCTGGTTCTTGCGCGTCAGCCGAGCTATTTCGGTCCGCGCGGGAGGTGCATGCATGGATGGATTACGCCATCGGCGTGGATTTACGCTGCTGGAATTGTTGGTCGTGCTGGCCATCATCGGTCTGCTGGTCGGATTGGTCTTTCCCAGTCTCAGCAAAGGCCGGGCGAGTTCACAGGCGATTGCCTGTCAGGGTCGCCTGCGCCAGATCGCCTTGGTCGTGCAGATGTACGCCGATGAAAACAACGGAGCAGTTCTGCATTCCTATGATGTGGCCGGTCAGGATTCGGTGGGCTGGGTGAAGCTGGTCCAGCCCTACCTGCAGAAGCCCGAGAGCCTGCGGTGTCCCTTGGATGGCACGCGCGCATGGGAACCTGATCCGTTTCTTCCCACGCAGGGGCTTCGTACCACCAGTTACGCCATCAACGACACGCTCACGCCCGAAGCCGATCCGCCGGTGCAGCAGCTCAGCCGCATCAAGCATGTGGAGAAGGTGGTTCTGCTCGCGGAATTGCGCGACGAACTGGTGGGCGATCATTTTCATCCGGCGAACTGGGCGCTTTTTCTCGGAACGCCGGAGGAGGAAATCGCGCATGATCGGCACAGCGGGCAGGCGTTCTATGCGTTTGCGGATTATCACGTCGAGAAGTTGCCTTTGGAAAAAGTATGGCAGAGTAACGGCACGGTGAACCTGATGACGCCGCCGCCGCAATGATGTGATGGGTAGTTGCTTTCCGGAAATGGGAGAAAGAAGCGTGGGGTTGAGATCAGGAGGATTGACTGTGTGTGTCGCGCTCGCTGCGCTGTGCGGCATCGCGCGCGCGCATACACCCATCTTCGTGGTGGTCGATTCCACAGTGACGCCGGCGCGGTTGGCGCTGGCGCCGGGTAGCATTGATTTTCTGGAAGATCAGACTGTCAGCTTGGGCTTCGCACCATCTGGCATATATGCAGGATTATTCATAGAGGAAGAACCAGGTTACGATGCATCCCTGTTCCCCTTCAGTACGAATCCCGGCGTGATGCTTCGGTTGGAGCGAGTCCATTTCGACACCGGATTGGGCATGTTTCAATCAGTAGGTTCAACAACTGGGATTCTTACCATGGATGGTCAGTTGCGTTCAATCACCGGCCACACGCACTTCGTTCATCATGTCGATGCGCCGGGTGTTTATCGCGCGCATTTCAGATATGTCGATGCGAGCGGGCAACTCGTCGCGTCCGACGTCTTTACCGTCACCTTCCGGGCATCGCGGCTCGGCGTGGATACGGATTTGGATGGCGACGCCGATTCCTTCGACAAATGCGTCGATGACGCTAACGCGGATCAGTCGGACGTCGATGCAGACAGCATCGGCGATGTGTGCGATTCGTGTCCGCTCGATGCGGATCGCTTTCAGTTGGACCTCAACGCGGATGGATTCGGCGACGCCTGCAATTGCGCCGGCGAGCCCTGCGCGGAGGGGGACGTAAATTACGACGCAGTGGTCGACCTATTGGATCTGATCGAAGCGCGGAACCGGTTCAGTCCGAACCAGTTTCCGCCGGCGCCGCCCGAGTGGCTGCGCTGTGAAATCAGCGGCGACGGACAGATCGATGCGGAAGACCTTGTGGAAATCAGAAACCTGTTGCCGTAAGTGCAGACTTCGCTGCGGCGACATTAACGCTTTCCGGATGGAAAGAAGGAGCTGGAAGTAATGTCATTTTTCAAAAAGGGCCTGGCGTGCATCGCGATCTTGTCGATCGCATCCACGGCACAGGCCGGCTTTTTCAATTTCGGGTTGGCCAATAACGACGGCACCAACCTGACTGTTTCGTCAACATCAGCGCAGTATACGCTGGACCTCGACCCGGCCATTCCGGGTCACTCTGCCCCGCGCGGATTCGGTTCCACCTATTTCGGCGCGGGCCTGACCCATGAAGGTGATCCGAGTGTGCTGTGGAACGGCAGCCCGACCGACGTCG
>CAZKIN010000255.1:0-3875 GCA_964552515.1 uncultured Phycisphaeraceae bacterium
TGCAATGGATTCGTCAACGTGTCGGATATCCAGTTGGTCGTTCTCGCGTTCCAGGGAAATCTGTCCGGCCTCCCATTTGAGCGCTTTGACATAGCGCCCTGCACGCCGAACGGGCTGATCAATGTATTCGACATTCAACTTACGGTGCTGGCGCAGACGATCGCCCAGCCCTACAGCTTCCATTGTCCGATTCCTTGCCAATAAGGCGGCGGGAAGTTTTCAAAGGTAAATGGGCCATACGCCGGCGGATGCGCAACTGCATCCGCCGGCTTCTTTTTTGGTCCCGGCGAAACCGGACTTGTATGCGATGTCAACGCCTAATCGCCGATCACGTCTTGCGGAAAGGCCTCTGCAAAGTCGAACACTTCATCGAAATCCTTGACCGAGTCGGAAGGCTGTTGTTGCATCAATCCGTGTTCGATATACGCGAACACCATGCGGCCGAAGTCGTGCGTGGTGCGAACGCCCCATGAATAAAGCACCGTACGCGCCAGCATGCCCCAGCGTTCGACCGCCAGATCACGCAGCGCCCAGCAAAGTTCGCGACCGGTGACATGCCGGTTGAGTTTCGCGCAGCCCCCGGCACGGGTAATCATTTCCATGAGATCGTCCGGAAGTTCGCGGGCTTCAAAGCGCGCGCTGAGCTGACCCCAATCGAGTCCGTTTTGCTGCAAATACTGATGAACAGCCTGGTGCGTTTCCGTTTCTTCACCGCGTAGCGCCGAGGCCGCGGCATGCAGTCCGTCGCGCACAAACAGAAAGGCTTCGGTGGGGAAGTCGCCGACACTTTGCACCATGGACTGGAAGGCAATCAGGGGGTCCGCTGCGGCCATCGTTCTTCGCCCGGGAGACTTGTTGTTGACTGGCCGTACAAAATACGGCGGACCATTCGGATGCGTTACGGTTCGCCCTCTCCCCCACCCTCGGGAAGGTTTGGCGGATTGCCGTCCCCGGGTCCGCGCCGCCGACCGCGCCGCCGGCGATTGCGCCGTTGCCCGCGGTCATCTTCGCCAGAAGGCGGTTTGTTATTTTCCTGTGTTTCCCGTGAACCGCCTCCCGTCGCTTCCACAATCGGACCGGCCGGCCCCGCATCGTCCGGCCTTGGCGTCTCTGATTCGATCGGACCCTCACTCTTTGGTCCTTCAGCCAGATCGCGGAGCGGCCGTTGTGGCCCGCGTGGCGGCTTGGGCGGACGACCGCCTCGACCTTGCGGGGGTGGTGGCTGTTCACCCGGCGCGGGACGCGGTGTGCGCGGAACTTTCGGCCCTACTTCCAGAATGTCCTCGGTCACCACGGTAATGACATCGCCCGCGTCCGTGCGAATCTGCACCAGTTGCGTGAGCACCTGCCGGTTGATGATGACACCGTCGCCATGGGTCGTGCGTACGCGCAGCCCCTGACGCGGAAGCAGTTTGTCTAGTTCCTCGTAACCAACGTGCTCATAGCGCAAGCAGCACTTGAGCCGTCCGCACCGCCCGGAAACCTGCGTGGGGTCCAGCGTCGCCTTTTGCAGCTTGGCCATCCGCATGCTGATCGGCCGCAACGTCTTCAGGAAGACTTTGCAGCACACTTCCCGGCCGCACGTTTCAAAGTCGGCGAGCAGTCGCGCCTCGTCGCGCGCGCCGACCTGCCGCATTTCGATCCGCGTGCGGTATTCGTCGGCCAGTTCCTTCACCAGCACCCGGAAGTCCACCCGGTCATTGGCCGTGAAGTAAAAGATGATCCGCTCACCGCCAAACGGCGCTTCGCAGTCGATGATCTTCATCGGAAGCTTGAGCTGCCGTGCGAGTCCCTGGCAGAAGTCGCGTTTGCGGCGGCAATCATGTTGAATACGTGCGTTCTCGGCGAGGTCGGCGGCGGTCGCTTCACGGAGAATGCGCCCCGCATCAAAAATATACGCGTCCTCGCCGCAGGTCTCGACCCATTCACGCATTTTGTCCCGCGTGACCGACTTTTCGCATCCGTGACAGGTAAGTGACACCTGCTCACCCATTTCGATGCCACGGCGCGTTTGAATGATTACTTTCGAACCACAGGTGAACTTCATGTCCGGCGGATGCGAAAATTCCCCGATGTAACGCATGTATCCGTAGCGCACGGCCGTGGTGGGGTAGATTTTCTCCAACCCGTTGCCGCATTTGACCAGCCCGGCCATCGCCTTGCCGGTCCCGCACGAACCGCACCCTTCGTGGGTATGACCCGCGTCGTCGTCGTGCTCGTCTAGTTGTTGCAGGCTGATGTTCGATTCAACCATCGGATCCCCGTCTGGCGCACCGAACTTACTTGGCCACCTTGTTCAGCAATACCTGGAAGTCCTTCTTGCTGCGCAGTCCAACGAACTTCTCCACGATCTCTCCTTTGTTAAAGAGGATGCACGTGGGAATCGCGGACACCGAAAAACGCACGGAAACTTCGCGGTTGGAGTCAGTATCGACCTTGCCGACCTTGACTTTGCCTTCGTATTCCGTGGCGAGGTCGTCAATCACCGGGCCGAGCGCTTTGCACGGCCCACACCATTCCGCCCAGAAATCCACCAGCACAGGCACATCGGACTGCAGTACCTGCTCGTCAAAATCCGCATCGGAGAACATCAGAGTGTTTTTGCCGGCCATGGAACCTTCCCTTCGTTAGTGGCGGAACCTTCCGCTACGCGATGTTATGAGATGGTCGCGCCATGCGTCAACCATCCTCATCCGGTTCCGGCTCTGCCGCCATCTCTTTTTCGGCCAACCGCTTGCCTTTGCGTGGCTCCGATTTCCAGCGGCGGTGTATCCATAAGTATTGTTCGGGTTCCTGCCGGACCGCCTCCTCAATGGCCGAAGTGTACGCTTGTGTAATCCACATCAGGGGATCGTCCTTATCCGCCCAGTCGACCGGAGCGATGATCCTTTGAACGGCCAGCTCGTAGCGCGCCTCCCGCCCCAATCGCCGCGCATAACCCACCACAATCGGGCAATTCATGCTCAAAGCAAGCAATCCAATGGATTTGTAGGTCGACGCGGGTCGGCCAAAGAAATCGACGAACAATCCCTTACGGCCCGCATCCTGGTCGCCGATGAAGGCGAGCATCCCACCGGAACGCAAAATACCTTCCGCCTGGTCAGTCGCCCCCTTCTTATCCAGCAGATTAAGACCGTGCGTACGGCGGGTTTCCACCAGATACCGATTGAGATAGGCATTATCCAGAGGCCGCATGACCGCGTGAATCCGAAACCCCAGGCATGCCAGAAGGTGCCCGATCAACTCGAATGGCCCATAGTGACCCGTAACGAGGATCATCCCCTCTCCGCGCAGCATCCGTTGCAGGAAGGGTTCAAAATCACGCAACTGAATGTACTGCGACCATGTAAAGGAATTCACCAGCCGCGGCAGGCACATCGTCTCGACCGCAAACATGGTGACGCTTTCCAGGCAGCGGTCGGCCTGTCGCTTGACTTCCGCGTCGGAAAATTGACCCGGGTAGGAAGCACGCAAATGGTCGATCGCGCGTTGCCGATGACGCGGCATCAGGATCGCCCAGATGCGTGCGAGCAGTCGCGCGGTCTGGAGGTTCCAATGCAGTGGGAACGCCTGCATGATGGTCAGGACGACCCGCGCCGCGAAATAAGCGAGCCAGGCCGCCGGTCCGGTCACCTTCTTGGGGCCCTTGGCTTTCTTGCCCGCTACCTTCTTCATGGGTTCGATCGTAGCATGAGCGCGGTTCCGGACCAAAAGGAATGGCCGCAACCTTAGGTTTCCGGGTGCGATCCACGATTCTCGCGGGGGCTTGTCGCCGTGCCTGTCACCGATCCGGCATTTTCGGTACACGAACTCGATTACGCATTGCCGGAGGAGTTGATCGCGCAGCAGCCCGCTGCGCGCCGCGAAGACGCGCG
>CAZKIN010000255.1:3975-5796 GCA_964552515.1 uncultured Phycisphaeraceae bacterium
ACGCGCTTCGGCACCACGCCGCTTCCGCCTTACATCCGCCGGGCGCACGGCGATGCGGCGGCGTCCAGCGTGGACAGTGCCCGTTATCAGACAGTTTACGCGCGCCGCGCTGGCGCCGTCGCCGCACCGACGGCCGGACTGCACCTGACCGAATCCATGCTGCAGACGCTGCCCGCGCTCGGCGTGCGCAGCGCCTTCGTTACCTTGCATGTCGGCGTGGGTACCTTCAAACCCATCACCGTCGATCGCCTCGCCGACCATGTGATGCACGAGGAGTGGTACGATGTTTCTGAGGCTACGGCGGACGCCATACGCGAGTGTCGCGCGCATGGCGGTCGGGTGGTGGCGGTCGGGACGACCAGCGCCCGCGTACTCGAATCGGCCGCCGCGGCAGGAACCAATCTGGTGACGGCGCAATCCGGGCGCACGCGCATTTTCATATACCCGCCCTGTCGTTTCGCCGTCGTGGATGCATTGCTCACCAACTTTCACTTGCCGCGCAGCACGCTGCTCGCGATGGTCATGGCCTTCGCCGGCGTGAATTTCGTTCGCGAGGCGTACCGCCAGGCCGTCGCGAACCGATATCGCTTCTATAGTTACGGCGACGCCATGTTCATTACCTGAAGGAGCGCGGGTCCGATTCAATTCGTGGAGATCATCCTCGTGGGACTGTGCGCCGGACTGCTCGGCGGACTGCTGGGCATCGGCGGCAGCATCATCATGATCCCCGCGCTGACCGAGGTGCTCGGACCCGATCAGCATCTCTACCAGGCGGCCGCGATGATCGTAAACTTCTGTGTCGTGGTGCCGGCACTGATTCAGCATCGCCGCGCGCGGGCGATACACCACGGCGTCGTGCGGCGCACCGTTCCGGTCGCGCTGCTGGCCGTGCTCATCGGAGTCGGATTGAGCGAATTGCCGCAGTTCTCCGGCACGGGTCAGGCTTACCTGATGGGCCTTTTCGGCTTCTTCCTGCTGTGCGAAGGATCGTATGACCTGCATCGCATGTTCCGCGCCACCGACGGCGCGCGGGACGCGCTGGCGCTCGCGGATGCGGGCATCGACGCGCGTGCCACGTGGCGGCACTGCGCGTACATCGGCGCCCCGACCGGACTGATTGGCGGACTCTTCGGCGTCGGCGGCGGCACCATTTCGGTTCCGCTGCAGCGCCGCATTCTGCACATGCCCGTGCGCTCGGCGATCGCCAATTCCGCGGCCATCATGCTCTTCACCAGCCTGCCGGGCGCGCTGCTGAAGAACCTTGCCTTTGCCCAGCAGCACGGATCGATCAGCAAGCCCTTGCTCCTCGCGGCCATTCTTGCGCCCACCGCGATTCTCGGCAGCTTCTACGGCAGTTGGATGACCCACCGCCTGCCGGTGCGCGCGGTGAAAATCGTGTTTTTCGTCGTCCTGTGCGTGGTCGCGGTGCGCCTGATGTATCGAGCGATTACGATTCTGCCGTGACGCAATTCCCGCCGCAGCGGCGCAGACGATGCGCCGTAATCCCGGGCAAGTGCGCATGCCGATAGCATGAAAGATGCGCGCAGGTTCGCCGGAGTGCGAATCGTCGCCACGCTGGAGGAAACCATCATGACACACAAACGACACTCACGAAACAGGCTGATCGCATTCGCCCTGATGTCCACGGCGACCCTGCCCGCCACCAATTGCACGTTCGGCCGCGAATTCCGCGACGCCGCGGGTCCGGCCCTGCAATCCGGCGTAACCTCCATCCTCACCGGCCTGGTGAATGGCTTATTTGCCGCGATCGAGCCGGAACCGGAAACCGACGGCGACGCCGCCAGCAGCGGTGGCTGACGG
>CAZKIN010000256.1:0-3381 GCA_964552515.1 uncultured Phycisphaeraceae bacterium
GTCCTGCTCGCCGACGAACCCACCGGCAACCTCGACACCAAACATGGCGATACCATCTGGCGATTGCTGGCCAGCCTCGCGCGCGACCAGCGCCGCACGATCGTCGCCGTGACGCACGAGCCGCACGGCGCCGCCCACGCGGATCGAATTATCGTAGTCAAAGACGGCGAAATCGCCGGAGAACTCACACCAGGAAGGGAAGAGCGGGCGGCGCATGTGGCGACTCGTTACGCGGAATTGGTCGGCTAGCCCCCTGCGCTGCGCCGCGGCCGTTGTCTCCATCGCCGTGGGCGTTTGCATCGTCACGTCCATCACGACCGTCTATGAAACGGCGCGCTACACCATTCGCAATGACGTCCTCGCGCGCTGGCTCGGCTCCGCGCACCTCACCGTCTTTCCGCCCGGCGCACATTGGGGAACTCTCAGCGCCGCGCTCGCCGAATCGATCGCCAAACTGGACAACATCGAATCCGTCACCCCCGGCCTTACGCGGCGCATGCGCCTGTCTCCTGCCATTCGCCCTGAAGACACGCAGCCGGTGGCCGTCGATGCCGTATCGTACGATTACGCGCCGGGTGGCGGCGCGCGCACCTTGCCCGGCCTGGAAGGCACGCTGCCGCAGCGCGGCGAGCGCGGGACCGTTGCCCTGGAACGCGGCACTGCCGAGGAACTAGGCGTCGCGCTTGGGCAAAAAGTCCTCTTGCAGCAGCGTACCGGATCGGCGGCGCTCCCACTGACGGTTGTCGGTATCTTCGACAGTCAGCGCGTCGCAGAATTTCAGCGCCCCGTCGCCTATCTCGCCATGCCCGATCTGCAGGAAATCCAGGCCGAAATCGGCCAGGCTTCCAGCATCAACATCATGCTGCGCGACGCCGCCCCACTGCGCATTCAGGAAGCCGAAGCCGCGATCGAGAAGCTACTCTCCGAAACACCCGGCGCTTCCGCCTGCAAGGTCGAATCAGCGGCCGCGCGCATCCAACTCATGGATGAAGCCGATGGCATGATGCAGATCCTGCTCGGGATCGTCGCCTTTGTCGCCATGCTCACCTCCTTCTTCATTATTCTGACCACTATGAGCATGAGCCTCTTCGAGCGCCAACCCACCTTTGGCGTCATGCGCTGCATCGGCCTAACCCGGGGACAAATGGTCAAGCTGCTCTTCGCGGAATTGATCCCCTTGGGAATTCTAGGCTCGATACTTGGCGTCATTGGCGCGTGGGCCGCCATATCCATCGGCTCCGCGCTTCTTTCCGATCGATTGCCCCCGGCCATTTACACTCCGCGCGCCCTTTCCTTCGCGGCCGCCAGCGGGATGGCCAGTGTGATCCTTAGCGCCCTCGTCTTAATCTTTCAGGTCCTCCGCGTCACCCCCCTTGCCGCCATCAACCTCCGCGCGAAACCCACGCGCACCCGCCCCTTGCTCGTGCTTGGTGTCATCGGTCTGGCACTTATTGCTACGCACGAATGGATGATCCGTACCAACACCGATACCGGCTGGCTCGAATTCGGCGCCATCCCGCTCGCCGTCGGCTCACTCCACCTTGGTTACGCGCTCATCGTTCCCGCGCTTGTGGTACTCCTGGGCCCGCTCGCCGCACGCGCCGTCGCACCGATGCTGCGCTTGCCCGCCAAGTTGACCGTCGATCAGTTCGGCCGCGCTCCCTGGCGCAGCACCGGCGTCTGCTGGGTGCTCATGGTGGGCCTCTCTCTGCTCACCTACATGTCCGTCAACGCCGAATCAATACTCGCCATCTGGGACTTCCCCTCGCGTTTGCCGGGCGTTTTCGTCTGGACTGCTGACTACGCACCACGCAGCGCCATCGAGCGCATCAACAAAATCCCCGGCGTCCTGGAGACTGCCACGACCACCGATCTGGATTGCAAAATCGAAAAAGTGGGTGCACCGGCTCCGGTAACCTCCGGTTTGCTCGACATGCTTTACAAGCGGCTGCTTCGACCGGTATTCGTCGCGGGAGATCCCGACAAACTACTTTCCATGCTCAAGGTCGGCTTCACGCAGGGAAATGAAAAAGACGCCCTCGAAAAGCTCCGCCGCGGTGGATACGTCCTTATCCCGGTCGCCACCGCCAAGAACCTCGACCTCTCGCTGGGCGATCGCGTCAACATCACCATCCTGGAAAAGGTGCGCGAGTTTGAAGTCGCCGGCGTGATTCAGTCTCCCGCGATGGACATGGCAGTTACGGTTTTTCAGGCCACCAGCTACATGCAGCTTGCCGCCGCCACCGCGATGCTGGGCACGCAGCAGGACCTCCATGACAAGTTCGGCCTGGACGTCATTTCGATGGTTCTGGGAAACCTCGACATCCCCGACGCGCCAATGCCCAAGAGTTTTCACCCGCGCCACCTTCCCCGATATCAGGATGACAAGGCGGTGGCACAGGCATTCCTCAACTGGTCGCATTACATGGAATTCGAACATCCCCAGAAGCAGCAGTTCGAAACGGCGGTCCGACAATGGTTGGAGTCCGGCGGAACTCCCGCGCCGGAAGTGCAGACGATCATTCACCGTTACTCCCGCGCGATCCAGCGCGTCGCCATGAACCGCGATGCATTGCGACCGGATGCCTGGAAAATGCTCCGCGAACGAATCCTGCTCATGCGCATCGCCGAAGAATTGGGCGCTCCCGACGCCATCATCGGCTCTCTCGTCCGCATGAAGGAGAACCTGCGCACGAACATTCGCCGCGCCACTCTCGCCGTCTCAATGTTACCCATACTTTTATTGGTGATTGCCGTCATGGGCATCGCCAACCTCATGATGGTCAGCATCGCAGTGCGCGCCCGCCAGATAGCCATGCTCCGGGCCATCGGCCTGCTGAAATCCCAGCTCATCCGCCTGGTTCTCGCCGAAGCGATCGCCCTCGCCTTGATCGGCAGCGTCGTCGGGCTGCTTTTCGGACTGCACGAAGCCTGGAGCGACAACCGCATGACCGCCACCCTCATCGGCTTCCAACCGGATTACATCGTCCCACCCGGCGGAATCGCTCTGGCCGTTGCGCTGGCCATTCTTACCTGCCTCGTTGCTGCTATTGCTCCCGCCCGCCGCGCTGCCCGCGGAGACATTATTACCGCGTTAACGACTGCCGGATAACTGAATACGCATAGCGGCGTTCTGCAACTCGGTTATCAGACTAGACGCCGCTTCGCCTTTCCCAACAGGGAACTGCTTACCTCTTGCCCAGTGGGCGACGATGGGCGATATATTGGAATCGCTGGCCGGATTGCGACATCTGTGCTTGGTATCGTTTGAACGCACTACGTACGCGGACCAGCTTTGCCGCCATCTTTTTTGAAGGACATTCACCGCCATGAGCGGAAGCGCCACAGTTGTCGCGTCTGCCCCCAACGCGTCATTAGCAG
>CAZKIN010000256.1:3481-5749 GCA_964552515.1 uncultured Phycisphaeraceae bacterium
AAGCGCTCCTGGTATGCCGATGACATTCACCGCACCGCGCAGCGCGGCATTGACTGGATGGCCCGCGGAGCCGTGCAACTTTGTCTATATAAGCTCATCTACCACCGCCTCATGATCGGGCCCGAGGAAGTAAACTCGTTCGCCTCGCTCTGCCACTATATCTTCCCGAGCTACCTGCTCTACCTGCAGGTCTCAGGCCAGTTCCACATCATCGTCGGCCTGCTCCACCTGTTCGGCTATAAACTGCCGGAGACCAATCGGCAGTACCTGCTGGCCGAAAGCTTTACCGACTTCTGGCGGCGCATCAACATCTATTGGAAGGACTTCATGGTGAAGGTCTTCTACTATCCCACCTATTTCCGCTTGCGCAAGCGCAATGAAGAACTCGCCCTCGCCGTCGCCACGCTCGTCGTTTTTCTGGCCACCTGGGCCCTGCACATTTATCAATGGTTCTGGCTCAAGGGATACATCGCCATCACGCTGAACGATACTTTGTTCTGGACCATTCTTGGTGTACTCGTGCTGGCGACCGTCCTGCTGCAATCCAATATCAAGAAAGCACCGCAGCGATCACCGGGCGCGGCCTTCGCGATCCGCACCATGAAAACACTCGGTGTGTATGTTTTCATATCTGTGTTGTGGTCGTTCTGGAGTGCGGAGTCTGCGTCTGACTGGTTGGAAACGGTGCTCTACTGGAGATAGGTCGTGACGAAAGTGCCGCAGTGGCGACATTACAGTTCTAGAGTCTGGCTTGCGATGCTCGCTCTCGCCGCCCTTGTACTGCATTTTCAACTGTTGACGGCAGATGCTGCCGGCCTCCGATTCGACCTGCGCAACGAAGGCCCCAATCGCATTGACCAGGGCCGCATGGTTCGCGGCTATTATCAAAACCTCAACGAAACGGTCGAAGAAAGCCGCGGCGGAATTCCGGAGCGCATCGCCGACTTTCTCGTGGCCGGAGAGACTGCCCCCCAATGGGCTGGCCGACTTTCATCCACGGGCGCATCGCGCACCACCAAGGAAGGATACCTGCTATCGGAGTTGATTCCCGGTGCCGATGTCGAGCACCTCGGGATTCCCATGACGATCAACCGCTGGGGTCAACGTGATCGCGATTACGAACTCGACAAACCAGTCGGCACCTTTCGCATCGCGTTCATCGGCTCCTCCAATTCCATGGGTTGGGGCGTGCGCATGGAGGAGGGTTTTGTCGAACGGCTCGAGGTCAAGCTCAATGCCGAATTCGGCGGCAAGGGAAAATTCACCCACTATGAAGTCATCAATTTCTCCGCACCGGGCTATAGCGCGCCGGAGTTCCTGTACGTTGCCGAGGAACTGGCCGCAAAATTCAATCCCGACCTCGTCATGATCGAAAACTGTGCGGAAGAAGTGCGCTTCAACATCACGGAACGAGTCGCAGCGCGTTTCCTCAAGGGGCGTGATCTCCGCTATCCTTACGTCCGTGAAGTGGTCGACTCTGCGGGCGTTTCGCAGCAGGATGAGTTGTTCCGATTGAAACGCCGCCTCATGCCGCTCAAGCAGGCCCTGCTAACCGCTTGTTATCGCCATCTTGGTGAATGGTCACGGCAAACAAGAGTTCCCGTAGCCGTCACGCTGTTGCGGCTGGAGGTCGCACCGAGTATTGATCCCTTGCTTGAATGGTCGGAATCCGTCGCCCGTGAACAAGGACTGATTCCTATAAGAGTCTTCAACGCGTTCGCCGGCGGCGAACCTACGGCGATGTACCTTGCCACGGAAAAGGATCGTCACCCTTCGGCCAAGGCCCACGCCTTGCTGGCCGATGATTTGTATGAGCAATTGTTAAACGAACCGCGAACGCGCAACCTGCTGCTTGGCGGCGCGATGGCGAAAGAATAAAGGCGCAGAACATGGATGAACAATCAATCAAGGACCAGGTGCGCGGCGTCATACTCACTGCATTTCTGCCCGGAGAATCGCCCGAGAATCTCGGCGACGATGTGCCGCTGCGCAGTTCGGGCATTCTCGACTCCGTCTCTACCTTGAAACTCGTCACCATGATCGAGGACAAGTACAACATCGCCGTCGAGCCGCATGAGGCCTCATCGGAGTTCGACCGCATTGTCGATATCGCGGCCATGGTGAAGCGAAAGCTCTAAGCCAAGTGGCACAACACGAATCCCCACAAGACAGATCATGAACGAAATCCGCCATCATCTGCTGACCGGCCTCGAAGCCTTCGCCGCGCGGACCCCCGATGCCATCGCCGTCGAGGACGAACGCGGCAAT
>CAZKIN010000257.1:0-5748 GCA_964552515.1 uncultured Phycisphaeraceae bacterium
AAGGCCGCCCGGTCGCCGGACTGGTAACCTTTCTCTTTCGCGATCGCGTGATGCCTTATTTCGTCGGGCTGAGCAACGACGCACGGAACTACAGCGCGGCCAATTTCCTCTACTTTGTCACCATGAAGCGGGCCGTCGAATCGGGATTCCGCATTTTTGATTTCGGACGCACGCGCCGCGACAACCGCGGCAGCTACGACTTCAAACGCTTCCACGGATTTGAGCCGACGCCGCTGGCCTACCAACGTATTTCAATCGATGGTCGTCCCGCGCCCAAATTGTGCCCCACCGATTCGCGCTTCGCCGTGGCGCGGCGCATCTGGCCAGTGCTTCCGCTGCGTATGACGACCTGGCTGGGCGGCGCGCTGTCGCGGGACATCCCGGGCTGAACAGATGAACATTCTCTATCTCGCCCATCGCATTCCGTTTCCGCCGAACAAGGGCGACAAGCTGCGCGCCTTTCGGCAACTGGAATTTCTGTCCCGCCGGCACCGCGTCTGGTGCGCTTGTTTTATTGATGACCCGCAAGATGCGAAACACGTCGCCGCATTGCGCAACTACTGCCATCAGGTTGGCACTGTGCGGCTGCATCGCGCTGTCGCCACGCTCCGCGGCCTGTCCGGACTGTTTCTCGGCGGCACCATGACCGAGTCCTTTTACGCATCTGCGCGGCTGACCCGCCTCATTCGCAACTGGTGCCCAGAAGTATCGTTCGATGCGGTCGTCGCATTTTCCTCGAGCATGGCGTCATATGCACTTGCCGTTC
This sequence comes from uncultured Phycisphaeraceae bacterium, assembly GCA_964552515.1. Taxonomy (GTDB): domain Bacteria; phylum Planctomycetota; class Phycisphaerae; order UBA1845; family UBA1845; genus JACQXM01. The sequence continues at coordinate 767 of CAZKIN010000257.1, forward strand.
CCGCCGCGCGCCGCGTACTCGACCTTTGCGACCTCGACAGCCGAAAGTGGAACGACTATGCCGATGCGTCGCTGCCACTCATGAGGCACCTCTATCGCACCGAAGCACGGCGACTGGCCATCCGCGAACGCGACTGGATCTCCCGCTTTACGGCGGCCACACTCATCACCCGGCGCGAAACGGAACTGCTGCCGCCGGATTGTCGCTCCCGCGTGCAGGTCATTTCCAATGGCGTTACGCCGCTTATGACGCCAACGGTCACCGGCACGCCGTTAACACAGACCCCGGTCATCGGCTTCCTCGGCCAGATGGACTACAAACCCAATGTCGAAGCTGCACTCTGGTTCGCGCGACAGTGTCTGCCCGCCATACGCCTGCGTTTTCCCCAGGCGATTTTTCGAATTGTCGGACGCCGCCCCACCCGCGCGATACGCGGCCTCGCGCGTCTGCCCGGCATAGAAGTCACCGGTGAAGTCGCGGACGCCACTGCGGAATTGATGAAATTCGACATCAGCGTGGCCCCGCTGCACATCGCGCGCGGCCTGCAGAACAAAGTGCTCGAAGCGTTTGCCGCGTCGAAGCCGGTCGTCACCACCAGCGCAGTCGCCGCGTCATTGGAAATCAGTGCGGGACGCGAAGCGCTGATCGCCGACGATGCGACCTCATTCGCCACCGCCGTGGTCCGATTGCTGCGCGACCCGATCATGGCCGCGCGTACGGGAGCCGCCGGACACGAGTTTGTCATCCGCCATCATCAATGGGAAAAAGAACTGCAGCGGTTTGAATTGCTGGTTACCGGCGAAAGTGAGACCGTTTCGGCCTCAGGTGAGGGGCTGACACTTGCGGCATCATGCGGCGTCAGCAGCAGGGAAGTTGATGTAACCAAAACTGACAGACAACGGACACTTATGCTCCGGCGCTGATCCGTCATGCCTTGCTGCGGGACGCGATGTGCTTCCGCACCAGTTCCACCAGCGCCTTGCGATCCACCGGTTTGGCCAGATAGTCATCCGTACCACACTCGGCCGCGCGTTCCACGTCGCTCGTTTCATTCAGCGCCGTCACCATGATCACCACGGTGTCACGCGACTGCGGATCGCTCTTGATCCGCTTGCACACTTCAAAGCCCGACATTTTCGGCATCATCACATCGAGCAGCACGACATCCGGAGATTCCTCCGCAACGCGTGCCAGCGCCTCGAGCCCGTTTACGGCCGTGATGACCCGCGCCTCGGGAATGTCTTCCATGTAGACTTCGAGAAGCTCCAGATTCTGCGGATGGTCATCCACCAGCAGCACCGTCGCCCGATCGTCGTGATTCATATCCGCGCTCATGGGTTTGTTCAGCGTTGTGGATTTCGCAATCGTGGCCCGCCGCCGGGACACCGAACTACTGGGTCGCAATCTGTCCGTTCGTCGCTTCACAGCCAATCATACGGGAAACCAACCGTCCGGTCACACCGTCATACCCGGACCATCACTGGTTGATTTGTATGGTTTTTGCGCCGCAAGGCCACAAAGGCCGCGACCGCCAGCAGCAACGCAACCGTGGCCGGTTCCGGCACCACGGTGAAAGTCACCGGGCCGGCATCTCCGGCGTAGGCTATTGAACCCCCGACCCGCGTATCGTCAGTGGCCGTACTCCATATGGTAAAGGGGTCATTACTGCCGGCTGCGCCAAAGCCAAAAGTGATCGTCGTGCCTTCGTTGAAATCATCCGCGAAGGGAGTATGCAGGAGGTCCAGCGTGTAGTCGCCGGGGACAGTGGGAAGTGCCACCGGCATGGCACCCAAACGAACAAACGTCAGCGCGCCGGGCGACTGCACGGCCGGTAAGGCGATGATGGCTCCATCGCTCGGGCCCATGTAAACCGTGGACGGCGCGAGGGCAAATCCACCCACCGCTACGTCGGAAAAATCCACATACGCACCGGTTTCACCTACGCCTGCGGGAAAATCTCCACCAGGCAGTGTCGAGTAGTCGAACCAGAAATTACCGATGCCGTCCAGACCACCGCCCGCCGCGTCAATATCCTGACCCAATCCAAGTCCGGCGCTCGCGCTATAATTCACCTGCGCGGAACGCAGCAGCAGGCTTCCGGCACCACTGGGCAAGTCTGAAACTCCGATCCACATTTCGACCAGAAGCGTTTCACCGCCGTTCCACGTTCCCCCCGGGTTTGGGGCATTGATGGGCGTCCCGCTGAGATTCGCGGTCCGCAGTTCCACTTGTGCGCCGGCCAATGCCGTCCCGCTGGAATTGGATAGTGCCAAGAAAGGGACACCCATAAGTACCAGGCAGTGTTTTGTGTATTTCGCAATACGCAATTTGTAATTCTTCATCGTGGCCCTCCTGACCGCGCCGCCGCCTGCCCCTACTTTCGTCTCGCTCCTGATTATAGCCCCCGATGGAGAACGAGCCGAGTTCTGATGGCCGTTTTTTTGAAGATCCATGGATATCGGCGAAATTTGCGAGAAAAAGCGGCCGCAGCCCCGGATAAAGGTGCTGCGGCCACAGGTGTTTCTTGAGGGTCTGAAAGCGAAATCAAATTTGCTGACCTGATTACGCCTTGCGACGGCGCAGTGCGGTGGCCAATCCCCCGAGTGCCAGCAACCCCAGAGTCGCCGGTTCCGGAACAAAGAAGATCACACTGCCAGACAGTAGCTCTTGATTCGGACCATTGGCCAACAGGCTGACGGCCGATCCGAGGCTAGCAACCTCAAACGCGCTATCGATACCGATAAAAGGCGCATCACCAGGAATCAAGCTGGTGAAATCCACAGTCAAAGTGCCTACCAGAACTGGTGCGTTCCACAACGGACCAAGTCCCCGATAGGCCGTGAGTCCCACATCAGTCGCACCAGGAACCAAGGCACCATATATCCCGACCGGGCCGGGTACGGTTGTTGGTGCCCTCGTTTGGGCGAGAAACAGAGGATCATAATCAAAGCTCAAACCGAACCCATCCGGCGAGCCAATGGTCATGCTGATTGTATCGAAACCCGTCAAGTCCGATGAATCTACAACGACGCTGTACTGAGCGGCTGGAGTACCTGGTAAGATATCCGTCGGACCGAAAAACCCTACCGTGCCGGCATGTGCGCTGGTTGCGGCCATTACTCCGACCAGCACCAGCACGATTCCCTTACTTCTCATAAATTTCCTCTTCCGTCACACAAAAAAAGGGCGACTGCACATGTGCAGTCGCCCATTCTTTTCTCTGGCATTTCCCTTACGGGCGACCAGCTATTTTGGAGGACCGAGGCATCGTCGCCACTGCCACCCGCTAAGGAATCTTACGCCAAGCGACGACGAGCCGCGAACAAACCGCCGATGCCCAGTAGGAGCATGGTAGCCGGTTCCGGAACGACGTTGATGGTTACCGAACCCGACAGCGGGTCCTGGTTCAAAGCCGAATCCTGAACGACGCTGAACGCCGCACCGAAGTTGGTGGCTTCGAAATCCGAGTCAACACCAACCGTCGCGGTTGCGCCATCGGCCAAACCACTGGTGTCAACGGTGAGGGTACCGATGAGCAACGGCGCGCTCCAAGGAGTCGGAGCGGCGGGTGCCAAACGATTGCCACCTACGCCAATGTCATGCGCGGTCGGCAGGAACGACGAATAAATTCCCTGTTCAGCCGGAGCTGCAGGGGGAAGCGTCGTCGACGCCACAAAGTTCGGATCGAACACAAAGGACAGACCGAGGCCATCCAATGAACCGATGATCAGGTTCACCGTATCGAATCCAGCCAAGTTAGATGAACTAACCGTCACTGCGTAATCCACGCTGGCGGTGCCCGGCAAAATGTCTGTCGGACCCGTGTACGACACCGTACCCGCCATGGCGCTCGAAGTCGCCAACGCCAGCACAGCCACTGCTCCTAAACCCTTCTTCATAGCAATCACTCCTCTTTTCCTCGCCTATTCGGGGGTTGCCTCGATCCCCATCCCAATTCCACAAGAAGCTACAACGCTTCCATTATATCAGCAACTTTGAAAATGTCCAAACCCAAAATTAGGGGTGCCCGGCCGGCTTGGCCAAAAAGCTACCCGTCGCGACGTTACCATTGGCCAAACCGATATCCACGGCGTTAACCAACCGGTTTCCGTCAATATCCGCACGCTTGCCATCATGACCGAACGGTGCCTGACTGCCGTTAACGTTACCGACGTCACCGGCGTTAACCAGACCATTGTTGTCGGCGTCACCAGCCATCAGGCGATAATCCATACGGAAACGCGCTGCAGCGGCGAAACCACCAACGTTCTGAACGGTATACCACTTTCTGTGCGACAAGTTGGCAGGGTTGGCGTCCAGAATGCGCAAGATACGGGGTGCGCCACCCTGGTTCGGGTCGGCTTCTATTGAACAGGTGAAACCAGCTACGAGGTCCGCACCCAGAACACCACCAGCGAAATTCGCTCCGGTTGCCGGAGTCGCACCAGCCGTTAGTTCGCGGATCTCAAGTCCGGTGCAAGGAACAACACCAGGAGCTGCACCTAGATTCGCAGTAAAGGCAATGCGAATGACTTGCTGCGAGCTGCGCCACAGGTTGCCGCCATCCAACGGATGAGTGACCGTAATCATTGAGCCTTGTGGCGGAGTCGCCGGAACGCCCGCAACCAACACCGTCGGCGTATTCGTCGTCAGAGCAAGCGTACCACCCGTCAGACCCGCACCCGGACGATCAGTCGTCACGGGGAACGTGCCGTCGGTACCGGTTGCACAAGCATCCGGAGCGGTGCAGCCGAAGCCATACGTCACTGCCGCCTTCACGTCGTTGTTCGCACCCGCCGCGTTCATCACGTCGAGCGTATAGCTGCCCGCTGCCGCCGGCATGGTCACCTGGAAAGAGCCGATAAGAGCCGCCGTGCCGTTACCCGGCAACAGCAGCTGATTCGCCGGATTCGGACCCAAGTTCGCCGCATTCGCGAAGAAATACGCGGCCGCGATGCCCGCCGGACCCGTCGTCAACGACG
>CAZKIN010000258.1:0-3097 GCA_964552515.1 uncultured Phycisphaeraceae bacterium
CATGCAGGTTAAACTGGCCAGTTCGCGCGGCTTCTGCTTCGGCGTGGAAGACGCCATTGAAATTGCCGAGGCGGCGGTCAGTCGGTACGGGCCGGGCAAGGTCGTGGCGCTGGGGCCGGTGATTCATAACAAGCAGGTGGTGGCCAAGCTGGAGCAGGCGGGACTGAATCAATCGGGCGAACTGGAAACGATTCCGTCGGACAAGGCCGTGCTGATTCGTTCACACGGTGCCACGCCAGAGACACTGGAACGGGCGCGGGATCGCGGGCTGAGCATCGTGGACGCCACGTGCGTGCTGGTGAAGCGGGCGCAGAACGTGGTGCGGCAACTGCACGAGGAAGGCTATCACGTTGTGATGATCGGAGACCCGCATCACCCGGAAGTGATCGGCGTGATCAGCCACGCGCCGGTGGTGACGGTGATCGACAGCGATTCCGATCTGGAGGACGCGCTGCCCTACAAGGAGCGGCTGGGCATCGTGGCGCAGACGACGCACTCGCCGGAACACGTGGCGGACATGATCGCGAAGATTCTGCGGCGGCCGTATCGCGAAGTGAAGATCGTGAACACGCTGTGCCTGGAAGTGACGCGGCGACAGGAGGCGGCGGTCGCGCTGACGCGCGAGGTGGACGTGATGTTCGTGCTGGGCGGGCTGAATTCGGCGAACACGCGGGAGATGGCGCGGCTGTGCACGGAGCAAGGTTGTCCGACGTATCACATCGAAACGTGGGAGCAGCTCCGGCCGGAGATGGTGCTGGGCAAGCGCGTGGCGGGCGTCACGGCGGGGGCATCGACGCCGGACTGGGTGATCAACGAATTTGTAAGCAATCTGGAAGCGCTCGGCGAAGCGGCCCCAGTGTAAGCATCCATCAAAGGGCAGGTCCGCCAGGCGATCCCGCGGTGTTCAGGTGCATCGCCGGTCACCTATCTCTTCATGAAGGGTAGCTCGTCATGGCCGATCCGAAACATGGAACCCGTCCGATCGTGGTGGAGGAAACCCCGGGCAAGAAGGCGTATTGCCAGTGCGGTCTGTCGGCGAATCTGCCCTATTGCGACGGCGCGCACAGCCGGGAGGGAACGGGGATTGCGCCGATGGTGGTGACGATCGACGCCGCATGCACCAAGGCGGTCTGCCAATGTCATCGCAGCGGCAACAAGCCGTGGTGCGACGGAAGCCACAGTCGCGTATAACATGCCCCGGTCTTTGACTGGTACAGGGGCGCGGCGTGATGGTCTTTGCGACGATCTGGTGGCTTTTCTTCTGGACCGCGCTGGGTCTGTGCATCGGCAGTTTCCTCAACGTGGTCATTTATCGCCTGCCGCGGCAGCGCTCGCTGCGCGATCCGCTGTGGTCCGCCTGTCCGCACTGTCAGCATCGCATCCGCTGGTATGACAATCTGCCGGTCGTGAGTTACCTGCTGCTGGGCGCGCGGTGCCGTGATTGCGGGAAGCCCATATCGCCGCGGTATCTGATTGTTGAAGTGATGATGGCCGTGCTGGTGGTGTTGCTGCTCGATGCGTTTTTCATCGGGCGCGGGCGGCCGGGACTGAGCGAGAGTGTCATTGGACTGTCAGAACAACTCACCTACGACTGGCCGATCCTGGTGGCGCATGTGATTCTGTTTGCGTGCCTGCTGGCGATGTCGGCGATTGATCTGGAACATTACTGGGTGGACATTCGCTTCACGAATCTTGCGACGATCGCGGGGTTTGTGGCGCATGTGCTGTGGACGCCGAAGCACTCGGCCGACTGGGGCCGGCCGTGGGACACGACGGCGGTGGTGGCGCTGTTCGCGGTGGTCGGGCTGGGAGTGGTGTGGATTGTTCTGAAGTGCATGCCGCAGGCGGAGGAACAGGAGGGCGATGAGAATGTGCCGTCCGATGATGCCAGCGGAGTGTCGCCACAAGCGGCATCCGTGGAGGAAGGTGGGGCTACGCCGATTGACGTTGCGTCGGAGCCGGCAGCTTCGGGGAGCGTAATCTCCGAAGAGCCGGAAGTATTGCCCGTGGCGGGACTGAGTGTCGCCCCCGAGGGGCGACGTTACGGCAACTCAGTGGCCATGTTGATTGCGGGGGCGCTGGTTCTTCTGATCGTGGCGGTCGGCTTTGCGGAAATGAAGCATGATATCGCGTCGTATCACGTGCGCGTGGGTGTGCCGCTGCTGCTGCTCTTCGGGTTGATTGTGTGGCAGGGAAGTCAGACGCGGGAGTCGGATGAGGAGATTGCGCACGCGATTCACGAGGAGCGGTTCACGGCACGGCGGATGGTGCTGGGTGAATTGGCGCTGCTGCTTCCGGCGGGGGCGCTGGGATTTGCGGGCTATCTGATTATGGCGAGGGATGGAGCGATCGCGGGGTCGCTGTCCGATGCGCTGGATTGGCATACGCGGATCTGGTCGCTGTCGATGTTTCGGTATTGGGCCCCGCTGGAGGGATTGGCGACGGCGGCGACGGGGTACGTCATAGCGGGGGCGCTGGGCTGGGTCATTCGGATTGTGTTCACGCTGGCCTTCGGCAAGGAGGCGTTCGGGGCGGGGGACATTCATCTGATGGCGGCGGCGGGGTGCGTGGCGGGTTGGCCGGTGGTCGTGCTGGGATTTTTTCTGACGTGCATCCTGGCGATGGCGGGCTGGGTGATTTCCTTGCCGTTCAAGCGGAGCCGGGCGATCCCGCTGGGCCCGTGGCTGTCGCTGTCATTTCTGATGGTGATTGTGCTCTATGAGTCGCTGCTGCGCTGGACGCCGGTTGCGCGGACGCTGGAGGCATTTCACATGCTGTTTCTGAGCGACCTAACGCGGTGAAGGTGGGGACCAAGGTCCGATTATAGTAGCGATTCTTACGCAAAAAGGCATGTCGCCCGGTCCTTGATAACGAAGTTTGTCATATTTGGTTATCAGGGGTACAATTTATGTTATTCACAAGGAGCCTGAATCATGAATGTATCGCTGACGCCGCAACTCGAAGAAATGATCAACAAGAAAGTGGAGACGGGGCTTTACCAGAGCGCGAGTGAAGTGGTACGCGCGGGGTTGCGGTTGCTGGAGGAGCAGGATCGGACGCGGGAACAACGGCTGGAGGAATTGCGCCGGGAGATTGC
>CAZKIN010000258.1:3197-5697 GCA_964552515.1 uncultured Phycisphaeraceae bacterium
AAACTTGCGGAATTTCCCGGGATGGGTCGGGAGCGGAGGGAGCTTTCGCCGGGGCTGCGTGGATTTCGGATCGACAATTACATCATTTATTATCGCGAGACGGATTTCGGCATTGATGTGATTCGCATACTGAGCGGGTTCCGGGATATTCCGGCACTGTTTGAAGTCGAGTGATCAAACCGGTTCGCAGTTGTCGAATTTCGCCTAATTCCTTGCCAATCTGCCCCGCCGAATCTATGCTGAGCCCTTGGCGCGGCCAATCAAACGGGTCTGGGCGGTCGCGCCATTCAGTATTGTGCCAATCGGAATTTCCGGCGGGATTTTGAGATCATTTGTTTGCGGAGAGGAGCGGGTCATGCGCGGATGGCAGAGGAGTGGATGGTTGGTGGTGCTGGTGGCGGGGAGCTTGCTGGGCGGTTGCGCATCGGGCAACAAGGAACGCCTGGCCGCACTGGAGGCGGAAAACAAGCGGCTGAATGATCTGCTGGGCAATTCGCAGGGTGAAATCGGCTCGGCCACGCGCGCGCGGGATGAGCTCAACCGTCGACTGGCGGAATTGTCATCGGAGAATGAGCGTTTGCGCACGCAACTGGCGAACGTGCCGCCGCCGCAGGAAGCGCCGGCTCCGACCGGTTGGACGGCCGTGCCGGGTGGCGCGATGATCGCGATTGAGGATGATGTGCTGTTCGCGCCGGGGAAGATCACGCTGCGCGATGAAGCGAAGCGCACGCTGGACCGTATCGTCAGCACGCTGAACGGCGAGTATGGCGACAAGGACATTTTTGTATTCGGTCACACGGATGACCAACCCATCAAGAAGAGCGGCTGGCAGGACAACTGGCAGCTGAGTTCGGAGCGTTCGCTGGCCGTGGCGCGGCATCTGCTCGGACATGGGATCAACCCGAGCCGCGTGGTGGCGGCGGGTTGCAGCGAGTATCGTCCGCGCGCGGCGAACAATTCCGATGCGAACCGCAAGTCGAACCGTCGCGTGGAAATTTTCGCGATTGATCCATCCATCAGCAGCGGACGCAAGTAGGCGGGACGAATACCCGCACTCCAACTAGCATGACATTGTAGGTGTGGCCGCGCGGCTCGGATGCGCGGCTACACATGTTTTGGAGGGCCAGGTCATGCTGATACGAGTCGTAGTTTTGCTCGTGGTAACGGCTGGTGCGGCGATGCAGCTGGAGACGCCGACCAAGGATCCGGTGTCTGAATCGCCGGAAAGTCATGTCAAGCGCATGCTTCTGCAGGTGGAAAGTCCGGCGTTCAAAGCGAATGAAGCGATTCCGCGGAAGCACACCGGGGATGGCGAGGATGTGTCTCCGGAGATTCACTGGTCAGGCATTCCGAAAGATGCCAGGCAACTGGCACTGATCTGTGACGACCCGGATGCGCCGTCGCCGGAGCCGTGGGTCCACTGGGTGATTTACCAGATTCCGATCAGTGCCACCGGTTTGGCGGAGAACCTGTCGAAGACCGAAACGGTACAAATCCCCGAGGGCGCCATGCAGGGGAAGAACTCGTGGAACACGTTGGGTTATCGCGGCCCCGCGCCGCCGAAGGGGCATGGCGAGCATCATTATCATTTCCGCGTGTATGCGCTGAGTCAGCCGCTGGACCTTGGACCGGGAAAGACGAAAGCGGAACTTCTGGCCGCGATGAAGGATCATATTCTGGCGGAAGGGGAACTGGTGGGGACGTATAAGCGATAAGATCGGAGGATTCTGGATAAAGGCGAGCTCTGCAATGATGTCGTTGCGCGTGGGTGACGAAAAACATATCGCATTTCGAGTTTCGGACGAGTTAAGATGTCCCGGTGCACAGGCCCCTCTTCATCGTCTCCGTTTTGTCCACCGTTGTAGTCGCGGCGGCGTGGGCCACGAGCTTCAAAGCACCGGCGACGCGATATCACGGGTGGTGGCAGGATTTTCGCCTGACCGATCAATCGCGGGTCGGCGTTCGTGGTTTTGACGGCACATTGGTGTTCTGGCAGGTCTGGAAATCGAACAAACCCCGGAGCGATTTTCTGATTCGAGGCTGGGGGCCCATGCGGTTTGTTTCGGGTTACGGGTGAGGTCTTGAGGCGAGAGCTGCGGTTCCGTGGGAAGCGCACTATGTCGAGGACGCGATGAGGACGCCAATCAAGGGAGTGACGGCTGGACGGACGATCCATGTTGATTTTTGGGTACCGTTCACGTTGTCGTTAATGGCGGTCAGCGCGTGCTTGCTTTCACATCGGCCACTGCTCCGTCTACAACGACTTCGGAAGGGTCAGTGCCTGGAATGCGGTTACCACTTGATCGGCTTGCCAGCGCCGCGCTGTCCGGAGTGCGGGAAGGCGTTCGACCCACCGGTTGGAAGTGACTCCTAACTGCCACATTTGGGACGGCAGGCGTCATTGCGAATGCTACAGGTCTTTCGATTTTTCTTTCGGCAGGCCGAGGGTGACCAGCGGGGTGCGTTTGACGGTGCGCGAGGGGTCGGCGGGGCCGCACGA
>CAZKIN010000259.1:0-5688 GCA_964552515.1 uncultured Phycisphaeraceae bacterium
GACATCGCGCCCGAGTGGACTCAATGGGCGGACTTCGTAATCACTGAGTTGACCGCGGACGGATTGAGCGGCCTAGCCGTCGCCAAGACGCCGGTAACCGCCGACGGTCCGGGCCTGCGAGTGCCATCAATGAGGCACTGTAAAGTACGGTCCGTCGCCTTGCAGCGGTTTGTGGGGTTCCGAGGGGTTGGAAAGATCGCGGTCCGGTCGACTGGGGTCGTACTCATCTGGCGTGCGGAGTGTACCCTCGGTGAATGTTAACATGAGCGTGGTTTGGGCGCCGGAAGCTGTTGTCGGGTGTCAGTTAATTGGCACGACGGAGATTGGGTCTCGCAATGGGTAGAATTTACGTCCGATAATAACTGCTGCTGTGGAACGAGGAAAATTGTGAAATGGACGCCGTCGTCCCCTCGCGAACATTTCCTTCGGTGGAGTGCGCCCGGGCGGCGAGTGGCGGCGTCCCGGGGGCGCCGGCGGTGGTGGAAGGCGTGTGACTGTGGTGCGCCACGGCGTGGCATCTGAGAACAACTCTACTGATCCTCGGCGACTGGAGTCGTTGCGGACTGTGCCCGGATTCCTCAAGCAGCGGGAGCGGAGGCACATGATTTTCCGCGGAAAACGCGGGAAAAAGCAAGCAGGGCCGAGTGATGCAGTGCGAGTATGGAAAGGCTTCCCACCAGCACGACAACCGCCAGCGCAAAAAGCAGTCCGCCGTCGTCCTGCACGACGATTCCCAGCTTGGTCAGGTGGCTTACGATGGCCCCGGAAATGATGCCAGCGGAGAGTAGTGCACCAAGCGTGACAGTTCTTGGCACGATCAGCAGTACTACGGCCGCAAGTTCGGCGATTCCGCTACCGATCCGGCCCCACGGTTCAAGGCCAAGCTTGCTGAAAATATACACCGACTCCGGCGCGGCGGTGAACTTGAAATACAGGGTTTGCAGCAGGATTCCCGCGACCATCAGTCGCAGCACCCAGCTGGTCACTACGGCAGGTTTTGACAAGGGTTCCATGTTCAATTTCTCCAAAAGTTGTATGTCATGCCAGTGGCACTTATGAATTGGTCAGGGTACGCTTGCACCAGAATCGGCAGGTGCGATCTTGCTCCACTGTTCGTCGGCCTTGCGCATGAGCACCATTTCGTTCTTATCCCAATCGTTAAGCGCGTTGCCCAGCCAGCCCTTGTAGAACAGAAACAGTCGCCCGTTCGTAATCTTGAAGTTAGCCGGATCGATGTCCACCTTTTCTCCCTCGGCCATGGCGGTTGCGCACCAACCTCCGTAAGTCGGTACATATTTTCGTGGAGAATCCGCAAATTTTCGGCGGTTTTCAACCGAGGAGAATTGATACGTGATTCCGCGATACCGGGAGGTGAGTGCGGATTGCCCCATCGTGGCACGGTTCGACTCGAAGTACGCAACCGAGTCATAACCCTTGATCGCCGGTTCGCTGCCGCGCAGGTTGTACTCACTGGCCACACGCGAGGTGGACAGCCGATCGAGTTGCGCGAACAAATCCGCGGCGTTCATGTAGTCGTTTGCAGACTTGCCGGTGCGGCGAAACACCTCGCTTCTATCCGGGTCAACGACAATGGTTGTCGGCAGGGCTTGCGGTGTGGCGTGAATTGCCAGGACATCACGAATTTTCCCATCCACATCAGCGGCCAGCGCCAGCCGTGTGTCCCCGTCTTTCAATAGCATGGACTCCGCGCGGACTGTCTCCGTCTCGTCGACGAGCAAAATATGCAGCACTCCCGCCAGCGTATCACGTCGGCGCTGAACTTCGGCCAGATGTGCCAAACCGGCGGCATCAAGCAACGGCAAATAATGAATCACGGCGAATTCGCCGCGCGCATCACTTAAACGTATCTGCTTTTCCCCGACGCGAAACGCCAAGTCCAGTTTCTCCGGGCCGGCCAGTACCGGTGCGGCGACGAGAAATGTCAAACATAAATGGCGAATGGACAATTGCATGGTTGTTCTCCGCTTGGCTGTTAGGTTTCCGAGACTTGGACGCACTGAGCGGAAAAAGGTTACACATACGCCGCAGACGTGAAATCAGAAAGGCGGAAATGGGCAGGCGCGTCACAGCCTTTGGATGTCACGGGGATTCGCACGAAGAAGCAAGAGATCATCATGCTGCTCCACTTCGCCACTGATTTCGACCGGATCGGCGACGAAGGGTAGAAAACCGGGATCGAGGTCTGTGCCGGAAGTATTGGTGAGAAGATAGTATTGCCGCGCGCCGGTCGCATCGCGCGTAACGAAGTAAGGTGGAATGCCCCCACGGATACACAAGGTTGCGCACTCCTTGTGCGTCCTTCCGTGACCTGGCTTCATGACACCAAGGAAGCACTTGGCGTCGACAATTTCGCCGCGCAGCGCAGTGCGGCCCAACACGAGAGGAGTCGCAGCTTGAAGCCGGGTGATCAGGCTGGGGTCCGCGCCTCTGATTTCCTGCAGCGCGTCATCGCCGGGAGCAAGCTCCAACATGCGCCGGCTGTCACGCGAAATGTTCCACCCAACGGCCCGCACGATACGGTTATCGAAAGTTGCCGCACGACTGGCCCCATGCTTGCCGGTTTCGACGATCAGGACCGACTCGAAAGGTTGGGTGATTTTGCTGCCGGGAACGCGGATCATGGGATATGGGTGGGCGATCATGAGCCCCTCGAGCGTCACGACTTCGTCGGTGTTCCAGCTTCCGTCGCCCGGATCCGATTGTGAACGACTGACGATCGCCGCCACGCCAATGGCGAGCCAGAGAAAAAGGGGAATGGACAGTCGCACGTAGAAAGCCAGCCCCGGCGGCATTCGCAAGTAGCCGACATAGAATTCATTCATTTGGTCAGTATGTGGCTTATGGGAGTCAATCACGATTCAACTCCGGGATCTCGGCTGGTTCAACCGCCGTCCCGGGCGGAAGGGGAGTCGGGTCGACGCAAACCCGACGTCCTTGAATGCGTACGCGATACGTGGCGATCTTCTCCGTGAATGGAGGCGGAGATTGACCGTTTTCGGGGCGATACTGCCAGCCGTGCCAGGGACAGGTCACACAGCCGTCAATAATGCGTCCCTCCCCGATCGGTCCTCCCTGGTGTGCGCAGACGTTAGTGATGGCGAAAACCCTGCCGGCGTACCGAAACAGCGCGATGCGCTCGCCGCCATGAATGCAGACTGTCTTGCCACACTGTTCGGGAATGTCGTCAGTGGCGCATACTTCGACCCACGTTTCGGTTTGCGGAATAGATGGTGATTTGTTGCCCGAATCGCGGCCACGTTCGCGGAAGGCGGTCACCAGGTGCAGCGTAGTGACCACAGCCGGACCCAGAAGGACGAGCAAGACAAAGGAATAGCCGCGCTGCGATTGCAGTGCTCCAAGTGCCACATGCATGACCGCCAGCGCATAACCAGGATAAACGAGCATGTGCAGCGCCTTCCAGAAGGACGGCCCGAGGTTGCGGTTCCAAAAGTCGTGACTGGTTGCGGCCATCAGGAAGAGGATGAGCAGCGCGCCGAGTCCGAGTAGTTGAAACGGAAAAGCGTGCAGGGACAAAAAATTCGCATTGGTAGACAGCAGGGAAAGTAAGGGATTGATGGTTCCAAAGCCGTGATAATATCCGGTGACCAGTATTCCGTGAACTAAAGCAACCATAAACGTGGCGACGCCGAAATGGCGGCGGTTGTAAAGCAAAGGCAGGAAACGGCGATCAAGCCGCGCGAGTGGTCCGATGCACAGAACGCCGTGGAGCATCAGGAAGGCACAGCTTCCCAAGGCGCGTATCGCCAGTATTTCAACGCCGATCGCATGGTCGCGATTGAAGCCAAGTTGGGCGACGAAGACAAACATCGTCAGATAAAGAAAGATACAGGTCAGCAAGACGAGGTCGTAGACTCGCTTATGCCGGTTCCATTGGATGACGGAGTAAGTAACGCTCATGGGGCAACTAACTCCGCAGAGCGAACGGCCGCCGGAGCGGAATCATGCACCTGCAGCAATGAACTGCGAAGTCGGATGGCGCCAAATAATCCGACCGTCAGGATTGGGGCCAATGTCAGCCAGATGAGTCGATGCCAGGTGCGATGGGAGCGGCGCATGGGTCAATCCGTTCCTTTCTTTCGGGCACTCAGCCATTTAACGAGGACAATTGGCCACAGGGCGGCCGCACCAGGCAGAATGATGAACCGAAATATCCGCGGCGCGCCATGCACCGTAGGGTCTATACGCTCCGCGCCGAACAGCACAAAGGGCAATCCGACGAGCAGTCCGCAAACTGCGTAAACGCCAGTGATCGAAAGGATGAGTTCAGCCATCGCCATCATGGTTCAGAGTGTACATGGTCATGTCAATCGTCATCGACCATTCAGTTGCGCAAAGTACAGTCGGCTGGGTTCACGGCGCAAGTTCAGTGTCGTGGCTGATGGATCAGCAGAGCATGTCCATCGCGGTCACGGGTTAGATGCGCCCGGGAGTATCCGGTTTCGCTCACGGTTGCCGATTGGTCTCCAGAGGACACCCAGGAACTTCCGGCGCGGCGCAGGTTGTTCGCAGCGGATGCGACGTCATCAACTTGTAGGTGAATTGCCCACTCCCAAATATCCGTAGGGCGAGAATCGGCCGGATAGGGTCGGCCGTCGCGAGGTGTTATATATTCCAGGAACTCAATAGCCGGTCCGGCCTGTGCGCGAAGCGTGGTGATGCGCAAGCGCGCGCCGAAGACATGGTTGAGATGGTCCTGTTCCACGCCGTAGTTTTCGCTCTCGCCGACTACCTGCAATCCGAGAGTGTCACGGTAAAGTCTCAAACTTGTATCGGTATCGCTAACGACGATGGCGGTATGGTCTATACCGAGGAAAAGGCGGTCGGTTGGCGTATGCCACTTGGCAGCGCCTTTGTCCGGTGGGAAGGCGAGAACCTCCAGAAAATGGCCGTCGGGGTCACGAAAGTAGAACGCTTTGATGCCCGCAGCGCTTCTGTTCCAGGTGGGGAGCGTCTGTGGTCCAGTGGAGGCGAATTCAACTTTGTGTGCGCGCAAGTGTGCAAATGCCTTCTCCATGTCACTGACAATGATGGCGATATGCTGAAACCAGCGGTCGTTGCTTCGCGAATCATCGGGCATGGGGCGGCCACGCGGAGTGAGGAATTGGCGGAGTTGGATGCGTTCGTCTCCGAGCCGCAGGTCGACCGTCCGCAGGCGCACGCCGAACACGCCGTATAACCGGTCATACGTGTCGCCGGTGAATTCATTTTCGGCGCTCCGTTCAAAGGTCAGGACATTTTGAAAAAAGGCTACGGAACGATCGAGATCCTCCACGGTGATGGCGATAGTTCCTACCGCTCGGACCAGAGGAGCGTCGGCACTTTGGGCCGCGCTGCGGTGGGCGGTGACGCCGAGAAATAAGGTGAGAACGAATACAGATGCTTTCAGATTCATCGGGCTTGATCGGGGCATATCATCATCCTGCAAATGGCGGTTCCGTCGCATCCTAAGCACGCAGTTTTTTATGCGCACGGGCAAGGAATCCTGGACCATCTCTACAAGCGGGCACTACAAGCGCTGCAACAGATGGTCGCCCAAGCGCAGGGCATTGGCCATGATGGTCAGCGCGGGGTTGACGGCACCGCTGCTCGGGAAAAAGCTCGCGTCGACGACATAGAGGTTGTCGAGTTCGTGCGCTTTGCAGTTTG
>CAZKIN010000260.1:0-5660 GCA_964552515.1 uncultured Phycisphaeraceae bacterium
CATTTCGCACCCTCATCGCCGCCCTGACCACTAACCCCCCATACCCCGCCGCCAGCACCAAGAATATCACCGCCATCGCCGCCAGCAGGTACTTCCCCGTCGGCATGTACCGCTGAGTAAACAGATAAACCAGCGCTCCCACCGTCGTCACCGCCACCAGCACCGCCGGCATAAGCACATACCGCACCGGTCGACCATGCTTGTACATCCACAGCGCGATCGTCATCAGTGACAACGACGCCAGCAGTTGATTCCCCGTCCCAAAGATCGGCCACAGCAGATGCGCCGTATTCCCGAACGCAAAAACCAGCATCAGCCCCACCGCAATGCCCGAATTTGTCCAATAGTTTTTCAGAATCCGCGGCACGCGTTTGAAGAGCATCGCCCACACTTCTTCGAGCAAATATCGGTTTAGCCGGATGGCCACATCCAGCGTGTCGAGCACAAAGCCCTCCACCATCAACAGCCCGAAAACGAGTCCCAGCCAGCGCGGAATGCCCAGCCCCATTTCACAAATCCCCGCCACACCGACCGAAAATGCAAGCACCGGATTGGCTTTCCAATCCGGCCCCGCATCTTCCGGGCGCACGACCAGCGGCAGGTAATCGCTGAACAGCATTCCCGCCCCGACGGTGAGCGTCACACACAGTGCCAGCGCCGATTCACCCAGCATGCCAAGGTAACCGACGTGCCGCGCGTGCGATTCCCGCGTGACCTGTTTCGATGTCGTGCCCGACGCCACCAGCCCGTGAAATCCCGAGACCGCTCCGCACGCGATGGTGACAAACAGCGTCGGCCACAGCGCCCCCATGCTGTGCTCGCCGGCCTCAATGTTTGTCCCCGGTGCTTGCAGCGGCACACCTTTCAGCCCCGCGCCGATCAGCGCCGCCACCAGCAGCGCAATGCCCATATACAAAAACTGCACGGACACAAACTCGCGTGGCTGCAATATGAGCCACACCGGAACCGCCGCCGCAAAGAGCACATAGAGCGAAATCAAAATCACCCAGGCATTTGTCGGGTCGATCCGAAACGCCCCGAACTCCAGCGTCGGAATCGCCACCGGAAGCGCGAAGCCAACCAGAACCGATCCCAGACACAGCAGCGTCGCGAGCGGATAGGCATACCGGTTGCGCATGGTTCGCTTTATCACGAAGAATCCCAGGATCGGCGCGATCACCGTCAGCGCGATCGCCGAAGACGATGCAATGCCTCCAACCACCGCCACTTCCTGGCCATCCTGCATGATGGTTCGAAAAATCGTCTGATCCGCAGGCAAACCCAGTTCCGCCGGCGTGCGCAGCGATGTCAGCGACACGGCGGTCAGGTGAATGAACACCGCATTGACCACCGCCAGATTGAAGATGATGAACAGCGCTAGAAGCAGAAACGCCGTCGGGCCGACGGTCTTGCGCGCAATCTCTGCGATACTTCGTCCGCCCTCGCGAATCGAAACAAACAGGCAGGCGTAGTCATGCACCGCGCCGATGAACACCGCGCCGATGATGATCCACAGAAATGCCGGACCGTAGCCATACAGCAGTGCCAGCGTCGGCCCGACAATAGGACCCGCCGCCGCGATCGCGGAAAAATGATGCGCAAAAAGCACATGCGGCCGCGTGGGCACGAAATCTACGCCGTCGTTCACCGCCAGAGCCGGCGTCATCCGACTGTCATCTTCACCAAACGCCCGGGCCAGCCGCGGCGCATAGAATCGATGCGCAACGGCATAGATCAGCAGCGCCGGAAGCAGGATGGCCAGAATACTCACGTTCTACTTCCTTACTTATCGTTGCCACGAGGAGCGACGAGACGAATCGGCGTTTCCACGCGCCCATCGCGGCATGCGGCGGTATCATAGCGGTGAATGTGACGGTTGCTAAACCGTGGGTTCCTGGATGAATGGCCGTGCTCGATCGCCTGGATGAAACCATTGTCGCCATTGCGTCGCCGCCGGGATACTCTCCCATCGGCATCGTGCGTCTCTCCGGGCCCCGTGCGATACCCATCGCTGCGGAAATCGCATGCACAACCGATTGTCGTCGATTGACCGATATTTCCGGATCGCGCCGCATTGCCGGTGAATGGCAACTCAGCGATGGCTTCTCTCTTCCCGCGACCATCTACATTTTTCGCACACCGCACAGTTACACCCGCGAAGATATGGTGGAAATCCACACGGTAGGCAATCCCGTCGTTCTCGACATGCTGCGCAGTCAACTGGCCGGACTTGGCGCGACACCGGCCGCCCCCGGCGAGTTCACCGCGCGGGCATTTCTCCACGGCGCGCTGAACCTTGCGCAGGCGGAATCCGTGGCGGCCATCATCCACGCGCAGAGCGACGCACAGCTGCGCGCCGCGCGGCGCTTGCAGGTGGGCCGACTCGCCATCGAGGCGTCCGCCATCCGCGACAACCTGGCGGAAATGCTCGCCCTGGTCGAAGCGGGCATCGACTTCGTTGAAGAGCCGATCGAATTCATCACCACGGCGGATGCGGCGCACCGTCTCGTCGACATGGACGCCCGGTTCGCGCATTGGCTTTCCGGTGGTGTCACCACCGAGGCACTCGATGTCCTGCCCCGCATCCTGCTGCTCGGTCCGCCCAACGCCGGAAAAAGTTCCCTGCTCAATCGGCTCAGCGGCGCCAACCGCGCAATATGCGCTGCCGTGGCGGGAACCACCCGCGACATTCTGTCCGTTCCGATTTCGCTGGACCGCGGCGAAGCGATCCTCCTCGACAGTGCGGGCATCGACGCCGCGCCCGATGAGGTCCTTGTCCACGCGCGCGCCGCCGCGCTGGCACAAGCCGCGCACGTTGATTTGATCTGCGTGGTCATTGACCTTGCTTCCGATGCAACGAACGACTTCCTGCGCGAATTCGATTCGATCGTTGCAGGACCGACGCTCCTCGTCGCGAACAAGATAGATCTGCTCGAAAGCCGCGATGCGTTAGCGCGAATCGAACAGCTTCGCAAATCGCAGCCCCATCCCGTTCTTCCCATCAGCGCACAAACCGGCGTAGGGATCGAAGACTTGCGCCATGCCATCACCGCGAAGTTACAGGCGCGGGAAAGTTCGCGTAGCGGCGACAACCTCCTTACCGAACGACAGCGCGCGGCCGTGCAGCTGGCGGCGGATGCGGTTGCGCGCGGCCGACTCCTCATTGAATCTTCATCCGACATCAACGCCTGCGCCGACCTGCTGGCTTTCGAACTCCGCGAAGCTCTTGATGCACTTGGCGCGGTGACGGGCGAAGTGACCACCGAGGACCTGTTGGGTCAGGTCTTTGCGCGATTCTGTATTGGAAAGTGACGATTAATTGGCATCCAATAGACAACCGGCCGGACAACGCTTGTCGTCCGGCCGGTTGATGAATCCCTTTCCAAGTCCGTCTACAAGTTGCGATTACAACCCGCGGTACTGCAAGCTCAAGGCGTCCATGCGCGCCGATTGTCCGGAAGTGAACAGGAACATGCAGGAGTCGTCGGTGTAATCCATGAAGTTGGTGATGGGGTCCAGACCCGCCTTGTTGCGGCAGGAATCCCGGCCGGTCGGACAGCCGAACGCTGCTGACTTCTCGGCCGGCGTGTCGCTCACCAGGTCGCCGTTGCCGTTACAACCGCCCTGGAACGTGTGATACAGGCCCAGCCAGTGACCGACTTCGTGTGTTGCGGTGTCACCAAGATTGTACGGGGCGGCCGATCCGCCCGGCACCGACCCGTAATGCACCACCACACCATCCAGCTTGGGCGCGCCGGCATAAGACGACGGGAACGTCGCCCAGCCGAGGTATCCGCACGCGCCGCCTGAATAAATGTTCAACGTCGCCGCGTTGCCCACGCGAAGTGCATTCTTGGCGCTTGATTCCGCGCTCGAACCGGGGCACATATTGTGCCAGGTCGAATTGGTGGTGCGTGTAACGCCCGCAAGGACAAATCGGAACGGCGTGTTGAAGCCGCCCGTCGCACCGCTGTAGGCATTGTTCAGCACGGTGATGGAGGCATCAATCTGCGATTGCGGAATGTTGGTTGCATTGTTGCCGGTGTTAATGACGTGCCACCACACTTGCACCGTGACCGATCCGCCCGCACGATCGAACTCGCCGCCGGTATTCTGCTGCCGGGTGCGGAAACGAGTCATTTCCTCGTCGACCGCCAGCATGATGTCCCATTCCTGCTCTTCCGTCACGCAGCGCGAGCCGCTGTCAATGAATGCCTGTTGATCCTGATAGAGCATTCCATCAAACAGAAACGTGCCGTCCTCCAGTTCTCCGCTGACGGGGATGACTTCCACTTCCGGCGCGGCAAAAACGCTGGGAACAAACATGATTCCCGCCAGTGCCGCTACACAGACATGCTGCTTCCTCATACCTGCAACTCCTTCATGGAATGACGCCGACGCTGCCTGACCGCTTTCGAGATGATGGTCCCACCGACGCGACAGGACCCTGCGATACAGGAGACTGGAAGAGCAGCCTACTTATCGGCCGCACCGAATTCAACAAAAAAATCGCGAACAAAAGAAGATCGGGCAGAAAAGTCCACGCGTTTTTTGCGCATTGTGCAAACGCAGAAAAGCGAAGCCGGGGTGCGCATCGTTGGTTTTCCGCCTGCGCTTCTAATCTTAATGACACATTCAATGCACCGGATTCTTTGGACGCGCGAAAGGTTACGCCCGGCATCCGACCAATCTCCCCCCATGCGGTTCGTGTGAACTGCGAGAGCAAATGGGACCTTCAAGACAAGGAGACAGGTCATGCAAGCGAACGGTATGAGCAAGGGTATTGTGGCGGTGTTGGCAGTTGTTTCTTTGGCGACTGCACCGGCGGCGCTGGGACAGCCCGCGAGCGGAATCGACCCGATGGTCGTGCGTTTGAACGGCGCGTCCGCAATTGCCGAAGAGGTCATTCCTTTTGTGTGGGACCAGCAGAATTTCGGCAGCGTGGACATGGGGCAGGTCAACCTGCTCGACCGCAACGCGACCGCGTGTCTGGACTTTGGTGACGTGTTCGGGCCGTTTTTTGATCCTTTGGGGCGCATCTGCCTTGGTGTCAGGGTACGTTCACATCTGCGCAGCGTCAGTATTGACCTGCCGATGGATGAGGACACACTGACCGCGTCGTTCCTCACCGCGACCGCGCCGAATGGCCGCGTGCAGGGTGCGATTGACGTGCCGGGAGCGGCGCTCGACACCGTGATGCGGGTCCGGGTCAACCTCGTGGCACAGCTTCCCAACTTCATCCCGGCCGATCTGGTGGATAATGTCGTGGCCTTCTTTACGATCCAGGACGATTTCGCCATCGGCATGGACGGTTTAGACCTTGCGGTTCGTGCCACGGTGTCGCGCTCCGGCAATACGCTCAGCGTCACCAACCTTGAGCAGTTCACGCCGACCGTCGGGTCCGTCACTTTCACCGACTCGGCGGGCCTGGTGGCCATTGCCAATTTTGTGTCAGTCGGCATCAACCAGTTCTTCGGCCTGCAGGGCAGCGGCACGGTGAACTCATTCGCCCGCACGCTGGTCAACAATACGATCCGCGACAACGCGGACATCCGGGAGATGGTGCAGGATTCGATCAACGATGGGCTGGCGGCGGCCGGCCGGTCGATGGGCAACTCCGCGACGCTGCCGAACATTGATGCGATTCCGTTGTCCGTGGG
>CAZKIN010000261.1:0-1268 GCA_964552515.1 uncultured Phycisphaeraceae bacterium
CCCCCTGAATTCGGGATATCACAACGTCCGATAAACGAATTCTGACTGACTGTAATGAGACACTCTCGGCGCGACGGCCATGCGGCAAGTGCGCATTATGTCAAATAAGAGACAGCTTGGCATCGGCGCAGGTTCGCGGCGCGGAACACCGATGCGTCGGCGATCAGGAGAGGAGCATGGCAAGGTCTTCGCGCGAGAGGTCGCGAATGACACTGTCTTGTTCGGTCTTGCTCCAGCTTAAGTCAGGTGAACTCTTTCTTGGATAGGAACCCACCGCTTCCTCACGGGGGCGGCTCGGTAAGGGAAGTACCAACCTCGACCAGTATTCATGGGGTGCTATGTTTAGGGGCTGTCGATGATTTGCGGTAGCATGAAGATATGAGCGATGTGTTGCTGGAGCCGTTGTATTGTCCGGCGTGCAGTTATGACCTGCGCGGGTCGGCGGGAGAGCGCTGTCCGGAGTGCGGGCATGACCTGACGGAGCTGCGCGCGGGGCTGCCGGTGATTCCGTGGACGGTGCGGAAGGCGCGCGGGCGGGTGAGCGCGTTCTGGGCGACGGTCTGGCTGGTGACATTTCGGGAGCGGAAGTTTCTCAACAAGTTCGGGCAGGTGGTGGAATATCGCGACGCGCGGCGGTTTCAATATTGGGTGGTGCTCCATGCGTACCTGCCGCTGCTGGTGGCGACGGTGTACTTGTATGTGATGGCGCCGCTAGACGCAGGTGTGAATAGCGCTTGGGCATTTGAACCGCACAATCCAAGCTACTTCTCGAAAAAGCCAACTGCGTTGGGGCTCGCCTACGGCGCATACTGGCCGGCGGTGCTGGTGCATATCGGGTACCTGTTGTTTCTTTTCGCGGCGACGGGGGTGCAGAGTTATTTTTTTCATCCGAAGTCGGTGCCGGTGCGGCTGCAGAATAATGCGGTGGCGATGAGCTATTACATGACCGCTCTGCTGGCGTGGGTGCCGGTAGTGTTTGCCGCGCTGTCGACAGCGGTGGCGCTTGGGTTCGACTTCGAGCCGCGACTGGAGACGGGACTCTTTTTGCATATGCTGGCGGGGGTGGGTGCGGTGATTACGTTTGGTGGGATGTGGGGGCAATTGCTTGTCCTGGGGCGGAAGACGATGCCGCACGAGAAGGTGCGGTGGTGGGTGATGGCGGTGGCGCTGCCGGTGATTTGGATGGCGCTGGGTGTCGTATGTGTGGCCGTGATTCCGGCGATGGTGCTCTATGTGCTGGTGGCGGTGCGGAGTTTGACGGGGTGAGG
>CAZKIN010000261.1:1368-3050 GCA_964552515.1 uncultured Phycisphaeraceae bacterium
TTCCGGCGATGGTGCTCTATGTGCTGGTGGCGGTGCGGAGTTTGACGGGGTGAGGGAAAGTGCACCACAGAGACACTGAGGGCACAGAGTAGAATTTCGAATTACGAATTACGGAAAGCATGCACGATGCAGTAGCGGTGCAGTGACAGGCATATAACGAAGCGAATACGACCCGCCCGGAACTATAAATAGCAGGTGAAGGAAGTGGTGGTTACGAGCGAGGAGCGGTGGCCATGACACCGATTGACACTCGGTGCCACGAGAATGGCAGTTTTTCTATTTGGTCGGCAGGGGCACGGGGGGAATGAAGAGCGGTTCGGGGTCGAGGAAGAGGGGCACGTCATCGACGGAGCGGTTTTGCCAAGGGTTTTGGGGGACGCCGCCGTTGTCGAGGCCGTTAGCACCGACGGTATAGAGGTACGCACGTGCCTGGTCGTAAGGGAATTCATAGGCGAATTGGAAGGATGTGCCAGTCGTTGCGAAGGGATCGCCCGGCAGGGCGGGGAGGTAGTCAGGGACGAGGGCGGCGAGTTCGACGGGTCGGCGGCAGTGGTCGATTTCGTAGAGTCGGATGGCCAGCGCGATGGCGGCCATGCGGCGGTAGGCGAGGTGTTGGAAGAACGCCCGCGCACCGGTGTGGTTCATTTCGGCAGGCGCACAGCAGGGTGAGCGGGTCATGGGAAAGGCGATGGTGTCGAGCAGGTTGGGTTCGGGGTTCATGTCCGTTAGGCGCGGCGCAGCGCGGGGCCAATCCGGTTCGCCGAGGATCTCAGCCATGCGATATTCATTCTGGAAATAGGCCAGCGCGTCGATGGTGAGGCCGGGCATGGTGGTGTAATCCAAGAGGTGGGAGAGAGTTTGAACTGACTGCGGCGGGACAGCGATACCGAACGCGCCGAGGGCCGCGCCCGCGGTTACGAACTGATGCATCAGCTCTGCGGCGTTTCCGCGTCGACCGCGGGCGGCCAGTTGCCGCGCGGGATCTTCGTCCAAATACAACTTGATCAGGCGATTGACTTGGATGCGGCCGGCGGGGCAGTAGTTCGATGAAGGTGCGGGATCGGAGGTGAGTGACAGCGCAGCGGCATGTGTGGTGATCAAATCGTAGGCCAATGCGTCGCAGGCCCAAGCAGTAAGTGAAGCGATGACGGTGGGATGAGCGGTGACGGCGGCGTTGAAGTGGTGGAAGTCGATCAAGGTTTCGACGGCCTGTTCGTGGTTGCCAGTGTGGAAGTGGTGCCGGGCGGCGAAGGCGAGGCTCTTGGCGAGATGGCGCTTCTGGCCGAGGTTCATCCAAGAGTTGGGGTTGAGACCGCCGCTCCAGGCGACGGCGGTGCGATCGCGGGCTTTGCGGATGAGGTCGCGGACGGGGGCGTTTTTGGTGAAGAGTTCGGCGGCGGCGGACGCGCGGGTGATGAAGGGGGCGGGCGTTTCGTCGTCATACAGGAAAGTGTCGAAGTTGGCGCCGTCGGCGGCGGTGATGACGAGGAGGTCCATGGCTTGTTCGTAGAGCAGGGCCGCGTTGTCGTCGGGCGGGATGGCGGCGAGCTGGTCGTTGAATTCTTCGAGAGTGACGGGTTGGCCGGTGGCGCGATGGCGGTCGATCTCGCGCTGGAGGCGGGCGTGGGCGACCTGGCCCCATGTAATACGGAGGGCGATCAAGGCGAGGAGGAGGGTGGCCG
>CAZKIN010000261.1:3150-5620 GCA_964552515.1 uncultured Phycisphaeraceae bacterium
GCGACCTGGCCCCATGTAATACGGAGGGCGATCAAGGCGAGGAGGAGGGTGGCCGCGGCGATGGAGAGACGCTTGAGCCAGCGGAAGCGCGGAGGGATGGGGATGACTTCTGCGGAGTCGGGCATGAAGGAATTGTAACGTACGGAGCGGTGGAGGGGGCGATTTAACCAACCGGCAGGGGTAATGAAGAAGTTTCAGGTTTTGGCGGGAACGCGCCTACGGAAATGAACCGCGATACGCGGCGGCCGGACTGGTTCCGTTTATGACGGGATGAATGTAACTTGGCCGGTTGTGGTACGACGTTATAGTCGAACGAGGCGATCTGAGCGGGGTACTTCCCGCTGGATTTCGAGTGGCTGATGGGACCCTTTATTTGGGGGGATTTCGAGATGACGGGTGTGGTGAAATGGTTGGTGCGGGGCGTCCTCCTGGTTGGCCTGGTTTCGATGGTGAGTTGCGCGCCGCCTGCGGGTGGTGGGGGTGGCGGAGGAGGAGGCGGTGGTGGTGGGACCATCATAGAGCCGCCGGATGACGGCGGCGGGGGGCAGAATGTTTTTGGATTTGTCCAATTGCCGGCCGGTTCCGGGAGCGCGCTGTCGGACTACACAGTTGTCAGCTTGCGAAGCGAAAGGCGCGTCGGTCCGGACGGTTCCTTTGCGGTGTTCACCCATGCCAGTGACGTCAACCCGGTCTGGCTGATTGACGAGCAGGGCCGCGTGGCGTTTGCCGGGTTGCTCAACGTTCGAACACCTTTTGAAAACTTCCTCAATGCGAAGTCGACGGCCATCGTGCTTCTGTATTTTGCCTTGGGCGGACCGTCGCTGCCGGAGGAATTGAGCACCGCGCTATTGGAAGCGCTGCCGGATCATCCGGAGACGGCGAAGCTGACCACCGCGATTGAAGAGGCGTATGTGGCCGACCGGGGGACATTCACGGATCCGGCGTCGCCGATTGTGACGGCCCTGGATGAAGCGCTCGCCAGTGCGCCGCAATCGGCCAAGGCTGTCGCTTCCCAGGCGGTGCGCAGCCAGGGTTTTGTGGAGATTGATCCTGCCGAGCGGCGCAGCGGAATTCTGGTGCACTCGGATGAAGCGCCAACGCTGAGGCTGACCAATTCAGCGTATCGCAATGCCATGTATTACCTGTATCGCACGGGCTATGAAACGAATGACGTGTCCATTCCGCTGGACCCGCCGGAGCTGGTCGGTTCTGGACCCCTGCCCGCGATGTTTGCAGTCAACGTGGCACAGTATCTCGATTGGCTCGAATACTGGTTTGGCGACCTTGACCACCTGATTCTGGGCGATGGGGAGATTACAGCCTCCGCTATGGAAACGCTGGAAGCCGAGGACGATCAACTGGTGGTCCACTATCAAGCGGTGATCGCCGGTGGGCATATTCCCGATGACGTGACGATTCCCGACTGGTGGACACAGTCGGAGAATCCCGACAAACAGGAATGGTTGGAGGAGAGTCAGCGGCTTCCCGAGCTGGGTTTCGTGAAGAACGCGTTTCTGCCGGCGATGGCCAGCATTCTGTTCCCTACGGGGTTTCCGTTGGGCGCTAACCTCACGTCCCAGGAAGCCGACGATTTTATCACGGAGATCGAGCCTGTTGTTCTCGATTTGCGGGCGATGATCGACGCCGGGCAGTGGGATACCGCGGTACGGGCCATCATAACGGCGATGGGGAACACGCTCACCGCGCGGGAGAGTTTTGATTCGCGACTCAACGGGTGGCTCAGCGCCGGTACGAGCTATTCGACGGATGAAATCCTTGCGGCGTTTTACGAGGGGGACGTTTATCTCCACGCCCATGCCAAGGCGATCAAGTTAACGAACGTGCCGGGCGTAGTGGCCAGTCATCAGGGCGCGGAAATGCTCGATCTGTGGGACATCCAGTACCAGAATTCCAAACTCAATCTGCGGGTTATAGATGAGACGGTCGATCCGACATTCAATTGGACAGAAGTTCAGGCGGAGCTCGACGGCGCGCCGGAGGAGTATTGCCTGCGCTATCGGCTGAGCGGGCCGGGGTGCATTGTTCCGGTGGATCAATACAGTTGTGGTGGCACGACGAACGATGAGATCATCACGACGGACACCGAGATTCATTACGTGATTCATGAGGCCGACCTGGTGGATGGGACGGTAGTGACGATCACCACGGAGTTGTTCGAATCGTCGTGTGATGATCTTTCGGGCGAAGCGCGGAGCATTGATTCGGTTGAGGTTACGCAGAGTGAATTCCCCGATCCGCCGCCGTGCAATCCGTCGGATTTTAATCTGGCCTTTTGGCAGCAGCTGGCCAACTTCACCCTTCAGACGAGCGGCACGCTGGGGGGAAGAGTGCAGGTCAATGTCGGGTTTTCGTCGCCGGATGATCCGATAGACGTGGATGTTTACTTTCCGACCAGTACGGACGTTGATCGGGACAGCATAAGCGTTTCCGGCGGCGGGGAGGATATGTC
>CAZKIN010000262.1:0-5567 GCA_964552515.1 uncultured Phycisphaeraceae bacterium
TGGCGGCGGAGGCGCGAAAGGCCGAGAAGGAATATGCGAAACTGGCCGAGCGGCGAGCGGATTCATTCGTGCCCGCGAATGTACGCCCCGGTGCCACGAAGGGGAATTCATTTCCACCAGCCAGTCTGAATGGTGTGAACCGATTTCGGTCGACGAGTGCACCTGAGACTAACCGGATTCACGGAAGAATCGCGAGAAGCGCGAATGACGTGAAGCCGCCGCAACGACGAGTTGAATTGTCCATCCCGAATTTTGAAGGGCACGACGAATTCGCCACGGGTACGTGGAGCCCGGCCGCTCTGGACGCGGAACTATATGACACGGGCTCGGTAGCGCTGCCGGGCATGATTGTAGAGAAGGTCGCTTCGTTCTGGTTGATTGCCCGGAGCTGGTACGGGGAGATGGCGGTGCTTTCGGCGGGGGTGATGGCCGCGCTGCCGCCGGTACCGGTGGAAGTGTGGGTGCTGGGCATTGCGCTCCTGCTGGCTGGGAAGTTGATACGGATATTGCGGTGCCGGTCGCTTTTGCGGCGGACGTTTGCCGCGCCGCCGTCGGTGATGACGGAAGTGCAGGAGGTGGCGGGGGCGCTGGGGATTCGGCGGTTGCCGCAGACGCTGATGGTTGACGCCAACGTGTCACCGATGGTGTGGTGCGGGCGGGGCGTGCGGCTGCTGCTGCCGGTGTCGCTGTGGGAACAACTGGACGCGGACGGTCGGCGCGCGGTGTTGTGCCACGAGCTGGCACATCTGAAGCGGCGCGACCATTGGATGTTGTGGGTGGATCAGGTGGCGGGGTGTATTTACTGGTGGCATCCGGTGGTGTGGTGGGTGCGCCGGAAGGTGAGCGAGGAAGCGGAGAATAGTTGTGACGCGTGGGTGACATGGCTGTTGCCGCAGGGGCGTCGGGCCTATGCGGAGGCGCTGCTGCGGACCACGCAATTTGTACAGAGTAAGGCAAACGCCGCTCCCATCGGGGGAATTGGCGTTGTATCCGGGCGAGCGGAACGATTTGCCAGGAGAATTAGAATGGTGATGACGGAAAATGCGAAGCCGCGTCTTTCGGGCGCGGGAATGATGATGGCGCTGGCGCTCGCTGCGGCGGGTTGGCTGGCGGCGCCGGCCCAGTCCTGCCCGGAAGGCAAAGCGCATGGGCAGGCGAGCGCGACCAGCGGAGGATGCGGTACGGTGAAGGCGGCCGGCGCGGGCTGCGGTGGCAAGTGCGCGAAGGGATGTAGCAAGGGCGCGTGCGCGCAGGCTGGAAAAGTTGAGCACGCGGGTCATGCGGCGCAAGGCGGAGGAGTTGTTCATGCAGGTCATGTTGCGCATGGCGGTCCGGCGGTAGCGGGCGTGGTTGCATTGGCCGGCGACCATGGCGAAGGCAAGAACAAGCAGGGCGGAGAATTGGAAGAACGCCTGGAAAAGCTGGAGGCGAATCTGGACCGGTTGTCCGAGCAATTGGAACGCCTCGGCGACATGCGCGGTGATGATGATGACGATGAAGATGCGCCGAAGATGAAGCGGCGCCGCGGTCCCGCGCCGTCGGCGATGGTTGTGCCGGCCCCGCCGGATGGTGGATGGAACATGCCGGTGCCGCCGGGAACTCCGGCGCCGGATGGTGGCGCTTGGGTGTCGGGAAGTATTCGTGCGGAAGAGGGTCCGATCGTGGTTCGGGCGTATCAGTTGCCGGACGGGAAGCTGGACGCAGTGACGAAGCTGATGGTGCGATCGGATGTGCCGATCCGGGTGCGTCCGCTGGAAGGGCGCATTGAAGTGCAGGCATCGGAGCGCAATCACGCGATTTTCAAGGGGTTCGTAGACCTGATCAGCGACAAGAAGCAGGTTCGTGCCTATCGAGTGTCACCGGGGAAGCTGGAAGATTTGAATTCCCTGATGGTGCGATCGGATGTTCCGATCCTGGTGGAGCCGGGACGCGAAGTGATCAAGCTGCACGGCAGTTCGCTGGAGCAGTCGGTGTTTGGCGCGTTCATTGAAATGATTGATCCGGGCGCAGGCGTGCGCGAAGCGCATGGCGAGGGACATGGCGAAGCGCATGGCGAGGCGACGATGGAAGCGCCGACGGCGCCGCGTGCGCCGCGGATGGCTCGTGAACCGCGTGCGCCCCGGGCGCCGCGTGCGCCGAGAGCGGGCATGCATGGCGGGCCGTGCGGCGGCAACCCGGAAAAGTGCCGGGAAATGGAAATGAAACTGTCGCAGGCGATTCGTGAAGCGCAGGAGAAGGCGCGGACGGGCGTGCGCCGGTTGGAGGAATCGCAGCAGCGTTTGCGCGAGCGTACGAACGAGCAGCGGAAGAACTGGAAGCAAAAGCGCGAGAAGCGCGCCGATGGCGAAGCGGCGGAAATTGAGGAATTGGAGTCCGCGCAGGCGATGGAGGAGAGCGTGGCGCGGATCAGCGAGGTCATCGATGTCAGCAAGATCAACGAATTGATCGAGTTGCTGGCGTCGATTGATGTGCGGGCGGCGCTGTCGACGGGTGAGGATGTTCGTTCGTCGATCGAAGAGCAGGTGCAGACGCTGCTGGAACAGGCCGAGCAGTTGGAAGAGCAGGGGCGGATGATCGACGGCGAGGCGCAGGGACTGGATGCGCGGAGCAGCGAAATGGAAGCCCATGCCGAGGCGCTGGAAGCCGAACGGGAGATGATCGGCGAACAAGCGGCGGCGGAAATGGCCGATGCCGGGCAGGCGGAAGTGGCGCACGTTGCGGCGACCGAGGATATGCGGCTGCGTGCGGAACTGTTGCGGGAAGAGGCACAGGCGATCGTGGCGCAGCAGGGCGATCTGCAGGGCGCGGCCGAGTCGTTGTATCAGCAGGCGGAAGCGCTGCAGGAAGCGGCGGACGCCCTGCGTTCGACGGTTGAGGAAGAGGATGTCGAGGATGTGGAAGACGAAACGATTGACGAAGGGTAGAAACAGGCTTGAGATCATCCGCGCCGCAGTGGTAATGAGTGACTGCGGCGCGGCACTTTAAGGACTTTCGCGGGCCAGGGAAGGCCGGCCATTTTGCAAATAACCACTGAGTGATGCCGGGTGAACGAGTTTGGTCACCCCATGGCGGAAGGTGCGCGCCGGATTCGCGCGTGGAGGGTCGAGCGATGCACAGGCGAATGGGATGGATGTTGAGCGCATTCGCGGCGTCAGCGGCAATCGCAGCGCCGCTGCCGAAGTCGGAGCCGGAACCGGGCAGGCCGAAGGTCGAGCGTAAGGCTGCGGCCGCGCCGAAGACGACCGGCACGGATGCACGGGAGGATTCTTCCGTTCTGCGGTCCTTCTACAGTGCCAATGGTCTGGCACAACGGGAGATGTTCGACCTGGCGGCGGAGGAATACCGCGCATTTCTGGCGGCGCATGGTGACCATGCCAAGGCGGGTGAGGCGCGGTATGGGCTGGGGTTATGCCTGTATCGGCTGGAGAAGTACGCGGAGGCGGTGGATGCACTGCGGCCGATCGCTGAGCATCCGCCGGCGGATCGTGAAAGCGACGTGCTGGTTCTGCTGGGCCAGAGTTTGCTCGCGGTGGAGAAGTGGGACGATGCGGCAGGCGCATTGGAAAGGGCGCGGGCTGCGGCGAAGGAGGGGCCGCGCTGGGAAGCCGCGAGCGCCGGTGCGGTAGAGGCGTTGTTTCGTACGGGCGAGTATCGAGAGGCGTTTAAGGTTCGCGATGAGTTTGCGACGCGCGCGGCGGATAGTGCGTGGCGTGATCGGGTGGAATGGTTTGCGGCGCTGGCGGCGGTGCAGTCGGAACAGAGTGAACTTGCGCGGGAGCGTCTGGCGGCGCTGGTTCGTGACTTTCCACAGTCACCGCTGCGGGACCAGGCGCGGTTGCTGTCCGCGCAATTGCAATTGCGGGCGGACGGAGGCAGTGCGGCCGACGCATTTCGACGGCTTGCAGAGGAAGCAGCGAGTGGAGAGATCAAGGCGGAGGCGCTGCTCGGACTGGCGGCGGCGGAGTTGGCGAATGGAGACGCGGACAAGGCGGATGTGGCGCTGCAACGTGCGGGTGAGGTGTCGCCGAATGTAGGGAAGAGTGCAGCGCTGCGGTTGCAGCGGGCGCGGGTGCGATTTGCCCAAGAGCGCTTCACCGATGCGCTGACCGAGTTTGAGGCCCTGGCCAACGGAGATGGAGAAATCGCGCGGGAAAGCGCGTACTGGGTGGCCAAGTGCCATCTGCGATTAGGGCACGATCAAGTTGCGGCGGAACTGTTTGCGATGGCGGGGGCGGGTGATAGTGCGTCCGCGCCGGAGGCCATGTATGACATGGCGGTGGCACTGAGCCGGGCAGAAAAGCATGCCGAGGTGGTGCGGGCAGCCAACGCGTTTCTCGCGGCACATGGGGAACATCGGCTGGCCGGGGATGCGCTGGCGCTAAGTGCGGTCGCGGAATATCAACTGCTGGATCGCCAGGCGGCGGCGAAATCAGCGCGGGAGTTGATGGAGCGATTTCCCGATCACGCGCGGGCGGGGGATATGTTGTTTCTCGCGGCGGATTGTGCATTTCTGGATGAGCAGTTCGAGGAGGCCGCAACCGGATTTCGCAGGTATGTGTCGTCGTATCCGACCGGCGCGAAGGCGGAGGCGGCGGAGTTGCGGCTGGCGATTGCGGCGTATCGACTCGGCAAGATAGAAGAGGCGCGTCCGGCGTTGGAACAATTCGTAGAGTCGAAGCGGGATTCGGTGGAGCGACCTGCGGCCGTGCTGCTGCTGGCGGATGTGTATTTGCAGGAGAAGCAGTGGAGTCGGGCGGCGGCGCTGCTCGACGAGTTTGTTTCCTCCCGGGCGAATAGTTCGCGGTTGGACGAGGTGCTGCTGAAGTTAGGTGTGGCGCGGCAGCGGATGGGCGAGTATGTGACGGCTATCGGGCACTATCAGCGTCTGGTGGAAGCGTTTGCCGCGGGCCAGTTTGCGGATCAGGCGATGTTTGAGATGGGTCAGTGCTACGCGGCGCAGTCGCAGTGGGCAGAGGCACGCGTCGCATTTGAAAAGGTGCTTAAGCGACCCGACTCCGCGTTTCATGTTCCGGCGAAGCAGCAACTGGCGGAACTGGCGGTGCGAACCGGCGATTTTGCGGCGGCGGCGGGGGGATTTCGGGAGCTGCGGAGAGCGTCGGACGGATCGAGCGGTGACATTGATCTGACTTATCGAGAAGGTGAGGCATTGCTCGCGGCGGGTGATTACGCGGCGGCGGAAAAACTCTTCGTACAATATTTGCTTTCGCCGGATGCCAGGCAAGAGTCAGCGGCGCGGGCGAAAATGGCAATTGCGCTGTCGCGGCAGAAGAAGCACGTGGAGGCAGTGGCCGAACTTGGCAAGATGAATGCACAGTCGTGGGGGGAATTGGATGGCGGGTTGCGGTCCGCGCTGCGCTTTGAAACGGCGTGGAGTTTGCGTGAACTTAAGCAATCCGAAAAGGCGGCGGAGGCGTATCGCCAGATTGCGGAGGAAGATGGGGACGCGGAAATTGGTCGGCGTGCGCGGCTGGAACTGGCCGGGCTGGATATTGAAGCGCAGCGCTGGGCGCAAGCGCAATCCGGCCTCCGCGCGTTGGAGAAAGATC
>CAZKIN010000263.1:0-5529 GCA_964552515.1 uncultured Phycisphaeraceae bacterium
ACTCCGCCATCTCCGTCGTCGATGGCAAACTCTACACCCAGCACCGCTCTGACGAACGCGAGGCCGTCCTTTGCCTCAATGCGAAAAACGGCGACATCCTCTGGGAGCACCGTTATGACACCACCCTCCCCGAAAAAATCTACGCCGATTTCGGCAAAGGCCCCCGCGCCACCCCGCTCATCCACAACGGCGTCGTCTACACCATTGGTTTCGCCGGCCTCATGCACGCCTTCGACGCGGAATCGGGAAAAGTCCTCTGGCAGCGCGACCTTTGGAAGGACTTCGACGCCACCAAAGTCGCCTACGGTTATTCCTCCAGCCCGATCATCTACGGCGACTCACTCATCGTGCTCCTCGGCGGAACCGATAGCGCGGTCGTCGCGCTCAATCCACACGACGGCGCAACGCGCTGGAAGAGACACACTTTCACCAACGGCTACTCCACCCCGCGCGTCATCAAAGTAGACGGTCTCGATCATCTCGTCTGCGTCATGAATGACGCCATCATCGGGCTCGATCCAAAATCCGGCGACCTCCATTGGCAATGCGCTCACGAACACGACGACCAGGCCTTCGAAAACATCGCCATGCCTGCCTATGGCAACGACGGCTTCCTCTTCTTCTCCTCACCTAAGCGCGACGCTCGCACCCTCCGCCTCACCCGCGACGCCGACAAAATTAACTTCACCGAAACCTGGACCAGCCGAAAAATCCGCACCTTCCATCCCACCACCGTCCGCGTCGGCGACTTCCTCTACGGCTCATCCGGCATCACCGGCCCCGGCTTCCTCTTCTGTGCCAACGCGCAAACCGGCGAACTCCCCTGGCGGCAGCGCGGCTTCGCCACCGCCAAAGTCCTTTACGCCGACGGCAAACTCATAATCCTCGATGAAGACGGCGACCTCGCCATCGCCACACCCGACCCCGACAAGCTCACCATCCACGCCCGCTGGGAAATGCTCACCCCCCGCGCCTGGACCATCCCCACCCTGGTCGGTTCCACCCTTTACCTCCGTGATCAGAAAATCATCAAAGCCCTCCATGTCGGACCGGAAACCGCGCCCACCGCCAACCCCGCCCAACCATAGCGGACGGACCGAAAAACGTGGCCGCCACACCGACCACGACGCGAACCTTTGGCAGTTCAACCCCAAAATCCTCGCTTATAACAGGGTGGAATGTCGGGGCCGCGCTACAGTCGCCTCGCCATCCGCACCAACAACTTCCGACAAGCCCGCCGCTTTTTCCTTGGATATGGAAATAGCCCTTGGGTACGATGAGTTTCACGGAAGCAAGGGTTTCCGGCGGGTGAGCACGGGCGTTGGGTCTTTTTGGGGTAGCCGATGGAAAATCCCGGTCGGGTGCTGAGTAAGGCCGTCGCGATCTTCGCGCTCGTGCTGCTCCCCCTCGGTGTCACTTTCTGGCACCGCAGCCACGCCGCGCCCCGGCAGTACCGCTGCGACCTTACGCTCTACAAATCTCTCTGGGTCTGGATGCACGACGGCCACTGCACCTTGCATCTGCTCTCCATGCCCACCAAGGTCGCCTCACGCACCGAACATTACGCCAAACTCTCCTACGACCCGCGCCCGCAGAACCGCGCCTTCCTCCTCCAGGCCGACCGCACCGGAGCGTACCATAATCTCTGGATCGTTTTTCCCCTCTGGATTCTCCCGACCGGACTTCTCATTCTCGGCATTGTCCCCCTGGCCTTTGAACCCATTCGCACCTGGCTCCGCCGCCGCGCCGGCCGATGCACCCATTGCGGTTACAACCTCATCGGAAACCGCAGCGGCATCTGCCCCGAGTGCGGCCAGCGCGCCCCCGCCCGCCCCCGTACCCGCACCCCCCGCGCCGCAGCAGTTCGCTGACCGTCGCCAATCTCCAATCTTCAATCTACAATCTACTCTGTGTCCTCAGTGCCTCTGTGTCGGCTGCTGCGAGAATCCTTTCTCGCACCCACTCTCCTGGGAATCCTTTCCCGCATCTTTTTTTCGTAATTTCCTCACGTTCCTTCTTCTTACGCCTTACGCCTTTCGCCTTGTCTTTTCCTTCCCTTCGTGCTCTTCGTGTCCTTCGTGGTGCACTATCCGCCGACTCGATATTGTCACCCCCGACTTGTTTACGATTGCAAACCAGACATCCAAAGTTTATAGTATCTCCCATCTGATCGAATCGTTCGTCCCATCCAATTCCCAAGGTGAAACCGAAAGCGTAGCGCAGCATCCGTGCCGCCCGACGAACCAAATTCCGAAACGCAGCCGTTGGACGAAAGCGTCTTCCTCCAGCGTCTCGCAAAGCTGCAGGCTACCCTGCAAGGTGGAGTAGCCCCCGAGCAGATCGGCCCCTACCGCATCCTCGACATCCTCGGCGAAGGCGGAATGGGCACCGTCTACCTCGCCGAACAGCAAAAGCCCCTCCACCGCCGCGTCGCCCTCAAGGTCATCAAGCTCGGCATGGACACCAAGCGCGTCGTCGCCCGCTTCGAAACCGAGCGCGAAGCACTCGCCCTGATGAACCACTCCAACGTCGCCAAGGTCTTTGACGCCGGCACCACGCCGGAAGGCCGCCCCTACTTCGTCATGGAACACGTCCCCGGCATCCCCATCACCGATTACTGCGACAAACACCGCCTCACCACGGAGGAACGCCTCCGACTCTTTGCGGATGTCTGCGGCGCCGTTCAACATGCCCACCAAAAGGGCATCATTCACCGCGACATCAAACCCAGCAACGTCCTCGTCACCGTGCAGGCCGACAAACCCATCGTCAAAGTCATCGACTTCGGCGTCGCGAAGGCCACGCAGCACCGCCTGACCGAACAAAGCGTCTTCACCGAACAGGGACAACTCATTGGCACTCCCGGCTACATGAGCCCCGAACAGGCTGAAATGTCCGCCCTCGACATCGACACCCGCACCGACATTTATTCCCTCGGCGTGCTTCTCTACGAATTGCTCGTCGGCGCACTGCCCTTTGACCGTCACACCCTCCTTAAGGCCGGGCTCAACGAAATCCAGCGCATCATTCGCGAAGTCGATCCGCCCCGCCCCAGCACCAAGCTCACCAGCCTCGGCGAGGACTCCACCGCCATCGCCCACAAACGCCGCACCGAAGTACGCACCCTCTCTCGACAACTCCGCGGCGACCTCGACTGGATCGTCATGAAATGCCTCGAAAAGGACCGCACCCGCCGCTACGACTCCGCCAGCGGATTGGCCGCCGAAATCCAGCGCTTCCTCGACCATGAGCCGATTCTGGCCGGACCTCCGGGCAAGGTATACCGCCTCCGCAAATGGATTCACCGTCACGGCCGGGTCATCGCCATTAACTCCACCCTCGTGGTTCTTCTCATCGCCGCCATCTTGTTCTTCCTGCAGTCGCGCAAAAATGCGTCGCTCGCCCTTCGGCAGCGCGCTTCCGCCCTCTACCACGAAGCCATGACCGATTCCGCAAGTCGTCCGGACGACGCCCTTCGCAAACTGGAGGAAGTGATCAGCCTCGCCCCCGATTTTCTCGACGCCCCGCTCCAGCGTGCCTTCATCCTCAACCGCGAAAACCGCCGCGACGAAGCCCTCGCCGCCGGCCAGGCCCTGCTCGCGGCGCATCCCAATCTCGGCGCGGCCCACCTGCTCATGGCCCAGCTCTACCGCAACCGCGACGCCGCACTTGAGGAACAACACCGCCGCCAAGGCCAGCGCTTCGCCTCCCAGGACCCTTATCTTCAGGCCCTCGCCCTGGATGGCGAAGACCAGGAAGCGGTCGCCCTCCTCACCAAGGTGCTCGAAGAAGACGGTGCGCACGTCGATGCCCGGCTCGCCCGCGCCTGGCGCTATTTCTACCTGACCGATTTCCCCGCCATGCTCGAAGATGCCCGCGTTCTGGCGGCCATTCGACCCAAGTCCTCCGCCGCCTGGAACCTCGTGGGACTGGCCCGCAGCCGGTTACGAGAGCTTCCCGAAGCGATCGCCGCCTACACCCGCGCCATCAAACTGAAACCGGATTACGCCCCAACCTATGTCAACCGCGCGGACACCTATCTTCGCGATCAAAAGCTGGACGAAGCGCTCGCCGATTGCGATACGGCCATCAGGTTGGAGCCCGATTATGGAATGGCATTGGCCCAGCGTGCCTGGGTGCGTCTTAACAAAAGAGACAAGGAAGGGTCACATGCGGACTGCGACCGCGCATTGTCGCTGGACCCACGCAATCCCTTTGCCTGGCACCGCCTGGGCAATTGGCGCGCTCGCTATGGTGACCTCGCGACAGCGCTCGAGGCGCTGGAAAAGGCGGTCCAGCTCGACCCCAAACTCATTGGGGCATGGACCGACCTGGGAGTCGTGCATTATCGACTCGGACGCTATGACGAAAGCCTCGCTGATGTCGACACGGCCCTGAAGCTTGACCCCACCGACGAAATAATTCGCAACAGCCGCGCAATAATTCTGCACCGGTTGGGCAGGCTAACCGAAGCCGAGGCCGAACTCTCCAAGGCGGTCGAACTGAATCCCCGCTATCCCGAAGGCTTTCACAACCGCGCGCGCATCCGCCGCGCGCTCGGCCGCTACGATGACGCGCTCGTCGATCACGACCGCGCCATCGAACTGCGTAAGAACATCGGCGCATTCGCCGCCCGCGGAATCACCTATCGCTACAACGGCGACGAAGATAACGCCCTGCGTGACTTCGAAGCCATTACCCGCCTCGCTCCGGATAGGTGCGCTTTGTACCGACTCTGGATCTGGGAAATCCTCATGCTTCGTGAAACCCCCGTTGACCAGTCCAAAGCACAGGCTCAACTCGATTCAGCCAGGGCCAAGCCCGCCAGCGACTGGGAGCGTGCCATCATCGCGGCCATCAGCGGAGAACTCGCACCCGACGAACTCGCCAGCGGCGCCAAGACCACCGGCCAGAAATATGAAGCCTGGTATGCCCTCGGCAGCCGCGCCCTCGTCACCAAAGACACCGCAAAGGCCCGCGAGTATTTCCAGCGCTGCATCGACGCCGGCGCCGTCGATCTTCCCGAATACGAACTCGCCGCCTGGCACCTCCGGCCACCACCGTAGGTCGGATCATCGACCCAATACTTGATAAATGGATCGCACCTTCAAACAGTACCGCGCCCGTCAGGAAGCGGACTCGCTACGATTCCATGTTCCAGGACTGTGCCTGTCACATGCCACTTGTCACTTGCACTCTTGCATACCGGGGCACTGACCCGCTACTCCCCCGATTGCCCACGAATGCCAAGATCCAGTCATCAGCCAACGGCGCAAATCCCGGAGGGATTTCTGAAATCAGCCGGGGGTAGCACCCCCGGAAACTCGCCCCCAAATATCCGCACCCCGGAGCAGGTGCAGGAATAGACCGGTTAGCACACCACCAGTAAAGTTGTCCTTAATTAAGGGATCTTACTAATTTCTAGATCTCCGCTCACCACATGACGCGTACTACCAAATGTCACGGGGCTGCTTGGCTGTGGCTGCGAGCTACGAGTAATCGTAATCATCTCTAGTTCTAAATCGATAT
>CAZKIN010000264.1:0-5527 GCA_964552515.1 uncultured Phycisphaeraceae bacterium
TGGCCAGTGTCCGCACGTCGTCATGATGCGAGTCAATGAACTCACCTCCCAGTTCCGTGACGATGCCCGCGCCCAGCAGTCCCGCCGATGAAAACATTCGTCCACCCGTTCGCGCCGATCCCTCATGCACCGTCGCCCGAATGCCCAACCGTCGCAGTTGATACGCCGCATTCAATCCCGCGATACCGGCCCCGACAATCGCCACTCTGGGCGCGCCGCGCCCCGCCGATTCACGTCGCGGCAACAGGCATCCGCTGTTCAATCCCGTACCAACCGCAAGCGCCGAAGTCGCCGCCACCTGCCGCAGGAACTTGCGCCGCGACAGCACCCGTTCCGCCCGCTCAGCCAGCAGCTCATCCACGCACGGCCCTTCGCGCTGATTGGCAAGCCGGGCGATACGAAACGATCGACGCAAAGCCGCGAACAGTGGACTGTGTGCCATGGTTGTTTTCCTGACCTTAAAAGATAATGCTCGAATCATCGGACAGGTCATCGGAAATGCTGTAGCGCCGGCCGCTTCGCCCTTCTTTAAGCCCATGGACAAAACTGTACGCTTTCAAAGTCCACACACCGTTTTCCACCGACCTGCAGCGTCTTACGGCAACCCCACCCCTCCCTGCACACGGCGTGACGAAACCGTTGGCTGGTTTAGAATGTATAAATCAATGCCGCACCCACGCAGCTTGACGCGGCCACCCGATGAATATCCAGCACGCTGAATGGCGCGGCCCTCGATATGGAGTTCAACATGGTATCCCCCAAGGATGTAATCTCGGATCAGATGCAGCGCGGTTCCTACCTCCTGAGTACCTTCACGAAGGACCTGTCCGACGCGGATTATTTTCAACCCGCGGTTCCACAGTCCAACCACGCCGCCTGGGTGGTCGGCCACCTCGCCTGTTCCGAAGATTGGGGCCGCTGGCTGCTCTCGGGCATTCCCAAACGCATCGATGACCAAACCCACGTGCTCTTCAAAGGCGGATCAGTCTGCCTCCCCGACGCATCAAAATACCCTTCCCGTCAATCGCTTGATTCGCTGTTCGCCGAGTCCCGCAAGTTACTGCTCGAGACCCTCACCGCCTTCGATGTGATCCGTTGGAACGAACCTGTGCCGGAACACGGCCCCCGCAAGCAGTTTCCCACCTTAGGCGCGCTCTGGTCGCTGATGGGTTTTCACCAGTTCTGGCACATCGGACAACTCACCACCTGTCGCAAGGCCCTCGGCAAGAAGGCGATGCTGTCGTGACACTACGCTGGCACACCAAAGATCGCCGCTGGACCCTCTGGGTGGGTTCGGCCGCTTGGCTCTTCGGCCTCCTGGCGACGATCAGCGCGGTGCATACCGTCCGCGCCCGCGCCCTTCGACCGACCGTGCCACTCGTTGTCACCATCCCCGATGCCGGACTGCGCATCGGCGACCGCGTCTTCCTCGAGGAAACCCGCGGCCTGCGTTTTGCCGGGGAAGTCGTCGCACTCACCACCGTGCCGGCCGGTGCAAAACTCGCCGTCACTCCCGACATCGCATCACAGGTCAACTCATCCACACAGGCCGTGTGCTGGCGAACCCCCCTTTCCGCCGAGGAAGCTCTCGGCGCACTGCTCCCGCGCGAGATTCAGGAACTCGCCGCCGAACGCATCATCACCGACTGGCGCCGCTTCGACGGTCACGTCGCCGCAACCTGGGGCCCGCTCCTCAAGGAACTCAGCGCCGCATTCTTTGAAACCATCAGTGACGACATTGACCGCGCCTTCAAGCGCCACGAAGACGAATTGCTGGCCGTCGCGGCCACCCACGGAAAGGCCCTGTCCGATGCCTGGCCCGCCATGCAGAAACGCCTGCAGCCCATTCTCCAGCAGCACCTGACCCCCGTCCTCGGACGACTGATGAGCGACGCAGTCAGTGATGCCCCCAAGCTCAGCGTCGGACTCTCCATCGCTCGCGGCAAGTACGCCGTCGCCTATCAGCAGATGCTGGATTGGATGGCCGAATACCTTTCGAACATGCCCGAAAAAGACCGCATCGCCTTGCACGAGGCAGCGACACGCACCTGGCAGGCCGCCGGTGAAGATGAACTCCTGACTTCCGAAACCAGTCGCTTAGGCCAGGCCCTGCTCAATGACCCGCAGCTCCATGCCGTGATCCGCGACGTGTACCGCGAATCCGTAACCGAAAATCCGCGCGCCGCCGAGTTCTTTCGCCGGCAGATTCTCGACTCGCCCGCCTTTCGAGCGCAGTTCTTCGCCTTGATAGATTTGCTCGCCCCCACCATGCGCGAAGTCGCGGCATTGAGCCTTTTCGACGAAAACGGTTCCACGCGCCCGGAAGTGGTGCACGTGTTGCGCTCCGTTGCCCTGCAGCGCGATATGGCCTGGATCACGCTGCGCACCACTGACCTGCAGGCGTCGCCGCTCGCAACCGACGGACTGATTCCCGGCCGCCGTGGAGGAGCCCAATGAGCGGCCTGCCCACGGCGGATATCCCGCGCCTGTCGTTGCGCAACTTGTCGATCAAACTGCCCCACGATCGCCTCCTGCTGTGCAATGCCAATTTGGAAATCGCGGCTGGATCATTCGTCCTCCTCGTCGGTGCCAGCGGATCGGGAAAAACCACCCTGCTTCGGCTCATCGCCGGCCTTCACGAACCGGAGGACAGCGCTGTGGAGGTCGACGGCCACCTCGATATTGTCGGCCCGGACAACCAGCCGCACCGCCCGCGCGTTGGACTGGTCTTTCAGAATCTCGCGCTCTTCGACGAATTATCCGCACGCGACAACGTGCGCTTTGCGCTCGATCACGCCTCTGAAATCTCTCCACCTGCGCACACCGACGCCGACCGGTTGCTCCATCAATTGGGCGTTCCCGCGGATAATTCGCTGGCCCGCTTGAGCGGCGGCGAGCGCCAGCGCGTCGCCGTCGCGCGCACCCTCGCCCAGGACCCGCCCATTCTCCTGTTTGACGAGCCGACCACCGGACTCGATCCGGCCCGGGCACGCGACGTAGCCGACCTGCTGGCCGACACCCATCGTCAGTTCGGCAAGACCCTCATCGTCGTCACCCACGACTACCGACCCTTTCTCAAACACGCGCCGCGCCTGGTGTTGCTGGATAGCGCAAGCTTCACTCTTCGCGATGTGTCCGTGGACGAATTGCAGCAGTCCATGGAAACACCGCGTCCGGTTTCGAAAACCGTCGTCGCCCGAAAACCTGATGCGCTCCCTTCGTTGCAGACGCGCCTGCAGCGCTGGATCGAAGCGCCCGGCGAAGTCATTCTGACCATTCTCCTTGCTTTTCGGTCCATGGGTGCCGGCTGGGGACGCTGGCGCTGGAAGCTGCGCTACTTATGGCACTATCTCCGCATGACCATGATCGGTTCCACCGCCATCTATGTCATGTTTTCCGGTGCCATGCTCGGTTTCGTGTTCACCTCATTCAGTTTCGCACAGCTTCCATATGCCGAGGTGACCGTCCCCTTGTTCGTGGATGAATTCCTGGCCGCAACCGGATACGCCACCTATCGCGTGGTCGTGCCGCTGATGATCAGCGTGCTCCTCGCCGGAAAATGTGGTGCCGCCATCGCCGCCGACGTCGGCACGCGCCGGTTGACCCACCAGTTCGACGCCTTGCGCAGTTTTGGAGTCGATCCCCAGAGCTATTTTTATGGGAATATCGCCTTGGCGCTCCTGCTGGCCTCTCCCCTGCTCACCGTGCTGGCTTTCGCATCCAATTGGTATGCCGCCCTGCTCGCCTTTCTGCTCAGCCGTCAGGAAGGGACCATTCTGGCCTTTGAACGAAATTTCATGAGCACCGTCTGGCCGATAACCCACGCCCTGCCCGTCGGAACCGCATGGGCGGCGGTCAAAGTGGCGACCAGCGGGCTTTGTATCGCCGCCATCGCCTATGTTCTCGGATCACGACGCAAAGACTCGGCCGTGGACGTCAGCCGCGACGTCGGCCTGACCATTTTCTGGGCGACACTCGCCGTTCTGGCCCTGCATTCCGCCTATTCATTCATCGAGTTCTAGGCGCCATTTATCAGAACCGTGCCGCACGCCGATTGCCGGAGCGCGAATCCATGGAGTTTTTCTGCGCGCCCATCGGCATTATGGGCGAATGCGCCGACCGCCCGGTAAAACCATGGCGCGGTCCGAGAAGCGGATGCTCTCCGCCGCCTGATCGCGCCGCGCCGCGCGATGAAATACGCTGCGGTTTAATAGTGTCAGAACCGTGGCACTAAATTTTGCGGTTATGTGAACCACGGCGCTCACCCATCGTCCGCGAAGCGTGGTTTTCCCTGTTTTTTCCCTGTTTTTCGCTCACCTGATCGGACGCCCTGTGCGGACTCTGCACGTCCATAACCCGCTGCGTCGCGCGCAATCAAGTGCCCGCGCGCACAATGACGATAGCTTCTGGGGGAAGACCCACGGGGGATCATGAACAGCCAACTTGAAAACCATTCGCCGCACCAGCCGCTCTCCGCGCGGAGCACCGGACTTGCCGCGCTGGTGGAGAATGCCCGTCACGCCCTGAGCCTGACCTGCATGGAATCCACCCACGCGCTCGTCGCCGCGGTCGAGGCCAAGGACCCGCACACCCGGGCCCACTCGCACACCGTGGCCCAATACGCCGTGGGCATCGGAAAGAAACTCCAGCTGCCTCCCGCAGAACTGGCGTCGCTTCGCACCGCCGCGCTGCTGCATGACATTGGAAAAATCGGAATCCCCGACGCCATTCTCACCAAGCCGGGTCCGCTCACCGCCGCGGAAAGACTCATTGTGCAGCGGCATCCTGAGGCCGCCCTCGAAATCATTCGCGGTGTCAGCTTCCTGTCCGCGGAGCGTCCCCTCATTCTGCACCACCATGAACGCTACGACGGCACGGGCTATCCAGCCCGCCTCAAAGGCGACGAAATCCCGCTCGGCGCGCGGATCATCGCCATCGCCGACGCACTGGATGCGATGCTCTCCACCCGCAGCTACAAACCGGCCTACGACCTCCCGCGCGTCCGCGCGGAAATCACCAGCGGCAGCGGCCACCAGTTCGATCCACTCGTCGCCCGCGCCGCCTTCGCCCTCCTCAACGACTTGGAATCCCTTCCCGACTAAC
The DNA here is from genome assembly GCA_964552515.1 of uncultured Phycisphaeraceae bacterium. Lineage (GTDB taxonomy): Bacteria > Planctomycetota > Phycisphaerae > UBA1845 > UBA1845 > JACQXM01. The sequence continues at coordinate 5,104 of CAZKIN010000264.1, forward strand.
CATCCCTCGTACCTTTTGCCTCACGCCACTTGCCTGCTGCCTGTTGCCTTTTTGCCTCCTCTTCAGGCCCCCGAACCCCTTCCGCCATTCCGAAAAATCCTCCTCCAACCGCGCCCGGCTACTGGCCAACTTACCGCCCGATTGCGCACACCAAAAACCCCTGCTTTTCCAGACTTCTATGGCTGCCGCGCACATGTCATAATCGGCCACCGCGCAGAGAGTGTGCGTAAACAGTCACCATCAAAAATTTATCGGACCCTGTGATATCTCGAAATTCAGGACCGTTCCCTGCACCAGAAATGCCAGATAAGTGGCACTCCACATCCCGCCGCGACGCGGGTGCGCCCGGGCGGTGTTTGGCTATCGGGCGGTGGCGCCGGGGGTGGCGCAATTACAGGCTCAAATACTGCACCGCCGCCGCCTC
>CAZKIN010000265.1:0-5513 GCA_964552515.1 uncultured Phycisphaeraceae bacterium
GAAGTACCAGCCCTTCCTTTCGTCCCATCAACCTCGGGTGCGGCTCGGCAATCTAACAGATTCTTACAAATCACTTCCCGACTCGACGGGGATTAACCATTTTTTTTGAATCCAGAGAGTGCCGCCCGGCGAAGTGATGGTCGGAGCGGTCCGAGGCCGCGCAGGGTTGAAACGGTTGCCCAGCGCAGGTCGGGTGATTCGCTGCAGGCGAAGGGAGATGGCCGTTGATTGTCATTGATGAACCCATGTGCGTGCGGCAGTCCGAATTCAATCGGGAACCTGTGCAGGCATCGCGTATAGACATTCCGGGCGCGGAACGAGCGGTCAGGGATCTGCTGGTCGCACTCGGGCAGGATGTGGATGAACCCGGTCTGCGCGATACGCCGGGCCGGGTGGCCAGAATGTACGGCGAACTGTTCGCCGGGCTGGACGACGACCCGGCCAGGCATCTGAGCCGCACGTTTCCCGAGTCCTGCGATGAAATAGTCCTGTTGCGGGACATCGATTTTTCATCGATCTGCGAACACCACCTGCTGCCGTTCATCGGTCGGGCGCACGTGGCGTACCTGCCGGCGGACAACGTGGTGGGGCTGTCGAAGCTTGCACGAACCGTTGACGCCTTCGCACGCCGTCCGCAAGTGCAGGAGCGGCTTACCGCGCAGATCGCTGACGCGTTAATGACACACCTGCGAGCGCGGGGCGCTCTCGTCGTCATCGAGTCGGAACACTTCTGCATGAAGATCCGGGGCGTGAACAAACCCAACAGCGTCATGGTGACGTCGGCAGTCCGCGGCCATTTCAAGACGAATGCCGCGGCACGAGCGGAAGCCATGGCATTGATCGCCAAACGAAACGGTCATTGATTTTTGCACGAGATTTTCGGAAAGGAAGAAGAAGACCATGAAGTCTGGATCAATCGTCTGCATTTCGATCGCCGCCATGCTGGTAGGCTGCGTGCCGATGCAACCACCCGTGGAGACCTCGCGAATCCGCGTGGTACATGCCAGCCCGGATGCGCCCGCGGTGGACATTTGCGCCAATGGGGCGGCGGCGTTCAGTGACGTGGAGTTTCCCAGCGCGACCAGTTATGCAACCGTTGAGGAGGGTACCTATCAGATCCGCGTCGTTGCGGCCGGGAGCGGTTGCGGCGGAGGCGGCGTCATCAATGCGTCGCTGCCATTGCCGGCAGACGCGGAGACGACGGTTGTCGCGGTAAACACGCTGGATTCCATCGAGCCGCTCGTACTGGAAGATGACAACTCCGCGCCGGCGGCGGGATCGGCAAAGGTGCGGTTCGTGCATGCCTCGCCCGACGCACCCACGGTCGACATTACGCTGACGGATGGAACGGTGTTGTTTGACAACGTGGCGTTCAAGGAAGTCGGCAACTACATCGAAGCGGCGGCGGGCACGCTCGACCTGGAGGTTCGCGATGAGACGGGTACGGCCGTGGTGCTCACGCTGGCGGATGTGACGCTGGAGGCGGGAACCGTCTACACGGTTTATGCGATCGGGTTGCTTAATGGAACGCCAGCGCTGGATGCGCTGATTACTGTGGATAACGAATAGGGACGGAACATTTTTTTGAAAAGGGATGAATGGTGATGATGCGAAAACTAAGCATGGTATTGGTGTTGGGCGCGGTAGTAGGCTTCGGCGCGATGAGCCTGGCCGGGGATGACAAGGCCAAAGAGAAGCCGAAGACGGTGGTGGACACGGCCATCGCGGCGGGTCAGTTCAAGACGCTGGTGACGGCGATCCAGGCCGCGGAGCTGGTGGACACGCTGAATGGTACGGGTCCGTTCACCGTATTTGCGCCGACGGATGAAGCGTTCGCGAAGCTGCCGGCCGGTGCATTGGATGGTCTGCTCAAGGACAAGGCCAAGCTCAAGGCCGTACTCACCTATCATGTGGTATCCGGCAAAGTGATGGCGGCGGATGTCGTGAAGTTGAAGGATGCGAAGACGGTGAACGGTCAGATGGTCACCATCGCCGCCAAGGATGGGGTCAAGGTGAATGACGCGACCGTGGTGAAGACGGATATTGAGGCGTCCAATGGTGTGATTCACGTCATCGACACGGTGCTGATGCCGAAGTAACTCCTGAACCTTCAGGCGGCACAGCGGCAAGTTGTTTCTGAAGTGAATTCCCTCCCGAGACCAACGTTGAGAATAAAAGGCACCCGCTCTGCGGAGGGGCGAGCGGGTGCTTCTTCTTTAACGCAGAATGGATTTTTCTTGCAGGCAATCAGGAGGCTTGAATTGGGCGTGCGTGGGCTCACCATTTCGATCGTTTTTCTATCCGTGCTTTCAACGTCGTTTGCGCAAGGGCCAATTGTCGCAACTGCAAGTCATGAGTGGCCGCAATGGCGCGGGCCCAACCGGGACTCAACAGTTCAGGGCGGCGTGGCATGGCCGGATTCGCTTGGTGAATTGACCGAGCGCTGGCGGGTAGCACTCGGTCCGGGTTATTCCGGCCCCATCGTGTGGGGTGATCGCGTCTTCGTCACCGAAACCGAGAATGCTGAAATCGAAGTTGTGCGCGCGCTCGACCGAAAGTCCGGCGCTGAGTTATGGCGAGCTTCATGGAGCGGGGCGATCAACGTACCGTTTTTCGCCAAGTCCAATGGAGATTGGATTCGTTCGACGCCGGCGTGCGATGGAGAGTCGCTGTATGTCGGCGGGATGCGCGATGTGCTCGTATGCCTGGACATCGCATCGGGTGCGGTTCGCTGGCGCTTCGATTTTCCCGAGAAGTTAGGCTCCCCCATCCCCGCCTTCGGATTTGTGTCCTCCCCTCTGATTATTGGTGAATTCGTTTATGTCCAGGCTGGCGGCGCGTTCGTCAAACTCAACAAGAAAACCGGCGAACTCGTATGGAAGTCTGCCGGCGACGAAGGAGGCATGGACAGCGCATTCTCATCGCCGTTGCTGGCGAGTTTTGGCGGAATGAACCAACTGCTGGTTCAGATGCGCGATGAACTGTTTGGATTGCACCCGGACGACGGACAAATCCTCTGGCGTCAAACAGTCCCCGCCTATCGGGGAATGAACATTCTGACGCCCTTGGTGTACGAGGATGGAATCTTCACCAGCACCTACAAGAATCGCACGTTCTTCTATCGAGTCGCCCATCAGGATGGCGCGTTTTCGCTGCATGAAGCATGGAGCCATGGCGCACAGGGGTATATGTCCTCGCCCGTACTGATCGAACATCATGCTTACCTGCAGCTGGGAAATGGACGCCTCTGCTGTATCGACCTTCGATCGGGGAAGGAAACATGGCGATCCAAACCCTTCGGCAAGTATTGGAGCATGGTAGCGCGGGAGAAGCGTATTCTGGCACTCGACGAGAGCGGTGAACTTCTCCTGATTCAAGCCAATCCCGATGAGTTTACATTGCTCGACCGCAGGAAAGTATCCGACCAGGATTGCTGGGCCCACGTAGCGGTCAGCCATAACGAGATCGTGGTGCGCGACCTTGCAGGCGTCACCCTCTTTGATTGGCGAAACGCCAATACACAAAATTCAAAACCGTCAACGAATGAGTAAAACAAGCAGGAGAAGATTTGATGTATTTGTTAAGAGAAGTTGCAGAACGCATTGTCCATGCGAAGTGCCATGTGCGCGGCACTGAGGCAGTCATGATGGGAATTGTTCTAGGAACCATGACCATCGCCAGTGGTTGCACGGCGCTGAATCCGCCGTTGAACGTAGTCGAGAAGGTGGAACTGGGGCGATACACCGGCCGGTGGTACGAGATCGCACGATATCCGAACTCATTTGAGCGCGGATGCGTGGGCGTGACGGCCGATTATGCGTTGCGCGAGGACGGGCGCATCAGCGTGCTGAATACCTGCCGCGAAGGCAGCCTGGACGGCGAAGTTCGGACCATTGAGGGTGTGGCGCGGGTGGTCGACTCGAGTACGAACGCCAAGCTGGCGGTCACCTTCTTCTGGCCTTTTGAAGGTCCCTATTGGATTCTGGAGCTTGGTGAAAATTACGAGTATGCGGTGGTAGGTGATCCCAGCCGAGACTTTCTCTGGATCCTCAGTCGGGAGCCGAGCCTGGATGAGACTCTGTATGAAGACATTCTGAGCCGTCTACCGGAGAGAGGCTTTGATCCGGATCGGCTGGAGCCGGTAGCCCAGTTGGATGACGGTGAATAGGGTAAAATGCCTCGCAGGCGTGAGCCTTCTTGCTGCGGAAAGGTCATGTGGAGCCGGTCCGACGCTTTTTGCTGAGGCGCTGCTTGGCCGCAGGGCTGCCGAGTTCGCGCAGGGTGGTCTTGCCGATCCAGCGCGCGGTGGCGTCGGGAGTTGCGGCGAGGCGTTGTGCCACCATGCTGGCAGCGGCATTCAAAGCGATGCCGCGTTCGCCGATGGAACGCAGGGCCCAGACCAGTGACTTTTTGACGAAGTTGCGCTCGTCGGTGGCGGCGCTTTCGACCAGGGGGAGGCATTGGGCAAACAGCTCATCGTCGGCACTTTTGTCGTGCAGCGCGACGCTGGCCAGCAGCGCGAAGGCGGCGCGCTTTTCGAACTCGGGCTTGCGGTCGGCCCATTGCCTGATCTTGCGGAAGGCGTGGGGCGTACGATCGAAAAGGTGGAAGCAGACGGTGTCGCAAATGGCCCAACTGTCAAAGTCGTGACACCAACTGTCCATTTGCGCGGGGGTGACGAGCTGCGGGTCGTCGACAAAGGAGGCGAGCATGCGCGCTTCGTACCACCCGGCTTTCCACAGAGCGGCCGCGAGTTCGTGGCTGCGTCCGAGACGCTTGGCCAGTTGGCGCATCGTACCGACCGGTACGCCGAAGGCTTTGTCCGATGGGATGGCGTAGCGCGACATGCCGTCGAGGGTCTTCTGGTTGGCGAGGCTCCGCAGTTCAGCGACGACGGCGGCGGCATCGTGGACGGGAGGTGACTGGGAAGTGGCAGGATGCCGATGGGGGGAGGATTTCTTGCGCGATGGGACGCGCTTAGCAGAGGGCTTCTTTTTCGCAGCTTTCTTCTTTGGTGGCATTTGGTCTTTCCTGTTTCCGCCGCATGTAACCCACGACAGGCCAATCAACTGTCGTTGCGGACCGGAAAGCGCTTGAGAACATCTTCCAATCCGAATATGAGTTCCCGGAGATAGGATTGGTCGATCTGAAACGTATACCGATGCTCTTGCTTTAGATTGTCGGGCGTGATGTTCAAGATGAATTCACCGCGACCGTCCTTGAGCCAAATTTTTCCGCTGATGTATGGTTCCATGCAAACAAGCACGGCCTCACCATTCAATGAGGAATAGCATTCGCGCAGCTCCTTCAACCACCGGGCAAGTTCCGGAGCATGGATGATCGGTCCTTTTGCCTCGACAGTGCTCCTCTCGGCACTGCAGCGTGCAAAAACGCGCAGCCAATTCCCATCCCAATAGTCATTCACATCCTCGAACTCGCGACCGAAAACCCACAAACTGAATCCGGCGATTTGTACGTCGGGCAAGCGGGGCTGGTCAGTTGAAGCATCCATT
>CAZKIN010000266.1:0-5475 GCA_964552515.1 uncultured Phycisphaeraceae bacterium
GCGTCCACGTCGAGACCTTGCAGCGCAGCGGGGAGCAAACCGACGGGCGACCAGAGGGAGGTGCGGCCGCCGACGAAGTCCCACATGGGGAACGTTGCGAGCCAATTTTCCTTGACCGCTTTGGCGTGGAGTTTGCTGCCATCGCTGGTGACGGCGACCGCGTGGCGGTGGAGGTCCAGCCCGGCGCGGCGGTAGGCGGCCGCGACTTCGAGCATGCCGTTGCGCGTTTCGATGGTGCCGCCGGATTTGGAGACGACGATGGTGAGGGTGCGTTCGAGGAGTTCGTCGAGATCGGCGAGGGTGCGGTCGATGCCGTCGGGGTCGGTGTTGTCGATGAAGCGGATGAGCAGCGGGTCTTCGGCGGTGCCGAGGGCGTCGGCGAGGAGCTGCGGGCCGAGCGCGGAGCCGCCGATGCCGACGATGAGGACGACGTCGAAGGCGTCGCCGCGCTGGGGGGCGATGGTGCCGTCGTGGATGGATGCGGCGAAGGACTTCACGGCAGTTTGTGCCAGTTCAATGGCATCGCGAATTTCGGCGGTGGGCGAGAGCTTGGGAGCGCGGAGCCAGTAGTGGCCGACCATGCGGTTTTCGTCGGGGTTGGCGATGGCGCCGGCTTCGAGGGCGTCCATGGCATCGAGCGCGGCGGTTATTCTCGGCATCATGCTCGTGAGGAAATCATCGGGGAAGTTCATGCGGCTGATGTCGAGGGAGAGGCCGACGGCGTCGCAGGTGCAGAGATATTTGCGGTAACGGGACCAGGTGTTCATGGAGCGATTCCTTTGCGGGGTTGGGCGGCTGCGAACCGATCGTCCGCCCTTTGGAAGTGAATAATAAGGGGAAACGGGTCGGGGGGCGAAGGTGGGCGGAAGGATTTCACCTCAGAGGCAGTGTGAACACAGAGCATGATATGCACCACGAAGGGCACGAAGAAAGAAGAGAGAAGAGTTTTGACGGCAGGCGAACCGAGTGTCCTGCTTCCCTGCGATAAAGGACATGGCCACGCTTGTTCATGCGTGGCGTTATTGGAAGTTGAATGCGTTGGGGCAGTTGTGCCACGATGCAGTCGCACGAACGTGGACCATGCCACACGACAATCCTGCACCCCGTCCGGGGTGCGAAGATTTGGGCGCGAGATTTCCGGGGGTGTTACGCCCGGCTAATTTCCGAAATCCCTCCGGGATTGTTCGGCGGTTGCGTGGGGGCGGTTGGGCCACGATGTGGGCGCACGTGCGTGGACCATGCCACCCGAAAGTGCCACATAAATGACACAATTGACGCTAGACTGGCCCCAAGAATTGATGCCGCATCGGAATTCGACTCCCCCACCGCTGAAGCGATGGACCACCCGCCCAACGGTTCCGCTCCCTTACGGTCGCGGTACCGGGGGCGTCATGGCGGTGATGGCTTCGTAGATTTTTCGGGTGGCGTTGCGAACGTTTTCGCGGTTGTCGGTGCCGTTGCGGAATTCGGAAAGGTCGACGGGGGGGCCGTACTGGACGCGGGCGCGGTGGCGGGAGAGGAGGCCGAGGATCATGTTGTGGTGGTAGCGCGTGCCGCTGATGCACGCGGGGATGACGGTTGCGCCGGTGCGTAGTGCCATCATGGCGACACCGTCACGGGGGCGCGGTTCGTTGTGCGGCTCGACGATGCCGCCTTCGATGAAGATGCCGACCATGCCGCCGTCCTTGAGGTGGCGGAGGGCGGCCTTATAGGCGTCGCCGTCGCTGCCGGTGCGGTTGACGGGGATGCAGCGGGTCAGCCAGCGGTCGGCCATGCGCACGAGTCGCCAGTTGTAGAATTCGCGGGCGACGAGGAAAGCCATTTTGCGATGAGGCGAGGCGGCGGAGAGGAAAAGTGGGTCCGCGGGGCAGCGGTGATTGGCGGCGATGATGACCGGTCCGGTGAGCGGGACATGGGATCGACCGATGCGCTCGAAGCCCCACCAGAACCGGGTGATGAAGTCGTTGAGGTTGTAGGCGACCTGGACGACGCGGCCGTGATGGCTGCGGCCGAGGCGGACCCAACTGGAGATGAGTCCGCAGGCGAGAGTCAAGGCGGCGGCACCGAGAAGGATGTAGCCGACCCATTCGTCCATGCGCGGCCAATGGGGGATGCCGAGGAGTCCGGTGGCGATGAGCAGTGCGGCGGTGGTGACGATGTCCTTGGTTCCGAAGATGCGGCCGCGGTAACGATCGGCGACGGTGCGCTGGAGGAGGGAGTAGAGGCTGGCCATGACGACCTGTGCGCCGACGCCGGCCCCGATGACGCCGGCGGCGCCGATCCAACTGAGCGTGCGGGGGGAAAAGTTCAGGAAGGTTGAGCTTGCCAGGAGGAAAAGGAAGAAGCCCGCGATGATGAAACCCCAGGTGAGGGCGACCTGGCTGCGGAGGGCGTTGCCGACGAGGAAGAGTCCGATGGCTCCGATGATGAAACCAAGACCGAGCATGGCGCGATAGCCGCTGATGAGGGCATAGGTGCCGTGGTAGACATCGCGAACGACGGCGGGGATGACGCTGTTCACGAGCGGTGCGGCGAACCAGATCATGGAAGCGAGGAGCAGCAGTTCCCAGACATGGCGATGGGCGCGGGCGTAGCGGAAGCCGGCGCGAAAATCGCCGAGGGATTTGCCGGCGGCGTGGACGCGCTGCGTGGTGGGCAGCCGGGAGGTGCTGATCATGAAGACGAACAAAGCACTGAGGATGAAGGTGACGGAATTAAGGTTGAAGGCCACGGATGGTTCGTAACGGTCAGCGAGAATGCCGCCGATTTTTGCGGCGGCCATGGTGGCGATGATGCCGAGTCCGCTGAGCATGGCGTTGGCGCGGACGAGCTGGTCGGGGCGGATGAGGGTGGGGAGGAGGGCCGATCGTGCCGGGGAAAACATCGCGGCGAAGATGCCGACGAAAAAGAGAGGAACGAAGGGACCCCATCCTTGCCAACCCTGAGTCCAGGCAATCATTGCGGGGAAGGAAAAGAGCAGGAGGCTGCGGGCGATGTCGGCACAGATCATCAGTTTGGTGCGGGAGACGCGGTCGGCGAGCATTCCGGAGAAGGAAGCCAGCAGTACGAAGGGCAGGAAGAAGACGAAGGACATGCGGGCGGTGAGCGGGGTGATGTCCACGCCGGGGTCGAGGGCGTTCTGGGTCTTGAGGATGGCCATTTCGGACAGATGGTCGCCCAGGGCGCTGACCGCGTAGGCGCACCAGAGGAAGACGAAACGGTGATTCCGCAGGAGGTTGGAAGGGGCTTGAGTATGGGGGGAAGGGTTGATCATGAGTGAAGAGCAGCCCGGCAGGCAACCCGGAATTCGGGACGACGCCAGCATGGTCCTTATAACATAGGGGCATCCTACCAACGGGGTGGTTGGCCGCACACTGCGTAAGTGACGTATGCGTTGCGCGGGTTAGCGGGTAAGAATGTTATAAAGGTGTTCTGGGCGGAATGGGCTGAGAATGCGGATTTGGGCGACGCCCAGGAAAGTTGCGGTTGGCCGGGAGTTGGGGACAATGGCCGCTTCGGCGCGCAACGGCGGGCCGGCAAGAATGGTCTGTGAAATGGTGGTGAGAATATGCGGCGTGCAGCGGGACGGCGATTTTGGAATGTGGCATTGATTGGGGTCCTGGCGGCGGGCGGCGTGCAAGTCGCGCGTGCCCAAACGAATGAGGCGGAACCAGTGCAAACACCGGTGGATGGACTTAAGGAAGTGAAGACAGCATCGGGTCTGAAGTATTGGGATATCAAGGAAGGCACCGGGGCATCGCCCGACAAGACCGACGAGGTCAAGGTGCATTATTCCGGCTGGCTGACGGACGGCACGCTGTTTGACAGTTCGGTCAAGCGCGGACAGCCGGCACAGTTCAAGCTGAACAAGGTCATCAAGGGTTGGACCGAAGGCGTCGGCAGCATGAAGGTCGGCGGCAAGCGCCGGCTGGAAGTTCCGCCGGACCTGGCCTATGGCAAGAGTGGTCGCCCGAAGATTCCGCCGGATTCCACGCTGATCTTCGAAGTGGAACTGCTGGATTTGATTGCCGGTCCCAAGCCGACACCGGTGGATGGCATTCAGCCGGTGACGACGCCGTCGGGATTGAAGTATTGGGATCTCAAGGTCGGCGACGGCCCCGGTCCCGAGGGTGACGCGAACAAGACAGTAACCGTGCATTATTCCGGATGGCTTACCGATGGCACGCTCTTTGACAGCAGCGTGGCGCGCGGACAGCCGGCGACGTTCCAGTTGAGCGGCGTGATCAAGGGCTGGACCGAGGGTGTCGGCAGCATGAAGAAAGGCGGCAAGCGCCGGCTCGAGATTCCTTCGGACTTGGGTTATGGCGACGGCGGGTCGCCGCCCCTGATTCCGGCCAAGGCGACGCTGATTTTCGAAGTTGAACTGTTGGAAGTTCGCTAGCCTGATTCGGACGCGAACTTCGCCGGGCGGCGTAGAAGCGTGGGCGGAGCGTTCGTTCCGTTGAATGGATGTGGTTGGCCGCGGTTGTTTCATGGGGAATGCGATCATGATGCGTACATGGTTTCTCGGCTTTTGTTGTGTGATGGGTCTGGGCGTAACCTTCGCGGTCGCGGAGGACAAGAAGAACTCCGATCCTTATCCGCAAGTGGAGCTGAAGACCAGCCAGGGCGACATCATCATTGAGCTGGATAACGTACGTGCCCCCAAGAGCAGCGAAAACTTTCTGCGGTATGTTAACGAAGGCTTTTATGATGGGGTGGTCTTTCACCGCGTCATTAAGGACTATGTCATTCAGGCGGGCCGGTTTGATGCCGAAATGAACGAAAAGACCGGCATGCATGACCCTATCCCCTGTGAATGGCAGAACGGCCTGAAGAACGAACGGGGCACCATTGGCGTGGCCCGCGCGGCCACGGCAAATTCCGGGAGGGCGATTTTTTATATCAACGTAGCGAACAGTCCCATGCTGGACGAGCCGTGGCCGGGACAAGACAACGTGGGCTTCGCCGTTTTCGGTCGCGTGGTGCAAGGCCTTGAAGTCGTGGACGCCATTGCACGCACGCAGACTGTCTTGGAGCATGAGAAGTTTCCCGGTGAGCGCTGGGTCGTTCCGGAAGAACCTATTGTCATTACAAAGGCATCGGTTGTACCGGTTTCCAGCGGGAGGGCGCCGGAAGCCGTTCCCGCAGAGGGCATGAAAAAAATCGAGACGGTCACCAAGGAAGAAGCTGGAACGGCGACGCGCGAAGAAGCCGCCAAGGGAGAAGCGAAACCCGAAGGCACCGCGCCGCCCCAACCGAAGAAGGAATAATGCGCATTGGACACAGTCGAATGCGGACATTGAACATCACATGTTCGAAATGCGATCAGAGAAAGGAAATTTGATGACACGCCACCATGGCCGATTGCTTTTGTTGTGTGGGACGCTTATGGCCGGCGCTTTTCCGGCGCTGGCGCTGGCGGCCAACCCCAGGGTGAAGATCGAAACATCGCTCGGCAATATCGTGGTCGAG
>CAZKIN010000267.1:0-5444 GCA_964552515.1 uncultured Phycisphaeraceae bacterium
TTGGGAAGCTGGCATTCTACCACTGAATTACGCCCGCATTGTTCCAAAAATATTCTGAATCAATTCGCCGTTGGATTCAGAACGATCGCAATGAGGTGGGCAGCGATCATAGATTGCACGCCGCTTCACCCGCAATCTTGTTCGATCATATCGGCAGTGCAGAAAAATGAAAACTGCGCCGCCTTCCCTGGGCTGTCGAGTTTCGTTCTTTCGATCCCACGATTAATTGGATTGAGAATGGGTGCTGAGCGGACTTTCACGTCCATGGTCTTGCGGTTAGTGTCCCGCCCATGTGGCCCCGTTGTCATGATGTATTCTGGTCGCGCCTTGGCAGCACCGCTAGGATGACGTTTTTCGCCCATATCTGGCTGGGATTTGCATCCGTTACGATTGCCCAACCGCAGGAACATCTCAACCCGGTTCGTGAAGCGCTGGAGAAGACCGCTGTAGCATTGCACGTCGGAGATGCTGAATCGGCTCTGCGGCTGCTTTCGCAGGTGGCGGAATCGGAACCGGAGAATCCCTGGCTTTGGTACTACCGTGGCGCAGCGTACCTCCTGCACAATCAACCCTATCGCGCCATGGACGCGCTGGAACGAAGCGCGACCATCCTGCACGACCTTGGCGATCCAGACCCCGCGCTGGCCGGATTGATTGAAACACAGCAAAGGAATGCCCGAAAAAAGGTCTTGCAGGTTTCGTTGACCACGGGGTTTGCGTATGACTCTAATGTGTCATTCCTCGCGGGCGACGCGGCCACCCTGGGTCAGATCGCAGGCGAGGAAGACGGCAAATTTTCCGCCGGAACGCGCATCGACTTTGCGGCGCATGCGGATGGGACCAACTCGCTCGTCGTGGGGGCACACACTTCGCATTCATGGCACTTTCAGATTGATCCGTTCGACGACTCCGAGTACGGCGGCTATGTGCGTTACGAGCGAAAGTGGTCGCAGCAGTGGCGGAGTGAAATACAGTACGATTATGAATATACCCTGTTGGACTATCGCGGCTACCTGAGTGCTAACGGATCGACGCTGGCCATGCATTACACCTGGACGCCGTGGATGACACGTGTGGCGCCGCTCGAATCGTCGGTTTATTACCGACTCGATGTCCGCGATTTCGCCTATCCCGTGTTTGAAGCATTCAACCAGGACGGATTGACCCATGGCGTTGGCATACAGCAGACTTGGTTGGTAGTGCCAGTGCCGAATTGGAGCTGGCGCGTGTCAACCGGATACCGGTTTGATTACGTTTCGACCGAAGGCACGGAATATGACCGAAAGGCGAACAACATTTATGTGGGTGTGCAGATGCCGCTCGTGCGACCAGGCGAGCCGGACAAATACTTGTTACTGCCGGACAAGGAACTTACATTGCGCTTTGACGCGGACTGGCAGTCGGCGCGGTATCGCAATATCAGCCTGGAAGATCGCGATCGCGACCGCCGTCGCGACCGTACGACATTTCTGTCACTAAGCCTTTCGCAACTGATTCGAGACGACCCGCGCGACGGTCGACTGAACCTGCACGTTGTTTCCGAATGGACCAACGCCGAGTCGAACGTCGAGCTGCGCGGACGGGTCAGCCCGTTTACCTATGAGAAGTTTGTATGCGGCATACTGCTTCAATGGAGCTGGTGACCGTTGTCTGTCGCTTAACGGCGATTGGTGACCGTCGGTCGGCGCAGCTTCACCTTCATGTCGCGGTGCGTTCCTTTGGTCGCTTCCAGCACCTTGATGGCCTTCTTGATGTCCGGGACCTTGATGACCACCGTGGTCTTTGCGCCGTTCCCGCCCGCGGTACAGTACATGTAGCCGATGTTGATGTGCGCGTCTGCGAGTTTCTCGCACAAGTCGGCGGCCGCGCCGGGCCGGTTGGCCAAATCGACCGCGAGCACTTCAGTTTCGGTCGCCGAGACGTTCAATAGCTTCAGCGCCGCGCGCGCCGCGCCGGGATCGTCGACGGTCATGCGCAGTACGCCGTGCTCCATGGAGTCCATCATGGCGAGGTTGGTAATGTTGACTTTGGAGCGGGCAAGCTCGCGAAAAATCTGTGACAGCACGCCCGGCTTGTTGACCAGAAACACCGAAAACTGATTGCAACGTTCCATCCGTGTTCTCCTCACGACCGGACCTTGAAGTGCTGCCTGATGCGGTCGGAAACCTGAAATTATGTTCCTCAATTGGAGTATAGCGGTGACGGCGAGAGATGCAATTCGGGCAGCGGCTGCCCCAAGTAATCGTATCGTGCCGGACGTTGAACTTCCCAAAAAAAAACGCGGACCGCCGAAGCGATCCGCGCTGGTTGATCCAAGTTATTGCGGTCCGCAAGACGGTCCGCTTCAACCTAACATCAGGTGCACGGGGTGGCCGGCAGCGCGACGTTGTTCCACGGGGTAAAGGCGCTAGCACCGTTGAGGATGTTCATTAACTGGGTGATGTCCTCGGCGTTGATCGCACCGCTGCGGTTGGTGTCGGCCTGAACAAGCGAGAGCGCCGCACCATTCAGGGAGGTGACCAGGGCAGTCACGTCCGCCGTGTTGCTCGTCAGATTGTTGTTCACATCGCCAGGCAGGTTGCCGACGCAGGTGTCGGTGGCGCTGGCCGTATGCGTGATCGTGGTCCATGCACCGGCTTCGATCGCCGCAGAAAGAGTTAGTGCCACGGTGTCGGCATCAACCGGTGTGACGCTGACAATGCTCGGGACGCCCGGTGTTCCGCCGGTTTCAGTAATCGCGAAGTCGGCGGGCAGTGCCGCAGCGACTGAGCAGGCGGGCATATCCAAGTTGATAACCGTGAAGCTCTGGGTTGGGTTGGCGGCACCAATGGCGTGCGGCTGACGGGCATCAATCGCATTGTTCGCAGGGTTGGCCGAAACGATGGAGGCCGCACAAGCGCTGCCGATGGTAATCACGCAGTCAGTTGTCGTGCCGACGCCGGCCTGTTCCGTTGCGAAAAACACCGTGCCGGTTTCACCCTGCTTGATCACGTTCGCGAAAATGTTCGTGATGTCCAGGTTGTACGGGCCGCCGCTGGCCGGAACGGTCAGCGAACCAGTGACGATCACTTGCGGCGCGCCGGGTTGCGCGATGTCCGTAATGACCGAACCGATCGGGAACGGGGCATTGGCCACCGTATTCTTAATGGTGTTCTGACCACCACCGACCTGCACCAGCTTGCCGCTGATCATCGTGCCGCCGAAACCGGCGGGATTGGTGATGCCATCGGGACGGTCGAAGTTGGTCATGGGCAATGTCGTTGGATCATTCGCCTGACTCAGTGCGCCGCCGCTGTATTCCAGATCGAAACCGACGAGCGCCAAGCCTTCGTTGGCGGTATCGCTGAGCACACCCGTAATGGTGTAATTGACCACTGAATTGGCGGGGAGCGTGGGATTGCTCTGCCCGTTGATGGTGCACGTGAGGTTGAGGTCCGTGGCCAAGGCCGCCGAACCACCCAGTGCCACCGCCGCTAACATTCCTGCCAGTTTGAACATCGTGAAACTCCTTGAAGCATCAAGTTTGGGCCATGCCGATTAATCACGCGGCCGACCCGTTTGGTTAATCCGAAGACAGTTTAGACCATCATTAACTGCATTACCATCAAAATAGTCGCGTGGAATAGCTCCTGGCGCGAAAAGGCGATTATTGGGTCCAGATCGGAGGCAGCGGAGGCCGTACAATTGCAGTCATAATTCGAGAATATGCGATATTGGCGAAACGACGCCCGGTCTCATAATGCTTGGATTGCCAACGCGAAGGACGAACCGGCGAAATGTGGTTTGGTGTATTGATGGGCGATAGGGGGGATCGGGTCGTCATTTTGAGCACGAAAAGCCGGGGTAATGGTGCCAGCGACTGGTGCGGTGGCGTGGAATCGGACGCGAAATTCCACCACCCCGGGCGCCGCCACGGCGCTGCAGTCCGCAGCCCGGCCGCAACCCCGGCGTTGGGTGACTGATTAATGGCACTTTCGGTAGGGTGGTGGGTCCTGAATTCGAGATATCACATGGTCCGATAACTGTATTGGCGACCGAAGGCGGGGGGATCGTGGTGCCGTGAACGGCGGACCAACGGATGTCCGGCCATCGAATCGGGAGAATGGGTGGATAGGACGTGGACCGCGCGCGGTAGAGGTAGCGCCCAGCGCTACGTCGATGACGCACATAGGTCACAAATCAAACAACGCGCAGCCGCGATGCCACGGCGAACGGTCCCCATTACGAAATGCGGCGAACGAGAGGACGCAGACAGTTCCCTACAACCCGGCGTGCAACGGCCATTTCCCTGCGCAAAAAAGTTGCGATACACTGCCGCGCGAAAGGCGAGCGCCTGGGCATAAGGGAGTAGTGATGATGACGCTGCAACGGAGACATCGGACTCGACGGTTTGCTGGTTTCCTGCTGGTTGGCACGATCGGACTCGTCGCCGCGCCGCTCAGCGTGCGCGCGGAGTCCAAGAACGTGCACTGGCCATCGTTTCGCGGACCGAGCGCCTGCGGATCTGCCGACGGCTTTGCCACCGCCACAAGGTGGAATGTCGAAACCGGCGAGAACATCAAGTGGAAGACGGATGTTCCCGGATTGGGACTCTCGAGTCCGATCGTATGGGGTGACCGCATTTACCTGACGACGGCCGTTCCCGATTCGGGCACCGCCGATCTGCGCGTTGGTTTGTACGGCGAAATCGCACCGGTGAATGAGAACATGCCGCAGAGTTTTCGCGTGCTGTGTCTCGACAAAAAGAGCGGGAAAATTCTCTGGGACAAGGAAGCGTACAAAGGCGTGCCGAAAGTGAAGCGGCATACCAAGGCGAGCCACGCCAACTCCACACCGGCCACCGACGGCAAGTACGTTGTGGCGTTTTTCGGCGCGGAGGGATTGTACTGTTTTTCGGCCGATGGTGAATTGAAATGGAAGAAGGACTTCGGCCTGCTGGACAGCGGGTATTATGAAGTACCCGAAGCGCAATGGGGTTTCGGCAACTCGCCGGTGATTCACGAAGACAAGGTCGTCCTGCAGGTGGACGTGCAGAAGGACTCCTTTGTCGCGGTGCTGAACCTTGCGGATGGCTCGGAGTCCTGGCGCACGTCGCGCGAAGAAGTGCCCACGTGGTGCACGCCGACCATTCACAAAGTCGGTGACGTGACGCAGGTCATCTGCAATGGCTACAAGCACATCGGCAGCTACGACTTCGCGACGGGCAAGAAAATCTGGTGGATGAAAGGCGCAGGCGACATTCCCGTGCCGACGCCGGTGGTCGCGCATGACCTGATCTACCTCACCAGCGCGCACGGCGCAGATGCCCCGATCTATGCGGTGAAGACATCGGCCAGCGGGGACATCACCCTGCCGAATGTCGGCGACGCCAACGACGGAATCGCATGGAGCAAGTCCGGCCGCGGCAACTACATGCAGACGCCGCTGGTCTACGGCGACCATCT
>CAZKIN010000268.1:0-3208 GCA_964552515.1 uncultured Phycisphaeraceae bacterium
GCAATGGCATCCAGCGTGATGGTTCCGCCGGTTGCGGCGACGGCTTCCACCGCCGCTTCGACCTGTGATTTTCCCGCACGCACCGCACGCCGAAAATGCTCGACGAGGTGAATCGCAAAGTCGTCGCCGATACCCAGGGTCATGGCCGCGAACATCGAGGTGGCGACGCCCAGCGGAATCGACATCCAACCCATGCACGCAAAAATGATCAGCACGGCGAAGGTGCTGGGCATGGCACATAGCAGGCCGACGCGCAGCGATCGACCCACGAAGCTGGATACCGCGAGAATTCCGGCCAGCGACAGAATGATCGAGCGAATGGGCGTACTGACCACCGCGGCGATCATGCCCTGACTAACGGCCACGTCGCCCGCAAACGAGATGGTCATGCCCAGCGGCAGCAAATGTGCCTGTTCATAGGCACGCAACTCGGCGATGAGCTGCGAAGTGGCGATGAAGTTCGCGTTTTTCAGATAAATCGTCACAATCGCCCGCTGATATTCAGCATCCACCACCTGACGCAGCCGCGCATCGCCGCGCGTTCCGGCATACTGCTGCCAGAGCCAGGCCGTGCGTTCCGGCTCATCGGGAATGACGCGGCCGGCCTCTTTTTTTCCCCAGATGATGAAGTTGGTCGTCTTCAGATAAGCGGCCGGTCCGAGCACGCCGCCGACCGCGAAGTCCTTTTTTTCCGCAACGAACGATTCCAGACGCTCCAGCGCGGCAAGCAGGTCCGGCTGCAGAAACGGACGATATCCGATGGTGACTGCCAACGTATGGTCAGCATCCGCACACCCCGACCACATGAACGCCGACGCCGCGCGATCCAGATGGACGATTCGTTCAGCGCCCTGCGATTCTACTTTTTCGATTCGCGCCGACCACGGCTGCGGGATGGCCGCGTTTTCGGTTTGTTCGCCGGAACTCGGCGCTGCCGCACATTGGAGCGTCAGTTGCCATCCAATGACATCGATGTCTTCCGGAAGCACGCTTGCAGGTACCCGCAGACCCGTACCCGCAATCGCAGCGGCCGGAATGTCAAACTTGACCGGCTCTTTCGTCGCCTCCAGCGCCACATGCAGCATGTGCATTCCGAGAAAGTGTTCGTTGAACGAGTTGGCGGCATGTGCGAAGCGACTGTCCGGCGCGAAGCCATCGATCCAACTGTCCTGCACGATTACCCGGCGAATGCCCAGCGGCGCGGCCACTGCAATGCACCCGGCGACTACCAAAACCGCATAGCGCCGACGCACACCGAAGCGGCCAAGTGCGGCAAAAAAAAACCCGGAGATTCCCCATGCATGCGCGACATTGCCCGGTCGGCGAGCCAGCAGCGGAAACAACCAGCGCGGCGCAATAAGTGAAAACATGGCGGGTGTCACCACCAGCGCATAACTCATCCCAAATAGAATCCCCACGCACGTCCAGAGCCCGAAGCTGCGCACCGGACCGATCGGCGCGGCCGCGAAGGATAGAAATCCAACCGCGGTGGTGATCGCCGTCTTGATCATGGGAACATGCACATCGGGCAGCATGTCGCGCAGGATCGTCCGGTGGTTGGTGCCAGAAGGCTGTCGCAAGCGCCGGGCATAGCAACTGAGCAGGTGAATTTCCTCGGTGATGGCCGCCACGGTCAAGATGACCGGCATGACGGCGGTCGGAAGGTACACCGGCGAGCCGCAGAGGCCCATCAAGCCGAGTACGAAAACCAGACACGCTCCGACTTTCGCCATCGCGAGGAGACATGCCAGCGGACTGGCATACGAAATAAGCAGGACAAGTCCAATGACGGCCATCGCGAGCGGGACAAGTCCGAATCGCGCCAGCCGGGCCGACCAACCGTCCGAGTCTGCGCGATCCTCAGCTGTGCCGGCCTCCGATAGACTAAGCCCCCCCTGCCGACCGATGAGCCAGCCGGGCAGACCGAGATCCTGCAGCAGGTGCGTACCGAGCAGCGCTTCGGCCACCGGCGCGCCGATGAACGCCACGCCTTCGGGGAGCGGCTGCGATTCCGCGAGTGTGGCGCGGACGGTCGAAACAAATGCGGAGCGATCTACATCCTGCGGTACTGCCACCATGATGGCCGTCGCGGATTCGTCCTCCGCGATGAGCGTCCCGTGGAAAATGCGAATCGCGCGGAGGTAGTCACGCAATTTTTCCAGCGCGGTGGGATTATCGGGAAACGGATCGAGCAAGGGTTGAAAGCGCAGGGTTCCGGGCAGCACGCGGTCGCTGCTTTCCGTGGCGAGACTGAATACATCCGTCGCGGAAATGCCGGGCAGCGTTTGCAAGCGCGCCGTCCAGTCCTGCACCAGCCGCAACGTGTCCGCATGGAAAACTGATTCGCCCGTGGCGGCAGGTATGACAATGACGATGGGATCTTTGATGCCAAAGGCCTCGCGAATTCGCCGATCCTCCTGAACGGCCGGGTGTTCCGCCGGCACCAGGGCCGCGCCGTCGGTCTTCAGTCGGAGGCTGGGCAGCCCCAAGGCCGCAAGCAGAACGAGCCCCCAGGCCGACACCAAGGTGACATAGGGTCGGGAGAGACTCAGTTCATGCAGCCGGGATAGAAAAGTCATATTTTTCAGCCTGTCGGGCGTCGCGGATGGGGTTCGGCGGGCTATGGTAGGGCTCAGCGGGGCAGGTCACAACCACTTTTTTGGACCTTACCCGGAGCAGTGTCAAATTCCGGCGCGAGTTGCCTATGGAATGGTGGAGGGCGAGAGGTCGAGCTTCGCGCGGCCGTTGCCGAGCGGTAGCCCGGTTCGGTTCGCGCGATGATTCGACCATTTAGATTGCGCTTTAATGGGCGATCTAGATTGGTTATAATGGCGATTCGCCCGTTGCCCTTCAGGACGTTGGTGCATTGGATCGGACGGCACTTCCTTTCGCCGGACCGATGAAAAAGTCGCAATTTTGTTTTCGCGGCGATCGTCGCGCACTGACGCCATGTGGAGTTTCGACCGTTCGCATCTGGAAATGTACGCATGTCCCCAACGACACTGCTTATCGCCGCCCTCGTGATGCTCGGTGGCGCCATGGGGCTGCTCGCCTCCGGGCGGTGGCGGATGGTGTTCGCGCCGTTTCGGGTTCAGGCGAGCGCGATGACATGGGAACGGCGCGGTTTGCGGGTGCGCGATGCGGAAAGTCGCGAGCGCGTCAATGCCATCCTGCAGACATTTGTCGAAGCGTTTAACGTGATGATTAC
>CAZKIN010000268.1:3308-5408 GCA_964552515.1 uncultured Phycisphaeraceae bacterium
TTACCGAATTGCCGGGCTACGCGGCGAACGCCGCATTTCAGGGTGTCGGACGCGCGCTCTGGTTTCGTTTCATGGACGATCACGACGCGCTGATTGCCGCGATCGAAGCACTCGGGTTGTATGCCGCGGATGGCGCCGCCGGCGCGGGGTTGGCCGCGACGTTTGTGAATCCGGATCGCCTGCACATCGCGATGGACTTGGGCCGCAAGTTACCCGCGCACCTGCAACCACATTTTCACCTGGGCATGTGTTTCGCCTGCAAAGCACGCGACCTGAACGATCCGGAGTGGTTTTCCGCAGCGCTCGGCAAGGCTTCACGCGAGCAGCGCGCGGCCATTCGCGCGTCCATTGCAGCGTGCGATCGCATCGAAAATGAAGAACGCGCGGAGCTGCCGGTCGAACCATACGGCGAGTGGCGTCGGCGCATGACGGATTGGATGATGCAGAATATTGAATTTCCCATGGCGGCCGTTCAACCCCACGCGATTGAACATGATCCGCATTCGAAAACCGCCTCGAAGCAACTTTGAAGGGAGCTCTAGAGCATGGTCGATGCACAGAAACTGCGACATGAAGTACTGGGCTGGCTGTCCGGGGCGTTGCACACGCCCGTCGAAAACATCGACCTGACCAAGCCATTTCCGCAGATCGGGCTGGACTCGCTCGACGCGGTGCACATGGTCGCGATGATTGAATCGCTGATCGGACGAGAGCTGCCCGAGGACGTGATCCGCCGCGCGGGTTGCCTGAACGACATGTTTGAACTGGCCGAGCGCCGCGCCGTCGCCGCCTGATTCTCCGCAGGAAAAGACGCCACGCATGAGCGACGACATTGTCATCACCGGCATGGGCGTGCTGTCGCCGATTGGAAGTGACGAGCACTCCTTTTGGAATTCACTGCGCAGCGGACATTGCGGCGCAGGACCGGTTACCGGGCTCGACACGTCCGAACTGTCCCGCAAGATTGCCTGCCAGATTCACACGCCGCTGGTGAACCCCCCGAAATGTGGTCGCGCCGCCCAACTTGCCGTACTCGCCGCACGGCAGGCGGTTAGAGATTCAGGGTTGGATAGCGGGGTCCTGGCGCAAGCGCGCATCCACACCGTCGTCGGTACCACCATGGGCGAAACCCGGGCGATCGAAGGACGACTCACCCGACCGGCGGCGGAATGGTTGAACGCGGAGCACGTTGCGGAAATCAACGCCGAATCGCCGGGAGGCCTTGCGCGAAGCGTGCAAACGGACCTGCAGTGCCACGGTTCGGCACTCGATTTGTACGGCGCGTGCGCCGCGGGAAACATGGCCATCACCTCCGCCGTGCGCCGACTCCGCTCCGGATGGTGCGACATCGCACTTTGCGGCGGCGCGGACGGATTCAGCATTCTCGCTTTCCTCGGCTTCATGCGCCTGCGGGTGATGGCGAGCGAGTCCTGCCGACCGTTTGATGAGCAGCGTGACGGGCTGTGGGTGGGCGAAGGTGCGGCCATGTTCGCGCTGGAGCGCGAGTCGCATGCCCGGGCGCGCGGCGCTCGGATTCGCGCGCGCATCGCGGGCTGTGCGACCACGTGCGAGACCTATCACCCCACGCGGCCCGATCCCGCCGGTGAAGGACTTTCCCGCGCGACGCAGTCCGCGCTGCGCGATGCGGGCTTGCAACCATCGGACGTGGATTACATCTGTGCACATGGCACCGGTACGCCGCAGAATGATGCCATTGAAGTAACCATGATGGACCAGCTGTTTCCACGCGGCGTGCCTTTCAGTTCCATCAAGTCGCTGACCGGTCACACCATGGGTGCGGCCGCCGCCATCGAAGCGGCCTGCTGCGTGCTGTCGCTGCAACATCAAACCATGATTCCCACCTGGGGGTTGCGGCAGGTCCTTACGCCCTGTTCCGCCCACGCGTTAACCGGTACGATCCAAGCGGCGAAGCTGCGCCACGTCGTGAACAACTCCGCCGGATTTGGCGGCTACAACAGCAGCATCGTTCTGACGGCCGCATGATGGGCGGACCATTTTGCACCGTGCCGAAGCGAAGTCACGCGGAAGCAACATGCCAACGACAGCACACCATGTTCCCGTCGTCATCACCGGCTTAGG
>CAZKIN010000269.1:0-5375 GCA_964552515.1 uncultured Phycisphaeraceae bacterium
GCGAACGCCGCGCATCGCCTGATGCGCGATGATCTGCACGGAGCGCTCGGCAATACCCTCCAGCCGTTCAACGCACCGGCGCACAATCACGAATGGGCGGCTGGTCGCTCCCCCCGTGCGTTCCGCCGCCATTGCCGGCATGCAGCTAACCGCTAGTACCATTCCCCCGAGCCAAAGATTCTTGCGCATGACCTGACCTCCCCAAAAACAAACCCCAATTCCGACCTCAACCCGCGGCCGAGCGCCGGACTCCCAATGCTGAACGAACGAATGATGCCTGTATTGCGACGCTGCTCACCGGGGCCGGTTGGGGCCTTACTTTGTATACTGTGAACATTTCGACCTGTCAGGTCAATGCTATTTTTGCCGATTCGGATGAAAAAATCACAGCCTGCTTTGGCTTGACGGAACGCGGCAGCGGGGGGAGACTGGACGCGTCGAATCTGCCGGTGAGTCGAACGCATGAATGGTGATGTTGCATCCACCGCGCAAACCCTTTCCTCAGCGGCCCTTACCGCACTGACGGAGGCCGCTGGCGCACTGAATTCCACTCTCGACGTCAAGGCCGTTCTGGGCACCATTGCCCAACTCGCCCGCATTGTGACTCGTTCCGAAGCCAGCTGCGTATTCAACCTGACCAGCCAGCGTTCGAAGCTATCCGTGGCAGCCGCCACGGGACACTGGAAGGACGCGATGGAAGGGCGCGAGTTCGACGCCCGCCTGGGCATCCCCGGCCAGGTGGTACGCAGCGGGCAGCCCGTCCTGATCCGCGATGTGCGCAACAACCCGCGCTATCACCGCGAGATCGATGAACTCAGCCAGCGCACGCGAACATTGTTGGCCGTTCCCATGATTCATCGCGGCGAAGTGATCGGCGTGGTCGAAGTGGTGAATCGGCGCGACGAGCGCGATTTTTCCGAAGAAGATTTGAAGATTCTGCAATTGTTCGCGACCTTTGCTTCGTCGGCGGCCGCCAACGCACGCGTACACGATGACTTGAAACAGCAGTTCGCCGGACTGCGCGATTCGGTGATGAAGCGGACGACGATCATTGGCGAATCACCGCAGCTCAAAAAGGTGATGGAGTTGTGTGACCGGGTGGCCCGCGGACAGACCACCGTTCTGTTGCTCGGTGAAACCGGCACCGGCAAAGAAGTGACCGCCCGGCACATTCACAATCTATCGCGCCGGCGCGACGAGTTGTTCGTGGCGGTGAACTGCGCGGCATTGCCTGAAAACCTGCTGGAAAGCGAACTGTTCGGCCATGAAAAGGGTGCGTTCACCGGCGCGCACGCACAGCATCGCGGCTGGTTTGAAGTCGCGAGCAAAGGAACGCTGTTCCTCGATGAAATCGGCGAGATCAGTCGTGCGACACAGGCGAAGTTGCTGCGCTCGCTTCAGGAAAAGCAAATCACCCGCGTAGGCGGCACGGAATCAATTGCCTGCGACACGCGCATCATCGCGGCCACCAACCGCAATTTGAAGAACATGATGATCGACGGACTCTTTCGCGAAGACCTGTACTATCGACTCAGCGTTTTCCCGATTCAACTGCCGCCGCTGCGTGACCGTGGCGATGACATTCCGCTGTTCGTGAACCATTTCGTGACCAAGGCCGCGCGGGAGTGCAACATCCGCGAGTTGCGCGTGGACGACGCAACGGTCGCGGCATTGCGTGCCTACCACTGGCCGGGGAACATTCGCGAGCTGCAGAATGTCGTCGAGCGCTCGGTGCTGATGTCCGACGGCGCGATGCTCCTGCCCTGTCACTTGCCGCCGGAAATTGAGACGGTGGATGGTGGTGGTACGGCCGAGTCGGAAGCGGGCACGCTCTACAGCCACGAACGATCGCTGATCACGCAAGCCCTCGAAAAATGCGGCTGGAATCAATCGCAAGCCGCAAGGGCGCTTGGTATTACCCGTGACCTCATGCGCCACCGCATCAAGAAATACGACATTCGGCGTAACGGCCAGCAGAATGGCCGCGCCGAGTAGCGTTCGCGATCAACTGATGTACACCCGCGCCCGTTTGACGCGCCCGGCAGCAAGTGTGCTGCGATACCAGCTTGATTCGACGCGCAGGCTGGACCACTGCCGCTCCTCGTGGCGATAGTGCCAGTCCTTGTCATTCTGGAAATAGAGCTGCACGCCCGGTCCTTCGACGATGTTGACGATTTCGTTGTCGTGGTAGTTGCGTTCGTCGTAATCGGTGACCGCGCGCTGTCCCATCTCGGAATAAAGGGAATTCAGGGCAAGCAGGTGCTCATGCACATCGGGATCGAGTTCGCGGATGCTCAGTCCCAGCGCGCTCGCCTGGCGCGGCGTGATGGGATATTCGTGCGCGGGGTAATCGGCATTGAGCGCCCGGGCAATGCGCTCGGCCTCCTGCACGTCCTTCATGTGGTATTGCAGGATTTCGCTGCACAGGCGGATGGACAGCGATGTGGCACGATCCACCGCGCCGATGGCCAGTGGATGCAGGTATTTGAACAGTTCGTGAAACGGATTCACGTTGCTGCTGCCCGCGTGCTTTTCCCACAGCGCAAGTACGCGGTGCAGTTCATCCTGCCCGACAAAGGCGGACTCGTTGTGATGGTCGAGCGGACCGAGCGGATGATCGAGCGCGGTATCCACGGGAGTGAGGAACGCAAGTGGACCCATGTGGATTTCATCGGCACCCAGCGCGAGCATCGTCGCGGCCGATGCGCATTCCAAGGGCACGAGCACGCGGAGGAAGTCGCACCGTTCGCGGAGCAGGTGAATGAGCCGCAGTGCCGATTGCCCGTCGCCGCCGCTGGATTTTACGAAGAGCGTGATGTTGCGCTGCGGTTTAACGATGCGGAGCACCTCGTACATCGCCTGCACGTCGCTGGCACAGATGCTGCCTTGTTCGCTGGTCCAATAGGAAAGAAACGTACCGTCCAGCGACTTGCTGATGGCACGAAAGACCGCCTGCGCTTTTTCAAAGAGAACGGGCGGGCGCTTGATTTTCGGTCGGCGCGTGTCCGTTGAGGTGGTGGTTCGTTGATTGGTGCGTTTGGCGGTTGGTTTACGGTTCATGTATTTTTGATCGCTTCGGGTTTATCGAAATCATCAACGATGATCCTATCCGAAGCAGGGGCGGTTGTCGCAGGTCTTGGGGAACGGGCGTGCGATGCCATAGCAAGGCCGCTTAACGTACCGCGCTCGCGACGAAGGTTCCTGCCCATAGGCACGGCACACCTCGCCGCGGGCGCGGAGCAATGGGAAGGGCGAACAGCTGGCGGAAACGACCTATCCTTTTTTCGCGGCGCGTTTCGATTTCGCTTTCATGCTGTTCATCGTGCCGCGTTTGCCGCCCATGGCCTGTCCCTTCTTTCCACCGGCGTGGCCGCGCTCCTCGCCCGGCGTGGAGCCGAACTTCTCGCCCTTGCGCGGACGCTGTCCTTCCTGACCGGTGCCGGCCTGGGTGTCGAAGTTATAGAAGTTGCTCTTCCACGCGTCCTTGCCGGTGTTATGGCCCTGCTGCGATCCTTTTTGCAGTTGGGTCTTGTTTGGGGTGACTTTGCCTACTTTGCTGCCGGCCGTTCGTTTTGCCATGATCGGTCTCCCTGGATTTGTCCGCTGCGGCGAGACTCTTTTCGCATCCGGTCAAGGATGGTTGGCTTCGCGTTTTTCCATTCAACGCCTGTCGCCGCTATGGGATGGTATGCAGCAGCGCGGATTCTGACACGACGAATATCGCCGGTCGCGGCAGGAAAGAGTAATGAATTATCAGGTTCGACGCGAGGTCGTGTGATCGATCGGGCGGGAAGGTAGAATGGGACAGTTGAACTTGGCCTCCGGTGTCTGATGGGAGTGCGCGTATGAGATGGCTGCAGGGGTTGATCGTGTTGGGTGTGATTGTCAGCGCTGCGCGCGGGCAGGAGGGGGAGAAGGGCGGACGACTAGATCAAGGGAAGGCGATACCTGAAGTGTCGAAGGCATTGGAGTCGGGAGTGGACGCCGGCGATAATGCTGAATCGAAACTAGAATCTATTGAACCAACTCCACCACCTGAGTGGGTGCGCGATGCGCGCTGGTATTACTTAGACGTTCGCCGATTTCGAAACGGGGAGACTACGAATGATAACTCTAGCGTGCCGCAATGGGGCCAGAAACCAAGACCTATTGGTTCCTACGGTGGTGATCTTCAAGGACTCCGTCAAAAACTTGCTTACATCAAAGGCCTTGGAATAAACGCCATCATCTTGGACGGAATTTTCTCGCCCAGTGGCATAGGCTTTATTAATTCGGCTCGTCATGTTGAAGAAGATATTTCATTGTCACTCGGCCCGCATACAGAGGGCGAGTCCGAGTGGCTAGCGCGCGACAGGCTATTTCTCGACACTGTTGCCGAAGCACAGAGTCAAGGATTACGTATCGTAGTTCAATATCCTATTCCGAAGCCCCGACGATTTACCAAGAGTGGAAGTGATGGACCTCTCGTTCCTGCCAATTTTTCAGATTATTGGGGCTGCCTCATGCAGATGAATGCGAGGTGGTTGCGCAAACCAGGGGAATCGGCCCAGGATAGAGGGATTGATGGTTGGGCGATTTTAGCCGACCATCTTTCAGACAAAGAGGCATTTGCTCAGTGGAGGGCACGAATAAAATCCATCAATTCGGAATGCGCATTGATAGCATTAGACTCACCCGTCATAGCACGACACCGCGTGGAAGTTGGGCGAGATGTCGACGCCAAGTTGAACACACTCCCCGCCGATTTCATTGTTCGGTTTCTCCAATCCAATAACGCATATCGATGCGCAGATTTCCTAACGGATTTGCGATCGCAAACCGAGAAATTGCACCCTTGTGTTACTTGGGATAATGAAAAATTCTCTTGGGAGCCTCGATGGTTAAATTGCTTTGCTTTTCCATCCGAACCGCCGGCAAGGGACTACGCCGTTGATGCTAACAAGGCCGTGACATCCGAGCATATTCAGCGCTGGCGGCTCGCGATGGTGTTCCAACTTCTGTATTCCAACGACTACGCCATCCCATTCGGCGAAGAAGTTGGCATGGTGCATGAAGGCCCGCCGTGGTACCCCGAGCCCATGTGGTGGAACGACCTACCGAATCCCGAATCGAAGAGGCCGACCTATCGCGGCGATTTCTACGCACTGATTCAAATGCTCAACACGTTTCGCGCGCGGTTCGCGCCGCTGCGCCGGGGCGATTTCAAGCCGGTCATTGCGGACGATGAGAAGAAGCTGCTCGCCTTCGCGCGGACGATGCCGGGCGACGAGGTGATCCTGGTAATGAACTTTGGTGACACAAAACAGTCAGTCTCCCTCACCGTCGGCCAGCCGGGGGAGTTGGTGCCGGTGCTGTCGCCGCAGCTTAAGCCCATG
>CAZKIN010000270.1:0-1795 GCA_964552515.1 uncultured Phycisphaeraceae bacterium
ATTTCCGACATTCGCCAGCAGATGGCGCGCAGCGCGGTTTTCCGTGGCTACCGCTCGATAACCGTTGGTTTTTCGGGGGTTGCGGGCCTCGCCGCCGCGGTGTTGCAACCGCAGTGGGTTGCAGCGCCCGAGATCGAGTTGGGGCGATATCTGGCTTTGTGGCTTGGTGTGGCCGCGATCAGTTTGGCCGTCGCCGGTATCGAGATGTACGCGCGGGCGCGGCGTGCCGGGCCGGGGGTGGCGCGCGAACATACGCTTCTTGCCGTCGAGCAGTTTCTGCCCAGTGTGGTGGCAGGAGCGCTGCTTACTTTGTGCATCTATCGCGGCGCGCAGCACGCGGCATGGATGCTGCCCGGGTTATGGTCCCTGATCTTCGGGCTGGGAATCTTCGCATCGTGTCGGTTGCTGCCGCGGCCGGTCTTCTGGGTCGGAGGCTTTTACACCTTGTGCGGTTGCGGCTGCCTGCTGTGGGGGCAAGGCGAAAATGTGTTGTCGCCCTGGCAGATGGGAGTCAGCTTTGGCGGCGGCCAGTTGCTGGGCGCGGCGATTTTGTACTGGACCCTGGAGCGAAGCGATGTCTCGTCAACGACCGAGTGAAAAAGTCAAAGCAGATAATGCGACGACGCGCATGGGGCGATTCTCATTCGATGGCCTCGACCGTGTCATGCACGAGAAGGCGCGGTTGGGCATATTGTCCTCACTCGCGGCCAATGCCGGTGGGCTTCTGTTCAACGATTTGAAAGAGATGTGTGCGCTGACCGACGGGAACCTCAGCCGACACCTGGGCGTACTGAGCGATGCGGGGCTGGTCGAAATCTGGAAAGGCACCAAGGGACCGCGTCCACAGACCATGTATCGCCTGACGTCCGGCGGTCGACAACGTTTCGCCAGGTACATCAGCGTGTTGGAGAAGGTTGTGGCCGATGCACAGATGAACGCGACGCTGGACGCGGAGCAGCGCCGACTGTCGGCGGGCTGGTCGCCGGCGTAACGTTGTTTTTTTGTCCCAATACTTTGCACTGCAAAGTTCGCGTGGCTCCGGGCAAGCAAAAAGGAACAAAAAGAGTTTTTTCGATATCACGCATTCGCAAGGGGTCCAAGAAAATGAAAGTTATCCACACCCATAAGAGAAGTTCGCATTTCCTTTCGTTCGCGCTTTCCGCGCTGTTCTTCGGCGCGCACACTCATGCGCAAGAAAAAACCGCAGAGGTCGACAAGATTTTCAGCTGGTCCACCCCCTCCGAGCCGGGATGTGCGGTTGCCGTTTCGCAGCACGGATCGCTGGTTGTGAACCGTGCCTACGGCTCGGCCGATCTTGAGCGCGACGTCCCGATCAACACCGACACGATTTTCGATGCCGGATCGTTGACCAAGCAGTTTGTCGCGGCGGCTGCGCTCCTATTGGTCGAAGAGGGGAAAATCTCGCTTTCTGATGACATCCGCAAGCACATCCCGGAACTGCCAGATTACGGGCACATCATCAAGGTAGACCACTTGCTCACTCATACGTCCGGCGTTCGCGACTGGACAGGGCTCATGCCCCTGACCAGCGGCAAAGAGGACGCACTGATCATGATCCTGCGGCAGCGCGGACTTAACTTCACGCCCGGAGAGGAATGGAGTTATTCGAACAGCGGCTTTGTACTGATGAAAGAAATCGTCGCGCGCACAAGCGGAATGTCATTCGGCGAATTCACGCGCAAGCGCCTGTTCGAACCGCTCGGGATGAAGTCCACCTCCTATCGCAGCGATGTGCGCTATGTCGTCAAGAATCGCGCTCTCGCTTACGAAAAGG
>CAZKIN010000270.1:1895-5362 GCA_964552515.1 uncultured Phycisphaeraceae bacterium
TATCGCAGCGATGTGCGCTATGTCGTCAAGAATCGCGCTCTCGCTTACGAAAAGGAGAGCTTTGGCTGGCGGATGGCGATGCTGCTTGATGAGAATCGCGGCGGCGGCGGGGTGTTCAGCACGGCCAGTGACCTCATCATCTGGAACGATGCACTGACCAACCATCGTTTGGGAGTATTCGTCAGCGAAAAGCTGCAGGAACCGGCAACGCTGAACAGTGGCCGGAAAATCGGCTATGGTCGCGGACTTTTTCTGGATACTTACCGCGGGACCAAGGAGGTGTGGCATACCGGCAGCGCGGACGGGTACAAATCGTGGTTGGGCCGCTATCCGGACCACGGCCTGTCCATCGCCATCATGTGTAATTCGGGCGACGGAACGGACCGGACGGCTTTCGCACACCAGATATTCGAACTGTTCGTGCCCACCCTGGGGGATCAGCAGGACGAAGGCGATGGGCCGCCGCCCCCGATCACCGGCGATGCCGCAGTAGGCTTGAATAGCAAGACCGGGTTGTTCATCAACGAACAGACCGGCGAACCGCTACGGCTTGCGGTCGATCGCGGCAGGTTTCGCATTGCCGGCGGGCCTGGACTTGTTCCGGTGTCCCATGATCGCTTCCGCCGATGGGGCGACAGGTTGGATTTCATGTCGGGGGACGCATTCGAATTGGAGTTCCAGTCGCAGGATCGATGCGAAATGCACTCCATGGAAGGCAAGACGACGGCATACCGTCGCGCACGCCCCTTTTCGCCTTCGCAGGACGAATTGCAGGTTTTTGCAGGCCGATACGGGAGTGACGAGATAGGGACAGTGGTCGCCCTTGAGTCCAAGTCCGATGGACTGGTCATGCGCCTCGAGCATTCATCGGCCGCAAGTTTGGCATTCAAGCCGATCGATCATGACACTTTTCAATTCAGCAGGATGATGGTGCGCTTTCGGCGAGACGAATCGGGAAAGATAAACGGATTCGAATACAGCAACCCGCTACTGCGAAACATCAAGTTCTCGCGGCTGGGCGACACACCTCTCAAGGGCAGCGCCGACGATAGCAAAGGTTAATCAGCCATAACGGCGAGCTTTAGCGCAGATGAATCGTTGCATTGAGCCGAGCGAGTCGAGTCCTGCGGGTCAGGCGCCGGACTCTAACTCAGTTCTCAGGCGGTATCCGACGCCCGCTTCGGTAATCAAATATACGGGGCGGGACGGGTTTTCCTCCAGCTTCTCCCGCAATTGGCGAACGAAGATGCGCAGGTAATGGTTTTCCTCGGCGTGGCCGGGGCCCCAAACTTCCTTAAGCAACTGGCGTTGTGTGACGACGAGGCCCGCATGGCGGACCAGGACGGAGAGCAGTTTGTATTCGATCGGAGTAAGGTGGACGAGTTCGCCTTTGCGGCGGACTTCGCGACGCGCGAGGTCCAGCGTGATTGCGCCAAACGAGACCGTTGTCGCAGCGGTGGCGGCACCGGTTGTTGATGCGTGACGCAGCGCAACCCGGATGCGGGCCATCAACTCGCTTACGCTGAAGGGTTTGGTCAGGTAGTCATCCGCACCAGCATCCAGTGCGGCCACCTTGTCGCCTTCCTGTCCGCGCGCCGAAAGGATGATGATGGGAACTCGGGACCATTCGCGCACACGACGAACAACCTCTAGGCCGTCCGCGTCTGGAAGACCCAAGTCGAGAATGATGATATCCGGATTGCACTGCGCGGCTTCGAGAATTCCCTGACCAGCGGTGGCTGCTTCCACGAGGCGGTGTCCAACTGCTTCCATGGCCGGTCGAAGAAAACGGCGGATTTGTGTTTCGTCCTCAATCACGAGAACTTTTGTCGGCGCGGCGCTCATGTTGGCGTTCCCCGGTTTGCAGCCGGCAGTGACGAGTCGGTCAACGGACTGATTCGCACTTCAGGTGACAGATGTTTGGTAGGTGGAGTTTCGGCTGGGGTAGGCAAGGTGAACCAGAAGCACGCCCCTCCCTCTGGACGATTCTGGGCGCCGATTTCTCCCCGGTGAAGCTGAATGATGGCGCGGCATATCGCAAGGCCCAAACCCGTTCCTGTTCGGTCGGTGGCGGGCCGGTCGCGGACGAATTTGTCAAAAACGCGCAGTTGCGATCCGGGATTGATACCCGGACCGTTGTCGAGAACTTCCACACGCACACCGTTTGATCCGGCGCGCGCCACAATTTCAATCGATGAATCAGCCGGCGTATAGCGGGCCGCATTTTCCAGCAGGTTGACCAGGACTTCTTCCAACAAAACGCCATCCACAAAGACCAGCGGGAGGTCCGCGGCGATATCGGTTTTTACCGAACGCGTGCCCAGCAGTTCGTTCATGCGGGTCAGAGAAGATCCCACAATATCTTCCAAGGGATACCATTCACGGGTCAACTTCATTCCGGGCGACTCCAGGCGCGTCATTTCCAGGAGCTTACCGACCAAGTGGTTCATGCGCGTACCTTCATCGTAAATTGACTGGAGTAGGTCGGCCTGCTGCTCGCTGGTCATCCGCGTGCGACCTTCAAGCAGCACGCTTGCCGATCCGGCGATGGCGGAGAGCGGCGTGCGCAGATCGTGGGAGATGCAACTGAGCATCGCGCTGCGCAGTTGTTCTGATTCCGTTTCGACCCGGGCTTGTTCGGCGTGCTCGGCAAACCTGGCCCGCTCCAGGGCGATGGCCATTTGAGTCGCAAACGTTTCCAAGAGGTGGCGCTGGTCCGGCGCGAGCAAGTTAGATCGATCCTGAGGACGCAGGGCCAGTACGCCCATGGCTTTTCCCGAAGCAACAATCGGCACGTACATCGCGGCCGCGGCGGACAGCGTTTCGGTGCTCCAGCCGGCCCACTGCTGATGATCGAAGACCCAATGGGCCGCAGCACGTTCGTTGGTGGAATCGACTTGGAATTCGCCGTGTTTGCCGGCGACCGCGAGGGTTCCGTACGCGTCGGGCAGCAGCACCGCCGTCTGACCATGGAATACGTCCGCGACATGTCGCGCGGCAATATGCACCAGCTTGTCCGCATCCACGGCGGCAGCCAGCTGGCGGCTCATGAAATACAAAGCCAAGGTGCGGAGATAGCGCTCCCGCGCGGCCTCGATCTGGCGGCGGACGCGCTGGGTCAATCCGCTGACCACCAATGCGGTCACCATGAGGACGACAAAAGTAATGACGTATTGAACATCCGAAATGGCAAACGAATAGAATGGCTCGGTAAAAAGAAAATCAAACAGCAA
Source organism: uncultured Phycisphaeraceae bacterium (assembly GCA_964552515.1). Lineage (GTDB taxonomy): Bacteria > Planctomycetota > Phycisphaerae > UBA1845 > UBA1845 > JACQXM01. Next base: position 5,129 of record CAZKIN010000270.1, read on the forward strand.
AGCCGCGAGCAGTGAGGCCAGGATCGAGGGACCAAAGTCGAAACGGCTGGAAACGAAGACCACACCCGCAAGATATATCATGGTGAGGTTGACCGCGGAGAAGCGGCCAAACATCAGGGCGGCCAGCGCCGTACAAACCGCCATGACAACGACAGTCCAGGCGTACTGTCGCCACGGAGTCACTTTGCGCGCATCGGACGCCGGTGGCGCGGAGCCGGGTTCACGGTCACCCTT
>CAZKIN010000271.1:0-5361 GCA_964552515.1 uncultured Phycisphaeraceae bacterium
AATTGATGAGGATCTGCCGCATGGCCAAAGCGCATACGTTCAGAAAATGCGCTCGATCCTTCCAGCTGAGGTTTTCCTGATGAATGACCCTTAGAAACACTTCATGGACGAGCGCAGTGGGCTGCAACGTATGATCCGGACGGCCTCCACGCAGCATCTTGTCGGCCAGGTTACGAAGTTGGTCGTAGACTATGGGAAACAACCGGTCCGCGGCAGACGCATCCCCGGCGACAAGTTGCCGCAGCGTCAGGCTTACCCCTTCGATGACGCTTTTTTGTCCCGGCCTGTCTTCCAAACCCAGTCTCCGTCGACCATTCAAGTACTTCTGCAGTGTGCAAAGCCGTTGCCTGGCCACATATAACCCGGGCCGATCAGGAACACCCAGAAGCCCAACAGATCGACAATTTCCCAAGTACTCTTGGAAAGGTGGCAAACGTTCCAAACACTGCGCAGCCACTTGCTCCTGACACTCCGTCCTAAATAGCACCACGTGTCACTTTACACTGTCCTCCGCTGCAGGGCAGCTCATGCTCTTGTCATACATCCCGGACCGATCAAAGCAGCAGGGGCGGCGCTTGCCTTTGGCGAGCATGTCGCAGGCGGTTGCGATCCGCTTCACGCGCGTCTCGGGACGCTTGGGGGAAGTGATCCAGTGAATGAAATCTCGCCGCGCGGCGGGCGTAATGTCCAACCACACCTCCCGCGACTTCTTCGGAGCGGCCGCCAGCGCCTTCCGCAAATCTGTCGGTACCATAGGTTCCGGTTCCTCGGCCACCGGCACGATTTGAAGCGTGACGATGTCGCCCACCTCCGCGCCCGCCGCTGCGCGCAGCTTCCGGTCCACTTTGAGCCAGTGGCCTCCCCGGCCGACCGGCTCGAGCGTGGCGAGAAAGGGGAAGCCATTGAAAGTGCCTTCAACGGTCGTTTGTCCCCGCGAGGAGAGCTTCCTACTCGCTTCCTGGGGAAAGGTCAGAAAGGTCCATGAGACGGACTTCGCATTCGCAGCCGGGCGGAAGAGTGTCGCACGGAAAAGAATCTGGGAAGCGGTTTTGGAATCGTCGAGGTCGCCAGAGTGCAGTTCAATCGTCTGCGCCGCCGAGTTGGTCGCAGCGGAATTATCGGTTCGCGTCACGGATAATCTCCTTTGCGGGCCTGCGGACCGCTGATTTGGTGGCCGACATCGGAATCAACGCAACGTATGCGTTCGTCTAGGGTCATCATACCTTTCGAGTAGTCGCATGTCTCACCACGCCGCCATCACGGCCACGGGTTCGATTTTTTTGTCCCCTCCGCCGACCAACCGTGTTTTTCTCTTTAGAGGGGTTCGGCCTGGGATGGAACCCCGAGTGGCCCTGGGGTGATATGGAATTGATGGTCCGAAAACAAGAAAGAAGTGAACGGTCATGAACGAGTCAAGTCACGCCAATTTGTTCGGGAAGATGAGCCTGCCCATTGCGCGAGGTTTTCGTGATGTTGCCAGGAGCAAGAAGGTGCTGACGGCATGTCGGTGGACGCTTGCCTTGGTCATTCTGACTTTCGCCTTGCAATCGACAATGGCGGCGGTTCCCCCCATCGAGAGCGCGACCGGAAACGTCGCTGGATCCTGCCCCGGTGCTGACAGTGACGGCGACGGCGTGGGCGACGCGTGTGACAACTGCCCGAACACGCCAAGCCAGGCTCTGGCCTTCCCACAGGCCGTGAACGCGCCGATTCCCGACCCCGCTTCTGCGTTTACGTGTGGTTCCATCACCAACGGGATATCCCAGACGATTACCGTCACAGACACCGGCGTCGTCTCGAACCTGAAGCTCCTTGTCAACCTCCAGCATCAGGCCTACTCCGATATAAACATCACGTTGTCGCACAACGGAACCGTGGTTACTCTGAGTGCCTTCAGTTCCACGTCTCAGTTGCGTAATATCAGCGACTTCAACGGCGCTTATGTTTTCGACGACGCCGCACCTGAATATTTGTTCACCGCGGCCTTCAACTGCTTTCTTGAACCTGGCTTTTGTACGCAGATCTTCCCGGGAACCTACCGTGGCGACCAGAACCTGTCCGCCTTCAACGGAATGAACTTGCAGGGAGATTGGACCCTGACCGTCAACGATGCCTGTAGACAGCAGACAGGCACTCTTAATTCGTGGACGTTGCTGCCGGTAGTTTCCTACCCCAACCAATTTGATTTCGACGGCGATGGCGTCGGAGACTTGTGCGACAATTGTCCCGCCAGCAGCTTTTCGACGGAAGGGATGGACGAGTTGTTTTCTCCGATCCCTGACGGGGCGCCTGGAACCTGCTACTTCCCCACCACAAATATGACACGCACGATCAACATTTCCGAAAGTGGCCCCGTTGCGTTCATGGAAGCGACGCTGGAACTCGACCATACCTGGTACGAAGACCTCCACGTCGAATTGGAACACAACGGAACGGTGGTAACGCTAATGAGTCGTGACCAAGTTCCCCCGGATATTTCATCCAATCTGGGTGGAACCTACACCTTTGCCGAATTTGCCGCCCAGACATTGGATGAAGCGGCGTTGATTTGCCTGATTACCGGCTGCCCGATTATTCCCAATGGAGCGTATCGCGGTGACGAGCCACTGTCAGCATTCTATGGAATGGACGCAAAGGGCGACTGGACACTGACGATTCGGGACACCTGCTTCGAGGATTCCGGATTTCTCTATCTGTGGACTTTGTCCCTGTTTGTTGAGGATGCGTCACAGGCCGACACCGATGGCGATGGCATGGGTGACGCCTGCGACCTCTGCGCCTCTGGCGCGCGCAGCGGCGACACCGAAGCGGATGGCGACTTCGACCTCTTCGATTACCAAATGATGGCCGGCTGCCTGCATGGGGTCGCAGGTTCGCTCCCGCCCGGTTGCGAGTGCTTTGACTTTGATGCCGACGGCGACGTCGACCTGAAGGATGCCAGCAATCTGGCGCTGGACTATCAGCCCGAACCGGGCTGTCTCATCAATGGCGTGCTTTACCAGCCTGGGCAGTCCGATGCACCGCCCTTCGCCTGCCGTACCTGCCAGCCGCAATTCAACAGGAAGGACTGGACGATGGCCAATGCCGGCACGACGTGTCGCCCGGTCGCCGGTGGATGTGATATCGCGGAGGTATGCACCGGGACTTCCACGTCCTGTCCGCAGGATAAGCTTCAACCAAGCCTAGTTGTCTGCCGCGCGGCCGTCGGCACTTGCGATATCGCAGAGGTTTGTAACAACATTTCCCCTGCGTGCCCGCCGGACGTGATCCGACCGAGCAGCTTTTCGTGCCGACCCTCCGTCGGGATTTGCGACTTGGCGGAGTGGTGCGATGGATTATCCGCCACCTGTCCGCCGGACGCGAAGCAGCTGTCGTCCGTTGTCTGCTCATCCGAGACCGGCCCTAACGGCGAGTATCTTTGCCACGATACAGTTCGCTGCAACGGAACGAGCGACACCTGTCCGTTCCCGACCATTATTTCTTATGACCCGACGCGAATCTGCCGCTCGTCCACCGCCCCCTGCGATCCGCCGGAATATTGCGCAGGAGGCGGAGTCTGCGCTCCGGACGTAAGGTGGAGTGCAGGGCAGGTGTGCCCCGGTGCCGCCGACTGCGAACTACCCTACACATGCGACGTGGCCGGAAGCTGCAATTTTAACGGCTATCGCTCCGGTACGGCGAGTTGCCGAGCGCCTTCCAACGGCTGTGACGAACGTGACTACTGCGGCTCCTGCACCAATGGAAACTGCAGCACTCCGTTTCCACCGGGCGACCCGCGGCACCGAATTGATTTCACCGACTACCCCGAATGCGGTCCCGACAAGAAAAAACCCGACGGCACGACCTGCGCGGTCGGCGTTCTGGCCGGGACTTGTTTTTCCGGTGAGTGCGTTACGATCACCAACTGCAAGCACAACATCAATTGCCCCGATGGATACGTCTGCAATGGCGGCAATTGCGTGGCAGCGCCGGTCGATCACGGTTACGGCGATGAGTGCATAGGCAAGCGTGTTTGTGACGCGAGCAGTGTTACTCCCGGCGCGATATGTACATTCTCAGTCGATTGCCGGGATGCGTCTCATCCGAATGGAAACTGCGTTCCCGGCTTCCGGGGAGACTGCGTCGGAGAAAGTAATGGGCGCGATCTGGTCTGCTGTGCCGGCATGGGCGGAGACGGCGTGGGCTACGCTGCCGCAGCGGGGCAGAAAGGACGCTGCCAGGAGTGCTGCGCGACAGACTACAATGACGTGACCGTCACAGGCTGCGGCGATTTCGAGTGCTGCGACGGGAAGTGCTCCGACACCCAAAACGACGCGCAACATTGCGGAGGCTGCGCGTACAACGGCGGCGTCGATTGTGACGACCTGGTGACAGCATGCACTCCGGCGGTCGACGAATGTTCCGAAGGCTCTTGCGCTATGGCCAGCGCATGTTACGATCCCAGCGATCCCTTTACCATATATGATCAGTGCTTTATGAACGGCAGCTACAGCGTGCCCGACCCGCGATGCAATTTCTGTCAACCCGCCCTGACTCCCAATCCCACCCAGCACAACATCGGGTGCTATGGCGATGCCGACTGTGGCAGCTTTCCCGGCAGCTGCCTTATCGTAAATGGTCGCTGCAGCCCGGATTCTGCGCACGCATACGAAATATGCGACCCCACCAGCCCGGTCGGCAACGCTCAGTGTTGGAACGCCACGAACACCACCGGCAGTTGCGTGGGCGCTTGTCAATGGCCTGCCATTGTCAATGGCATACCTCAGTTCGTGCATACCTATAACATGATTATTAACACCGATGCCTGTGAAACGCCCCCGTATACAGGCTGCTCAGTTTCTTGCCGCCGTGATCTGGCGTTATGCCAGAACAACGACGATCCCAACGACATCTTGCCGGCCAACTACGGCGCGGAGTGCGACAGCGACACCGATTGCCACTGCGGCTTGACGTGCCAGAGCAGTTGCGAGTTCACCTCCGGGGGAAACCCCATTTACTTCTGCTTCTCACCCGACACCTGCGAATAGCCGACGTGATTCGCCATGGAGAGTCGCCCGGAGCCCGCGTGCCGTCAGCGCGGGCTCCGGCGTGCATGGCCGCTCATAGGTGAAAACAATGCAACGATGGCAAAATCCCAGGCTTCGATGGACTCGTTTACGTCTTTCCTGACATCCACAACGGGTGAGTTCAGTGACAAATGCCGCTCGAGTGACCCTGTGCCCATGTATTCTTCCGAGTGGTGATCTATCCAGGATGATTTGAAAAAGGACGGGTCATTGACGCGAGGAATCGATTTTGAGCGAAATAGTTCATTCGCAAGTTGCTTGGGGGCGAGATGGTGCAGCCGGGGAAGGTAGAGCA
>CAZKIN010000272.1:0-5333 GCA_964552515.1 uncultured Phycisphaeraceae bacterium
TAAGTTCATTATTTACGCTCATCTTGAGTTAGACGATGTTGCGGCATTCTGCCTTTAGCACCCTTGTCAGTAATTTGACTGTAAGATAGTGCCCCTGATTTGATTCCGCAAATCCTACCAGTACATGTACGTAACACCTTACCTATCATCGTTGTAAACCATGTCTCTGGGTCACTCTATCCACTCATAGCCTAGAACACCTGGTTTAGAACGAATGGTCACCTTGTCGCCGACTTTCAACTCTGCAAAATTTGCGCCGCTGACAGAAATGCTAATTGTATCCAAGTCAGGTCTCCATGATTTTACATGGACCGAATAATTATCCCCCCTTTTTTGGCCTCGCCTCCTAGTTTCTGAGTGTCGCATCTTCACTACCTCAGTGAAATGCTCCTGCGCAGGTGACTTGTCAGGCATACCATTTACCAAGTAGACCATCGCGACAGTAAAGGATGGAAAACAAACGAGACTGCAAACGCAGTACATGATAAATTTCCGACCCCATGGTCCAAAGCCCAAAGCCACATATGTTGAAACAACTAAGTAGCCAACAAAAGTTACAGCGGCCACAATCCCCATAATTACGCAAAGGATAATCACTCGTTCGTCGTCTACAATGGGAAAATGCTGCAAGCCAAGCACTGACCCAATCATTCCCGCAGTTCCAACAACCGCGAGCATCCAGCCCTTTGAACCCAAGTGTGCATTTTTGTCAGTAAGTTTGTAAAGTTTCAGGAGATCGCGGCAGGGTCCAAAATCGCGAGCCTTGGTTGTTTTTCCAGACTGTGTATCGAATAGAATTGTCTCATCGTAGATAAGCCCTTCTTCCAATGCCACGGCCAATTCAACCTCATTGCGAATTGCAATTCTAGTTCCGTCATCCAAATTTACCAAGCAGAGTGTTACATCAACGTTTTGTGAGTTCATATTTTATTGTCCTCTGTTGATTGTATTTCGCAAGCAATTATTCCAATTTCCAACGCCGCACCAATCAGAATGGATCCAAGGGATTTCCAGAAAGCAATGGCATTTCAAGCGTGCGGCAAATCCCTGTGACGGCTCCATTCGGCTTTCCGCTACGCGGAGAATAAAAGCCGGTGCAACCGCGTATAGGAAAGCTCTCCCTATCTCCCAATTCTTGCCAGTTGTAGATCTTTAGAGCAAAGATACACATCCAGCGATTCTGGTCATCCTGTTCCCAAGTACATTCGTACAGGCAGTTTCCATTTGCCGTGATAATCGTGTCAATTCGTCCTGCCATGCGATTCTTCTTAACAGCCTCGACGAACACAGGATGCTGGACTAGTAACTGTTCGGGAACGACGCCGACGCTCTTAATCTCCGCGCATGGAAATGGTGGATGAATGGCGTTAGGCGTTTCAATGGGCAAGAATTCCTTGTAGAGTGCTGCGTGAAATCCTCGCAACCAGCGCGCGATTATACCTTTCATATCTATGCCCGCGAAGGCCAACATTCCGGCCCCGCTTTTGCGGTCTCGGAAAGTGCCCATCTTAAGGAGCCTTGCGTCCTGTGGAGTTAGGTATTTTCTATGCTGAATACCTAGCAATTTTCCGATTTTCTCATCCTCTACGGAACATGCATTGTTGCATAATGTGTGCGCTGGAAGCCATAACAAATCAAGGCGATCCTTCGCCGAGAAAATGCCCTTCGGGGGAACGTGGTCGCGGCTAATTTGGTTGCTCGTTGGAAAATCGGCCCCGCATACATAACAAAACGGAAGCTTTTGTACTTGGCGCATTTCCGAATTGGAGGCGATTCGAATCATTGTTCATCGGCCAGAATCTTTGAGCAAGCCTGCCAACTTTGCGGAAAGTGCTGCGACCACACTTGTTCAGCTTTATTTAGAAAAAAAGGGGCGGTGCATAAGGGCCTACCCTTACGCCCCGCCCCCGTATGTGTCTATCGTACGTCACCGAGTCCGCTTCCTTACGGGCGCGGTACTGACAAACGGCTCCACTCCCTTACGGTCGTGGTACTGATAAACGGCTCCACTTCCTCACGGTCGTGGTACTGACTACATCATGCCGCCCATGCCGCCCATGCCACCCATTCCTCCCATGCCGCCGCCCATTCCGCCCGGGGGCATGCCGCCGCCCGCTTTTTCCTTCTGCTTGATCTCGCTGATGATGCAGTCGGTGGTGAGCAGCAGGCCGGCGATGCTGGCCGCGTTTTGCAGGGCGACGCGCTCGACCTTGGTCGGCACGAGCACGCCCATTTTGACCATGTCGCCGTATTCGTCGGTCAGCGCGTTGTAACCGAAGTTCACGTCCTTCTCGTTTTCCTGCACCTTCTGCAGGACGATCGAGCCGTCCATGCCCGCGTTCATCGCGATCTGCTTGAGCGGGGCGACGAGCGCACGGCGGACGATATCCACGCCGGTCTTCTGGTCACCGCGGAGTTTCTTCGCGGCGGCCTCGAGCACCTTGATGGCGCGGATGACGGCCACACCGCCGCCGGGGAGGACGCCCTCTTCGACGGCCGCGCGGCAGGCATGCAGCGCGTCTTCGACCAGGGCCTTCTTCTCCTTCATTTCGACTTCGGTGGCTGCGCCGACGTTGATCTGCGCGACGCCGCCGGCGAGCTTGGCGAGGCGCTCTTCGAGCTTCTCGCGGTCGTAGTCGCTGGTGGTCTTGTCGATTTCGTTTCTGAGCTGGGCGATGCGGCCCTTGATGGCGTCGCCCTTGCCGGCGCCTTCGATGATCGTGGTGTTGTCCTTGTCGATGCGGACCTTCTTGGCGGTGCCGAGATCGGACAGGGAGAGGTTTTCCAGCTTGGTGCCGAGGTCTTCAAAAATGGCGGTGCCGCCGGTGACGGTGCCGATGTCCTCGAGCATGGCCTTGCGGCGATCGCCGAAGCCGGGGGCCTTCACTGCGCAGACCTGAAGCGTGCCGCGGAGCTTGTTCACCACGAGGGTGGCGAGGGCTTCGCCTTCGACATCTTCGGCGATGATGAGCAGCGGACGGCCGGACTGTGAAACTTTTTCCAGGATGGGGATCAGGTCCTTGACGTTGCTGATCTTCTTTTCCTGGATGAGGATGAAGGGCTTCTCCATTTCGCAGGAGAGGGTTTCAAACTTGTTGATGAAGTGCGGCGAGAGGTAACCCTTGTCGAACTGCATGCCTTCGACGAGTTCGACCGTGGTTTCCAGCGCTTTGCCTTCTTCGACGGTGATGACGCCGTCCTTGCCGACTTTTTCCATGGCGTCGGCGATTTGCTTGCCGATTTCGGCGTTCTGGTTGGCGGCGCAGGTGCCGACCTGGGCGATTTGCGTGGTGCCCTTGACCGGGACGCTCATTTTCTTGAGTTCGGCAATCACCGCTTCGACGGCCGCTTCGATGCCGCGCTTCAGTTCCATCGCTTCCGCGCCGGCGGCGAGGTTCTTCAAACCTTCGTCGTAGATCGCTTCGGCGTAAACGGTGGCGGTGGTGGTTCCGTCGCCGGCGACGGTGCTGGTCTTGCTGGCAACTTCCTTCACCATCTGGGCGCCCATGTTTTCATAGGCTTCGTCGAGTTCGATTTCCTTGGCCACGGTGACGCCGTCCTTCGTGACGGTGGGTGAGCCGAAGGATTTTTCGATGACCACGTTACGGCCGCAGGGGCCGAGGGTGGCCTTCACCGCGCGTGCCAGTTGCTTGACACCGCGGCGAATGGCTTCGCGGGCTTCCATTTCGTATGCAATCTGCTTGGCTGCCATGAGAATTAATCTCCCTTTCAAAGGTTGTTTTGATGTTGCGATTTATTCGTTACTGCAAATGGCGAATAGCGAATTCAAAATAGCGAAGTGTAAAAAGCGGCTGATGCCCTTCGTTCGCTATTTGCTATTCATCATTCTTCATTTCCTATTCGAGCACGCCGAGGATTTCCGACTCGTCCATGATCATGTATTCATCCGCGCCGACCTTGATTTCGGTGCCGGCGTACGAAGTGAACAGGACCTGGTCGTTCATTTTCACCTGCATGGGGCTGCGCGTGCCGTCGTCCAGCAGCTTGCCCGAGCCGATCGCGAGGACCACGCCGCGCTTCGGTTTTTCCTTCGCGGTGTCCGGAAGGACGATGCCGCCCGCCGTTTTCTGTTCCGCGTCCACGCGCTTGATGATGACCTTGTCACCCAGCGGCCTGATGTTCAACTTCGCCATGATCTGCCTTCTCCTGAAAAAATCCCGGGGTAACTCACCCACTTGACCTCTATACTCATGGTGTCCGTTAACAGACACCGTATCGGCCGTCACGCAGAGAGTGGCTGTGAACAGTCACCCTCGATTCGTCGTCTCAACCATCACCCAGCGGCGGAAACAGCAGCGCCTTCCGCAGGCCGAGCGTCAGTTCCGTCACTTCCACCGGATGCGTCATCACGCTGATGACGCTGAGCGCCAGCGCCTCTTCCAGAATCTGCCGCGAGGCGACCGGCGTAATGAACCAGCAGGGCAGCCGGCGATCGATCGAGCGGATAATCCGCAGCAGCGACAGGCATTCGCCCACCGCGTGATCCGTCACCAGCAGCGCCGCGGAGAGACCACCGCGCTCCACCCGCCGCACCACGTCGGGCCCGGTGGGCAGGCGGCACCAGCGGAAATCCATCGCAGGCAGCTCGGCCGCGACCGGTCCGACCCACGACGGATCACAGGCCGGGTCGCTTAAAGCGAGCAGCACTTCGCGATGCGTGGCGATGAACCGATCCGACATAACACCCATCCGTCAACCGATGGCTAGACTTCTTCCATAAGATGCAATTGCAAGGCTGGTGCCAGTGGGGATGGAGTGCAGGGTGGGCGGGGATTTCGTGTCGTAAATGTAGAACTGATAAGTACTTGTGATAGAATCAGGGGCGGCTGGCGGGTGGTGGGAAGGGAGGCAGAAGTGCGTTTTCGGCTGTCATTTCGATGCATAGGAGTGGTTCTTCTGCCAGTTTGGCATGAGATGGGGCGGGTGGAAGGCTTGGAAATTGCGGCGGTTTCGGGGACAATTCACACGCCGGGCGTACAAATTGAGGATTTATTTTAGTAATCGTGGCGTCAATTGGCTGGCCGGTCTGAAGGAAGGTGACAGGGCATGACAACGGTGGTTCGCAACATCGCGGAGTTGGTGGTCGTGCCGCCGGGGCCGGTTTGCGGTTCGGCCATGCGTGCGGTGGAGACGGTTGCCCGGGCGGCGCTGGTAATCGAGGGGGAAAAGATTGCATGGTTCGGGCCGGAAGCGAAGTGCGTCGCGCCGAAAGGGGCGGAGGAGATCGATGCGGGCGGCGGGTGCGTCGTGCCGGGGCTGGTGGATTGTCACACGCACACGGTGTTTGCGGGCACGCGCGAGAATGAGTTTGA
>CAZKIN010000273.1:0-3781 GCA_964552515.1 uncultured Phycisphaeraceae bacterium
TGTCCCCTTCGTGGCTGATTAAGCTTTCTTTTCCATTACAAATAGATCATAGGTCCAGGCGGCGATCAAGGCACCCGCGATGGGCCCCACCCAGTATACCAAATGCTGCGCGGGGAAAACGTCGAGATTTCCGGTGAAGAAGGCCACAATTCCCGGACCAAAGGTTCGCGAGGGGTTCATGGCCGCCCCGGTGAGCGGTCCGCCGAGGAGGATATCGGCAGCGATGGTGAGGCCGATGCCGAAGCCGCCGATTTTTGGCGCACGCGGGTCGACGGCCGTGCCGAAGATCGAGAAGACGAGCAGGAAAGTGAGGCAGGCTTCGATCAGGATGGCGAGGCCCATGCCGATCTGCGCGGGGTTGTATTGCGGGGTGCCGAGGCCGGCGGCCTTCACGACGCTGACGTCGCCGACCATCATGCCTTTGAAGATGGTGTAGACGAGGAAGCCGGCGAAGGTTGCGCCGGCGCATTGGGCAATGATGTAGGCGATGGCATTGGGCAGCTTGATGCGTCCGGTGAAGAGCATGGCCACGGTGACGGCGGGGTTGAGGTGTCCGCCGGAGACGTTCATAGTAGCGGATACGCCGATGGAGAGTGCCAAGCCGTGCGCAATTGCGATACCGAGCAGTCCGGCTCCGGCTTCACCCATCTGCGTGTTCATGCAGATCACGCCCGCGCCGATAAAACTCAACATGCCCGCGCCGAGGGCTTCCGCCACACATGCTTTTTGCAAACTGGCCATAGACTTCGCCTTTCTAATGCAGGTTACTACTTCTCCACTCGGGCAACCATCGTAATGCGAATCGGGTGACATGCAAAATGGGCACACTTCGGCATCGTTCGCCTGGGGGAACTTCGCACGTTGAAGATTTGGAATGATGCCCGACGGCGGGTGGTCCAGCGCTTCAGGGAGCTACGGTGCTTGCTCGGTCGCGAAAGTAGCGCTTCTGAAACCAGAGGGAGACATGGACGAGGCCGATGAGCACCGGGACTTCGACCAGCGGACCGATGACGGCGGCGAAGGCGACGCCGGAGCCGATGCCGAAGACCGCGACCGCCACAGCGATGGCGAGTTCGAAGTTGTTGCTGGCGGCGGTGAAGGCGATGGTGGTGGTTTTGGAGTAGTCGGCGCCGAGCTTATGGCCCATCCAGAAGGAGACGAGGAACATGACCACGAAGTAAATACACAGCGGGATGGCGATGCGCACGACATCAAGCGGCAACTGCACGATGAATTCACCTTTGAGCGAGAACATCACGAGGATGGTGAAGAGCAGCGCGACGAGGGTGATCGGTGAGATGCGCGGAATGAATTTCTTTTCGTACCACTCGCGGCCTTTTGTTTTCAACAGAACGAAGCGCGTCAACATGCCCGCGAAGAAGGGAATGCCCAGGTAAATCAACACGCTCTCGGCGATCTGGCCGATGGTGATGTTTACCTTTGATCCCTGCAATCCGAATAGCGGCGGCAGGACGGTGACAAAAAACCAGGCATAGACGGAAAAGAAAAGGACTTGAAAGACGGAGTTGAAGGCGACGAGTCCGGCGGCGTATTCGGTGTCACCTTTGGCCAGGTCATTCCAGACGAGGACCATGGCGATGCAGCGCGCGAGGCCGATCATGATGAGGCCGACCATGTACTCCGGGTAGCCGCGCAGGAACAGGATGGCGAGGAAGAACATCAGCACAGGGCCGATGAGCCAGTTCTGCACGAGCGAAAGTGCCAGCACTTTGACATCGCGGAAGACGTCGGACAGATCCTCGTATTTCACCTTGGCGAGCGGCGGGTACATCATGAGGATGAGGCCGATGGCGATGGGGATGTTGGTGGTGCCGACCTGGAAGCGGTTGATGAAGCCTTCGACTCCGGGGAGAAAATAGCCCACGCCGACGCCGACGGCCATGGCGAGAAAAATCCAGAGCGTGAGGAAGCGATCGAGGAAGGAGAGTCGCGTGGGGCAGTTGGCATTCATGCGATCGGCACCGTTGTTCGTCGCAAGGACTCAGATTCTGACCATACTCGATGATTCGCCCGCACAAGGTCGACAATTACTACCCGAGGCGCTCACCATAACCGAAAAATGAACTTCAGCGAAAAGTAGAGGCCCAAGACGATAAAGATCACGCCGGTTCCGATCCGCGCCCAGCGCTCAAAGGTGGCCACCCGTTGGAACGCCCGCGCAACTGCGCCGGCACCCGCCGCAATCGCCAGTGCAAACAGGATCACGGGAAGCGCCGTTCCCAACCCAAAGGCGAGCGGCAGCCACAGGCGTGATTCAAATTTGACCGAAATGGGGACCAGACTTCCGAAAAACAAAGCGGCTGACGACGGGCAAAACGCCAAGGCAAAAACGATGCCCAAAAGCAGTCCACCCCAGACGCCCCATTGTTCCGCCCGACGTCCGACGCGTGCGCCAAGGTCCGACCCGCGTGTGGGCAACGTGATCAGCCCCAGCAATATCATGCCCACAAGAATCAGAAGTGGTCCCATGATTCTGTTCATATGCTTCTGGAGCATGTGCGATACGGTCGGCGCGCTGAGCAGGCTCGACACCAAAAGCCACGCCAGTACGACGTAGACCATCGTGCGCCCAAGTGCGTAGAGGATTCCGGTCGTGATCACCGCGTGCGGTCGATCGACTTTTCGTCCGATGAACGAAATCGCGGCGATGTTTGCGGCCAGAGGGCACGGACTTATCGAGGTCAGGATGCCAAACCAAAGTGCCGTTGCCAGTCCGAGAAGCCATTCGCTACTCACGGTTCGCTCCGCAACATGGTTTCGATTTCGCCGGTCACGTATTTCTTGAACGCTTCCTCGTCGCCCACCAAGTCCCAGGTACGCTCCAGGTTGCGCCAAGCAGCCGAGGAATCGTCTGGGTTGGACACGAGGACCAGGCTGCTGGAGACCAGGTCATACTTGTTCACGAAATGCGCGTTTGCGGGTTCGTCATAGTTGACGGCCTGCCAGCGAACGCGGCCGTCCTTAACCTCCGCCGAATACGCCTCCTCAATGGCTTCTTGCGCATATTGCTCGATCTTCAAGCAGGTAACGCAGCGCGACGTGACATGAAAATAGTAGGCCTGCAGCACCGGCGTTTGCTTCCCGTTCGCAGGTTCTGTAATTGCCCGAGACGACTCGCCCGATACAGGCGGCGGTTGTTCCGCCGCCGTTGTAGACGGATCAAGCGGTCCCGCCGTCGAGCGCACCTCCCCGACCACGAGGTAAGCCACACTGGCGACGACAAACAACAAGAGGACAATTGTCAAAACGCCTTTCATTGTCATACTCCCCTGTCGATTCTTTGCAGATCGATTCAAACGCAGCGAATTCATTTCTTACGCCTGGCCGGCAAGTAGCGCACTGACCTCGGATTCCTTTGGCACTCTTCCGGACACGACTATTTTTCCGTTGACCGCCAGCGCCGGGGTCATCATCACGCCGCGATTCGTGATCTCATTGATGTCCTTGATGTGATCAATTTCATACGCAACACCGAGCTTGTCCGCGGCGGCCTTGGCCGTCGCTTCCAGCAGATGACACTTGGGGCAGCCAGTTCCGAGGATTTCAATTTTCATGGTACACCTCCAGCAATCGCAACCGCCGCGCCGGCGGCCGGCTGCACCATTCCAAATACGGTTCCGACAATCGTCGCCGCGACCACGATCAGGGAGCAGAACACCAGCGTCTTCTTCGTCCCCATGACTTTGATCAGTACGAGCATGTTGGGCAGCGAAAGCGCCGGCCCCGCCAGCAGCAGCGCCAGCGCCGGGCCTTTCGCCAT
>CAZKIN010000273.1:3881-5322 GCA_964552515.1 uncultured Phycisphaeraceae bacterium
GCGCTCGACCCAGCGCCAGGTCATCCATGCCAGGAAAGCGGCACAAAGTCCCGCCAGCCACCAGCGAATGTGATGCACTTCGATGACCCAAGACTTGGCCTCAACGATTCTCGCAATGTCACTCTTGGGCAGCGTCAGCCGGTCGCCTGCGCGGATTGTTCCGCTGGACTCCTGTACCTGGACCATGACCTCGTCGCGCATCTCCTGAAGTACAACGCCGCGAATGGCAGTGCCATCCACCCGTTCCACAATGGCGTCACCTGGATTGAACCAATCGGAGAAGATGAGGAATCCAATCATGCTGGCCAGCAGAAGCCCGCTCTGCCAAGCGCGCCGCCCGTCCTCTGTTGGGGCCGAATCCGCTGCAGGGACTTCGACTCTCTGCCGCTCTTCACGACGGAATATGGTCGCCATTCCCAGGCCGACCAGAAACGCAAACGCGACGGCACCCACTGCTCGCCACAATCCAATGTCAAAGCCGAGTACGCGCGCCGTCAGTAATATGGCCAGAATGTTGATCGCCGGACCGGAGTATAGAAAAGCGGACGCAGGTCCCAGACCAGCACCCATTTTCCATATGCCCGCGAACATCGGCAGGACACTGCACGAACAAACAGCCAGCACAGTTCCAGAAACTGAGGCGACGGTATAAGCCACCGGTTTATTGGCTCTGGGGCCTAGATAGCGCAATACGGAGGCAGGCGACAGGAAAGTGATGATTCCGCCGGCGATGAACAGCGCTGGCACCACGCAGGCCAGCGTATGGTTTCGCGCGTACCATTGCAGGAGCTTGAACGCCTCGATGATTGCCACTTCCACCTTGGGGTTCGCCAAGGGGAGGTAATAAGCGACAAAAAAAACTGCCACGAACGCCGCGAAAATCTTGACCTGTCCGGTAGCCATTGTTCACCGCCTTTCGACGGTTTGTCGAGCACGTTTCATGCCATCATGGCCATTTAGCCATAAATAGCACAAAAAAAAGACCTCGCATCAGCGCATGGCCGCCTGATGCATCTTGAGGTTTTCGGCCAATACGCCTTCGATGCAGTCCCAGAAGCCCTGAAGACAACACACCTTGACACGGTAATAAACCATCACGCCGTCCTTGCGGTCCTCCACAAGTCCGGCCTGCTTGAGCACCGCAAGGTGCTTGGAAACCGTGGATTGGTCCGCACCAACCAGCTCCGTCAGATCGCAAACACATCGTTCCCGGGCTTCCATCGCTTCCAGCAGCAATAACCGGCTCGGGTGGGCCATTGCCTTGGCGATCTTCGCCCGCGCCGCGTACCGTTCCCGGTTATGTTTCGCCTTCAGTTTCATGGCTCTATGGCAATTATACCATATATGGAGTCGAAGTCAAGCCAGTGGAAACTTCTATTCCGAACTATCGTCGGCTTCTCCTGGCCGCTTTCGGGATTGGCCCGGATAACTGTATGTGTGG
>CAZKIN010000274.1:0-5273 GCA_964552515.1 uncultured Phycisphaeraceae bacterium
CGACGGAGCCACGAGGGGGGAGAAAACGCACCACAGAGGCGCAGAGGACACTGAGCGGAACGAAGTCGGCTTAGTAGTGTCATATATGGGGCACATGAAAGCATGTGAAGATAAGGGCGTGCGCATGGTCTGGAATGTCGTAGCGCATGCAGGATTTGCGTTTGCGCGGCTGAATAGGTGATGCCTGAGTCGTGGCACAGAGATTATTGCGGCGTTGCACTGCCTGCAAAACACACGGCGGCAAGTCGGGTCAGCCATGCAACGATCGCAGGCGATGCGAGTGAGAAGGTCGGAAAAAGAAAGAGTGACGAAGTCAACGCACACACGTGCCAGTTTGATGGCACCTTGTTCAGCATGGCGGCGCTGCGCTGGGGTCTTTGATCTGTCACCACGGCTGAGAGGGCGGCGTTAAACCTTAAGTCCGTTGATCTACATGACGACGCTGCGCTTGGCCATGCCACGCAAGTAATGTCACCCTGCCGAAGAAATGGAACCCAGCGGCATCCATTCCGTTTGAAGGGCTCCTTAATTGCGACACTGGCAAAATTCGTTTGCCATGGCACCCAGAAAGGACGCCACGGCCACCCGTCGCGAAAGGGAATGAATCTGGGAACGGAAACGTATTCCTGGAATCATTGCACAAGCCTCACGGTTGGTACGGCTATCTATTCGCGAAAATGCATGGCTGAGGGGGACTTAGCGAGTTAAGCTTCTTCACGGTCGCGGTTCTGATTGGTTAACACAATTCGAGCGATAGCTGAGACCCAAGACCCTGCGCTGGCGTTTTGGGGTTCAGAGTGGTTGGTGGCATCAGTGTGGCATACAAATCAGCCGTCCCTACGGGACTAGGTCATGCAAGGCGAGCTAACCCCGCACTGAAGAGGAATGCGCATGAACCGTTCATGCGCATTCCTCTGAAGCGATGGGCCACCCGCCGTCGCTACGCGGCGCGAAGGGTTGGTGTCAGGCGCGCGACATTGTTCCCTTTGCGCCGTGCGCAAGGCGACGATGATGGGTCATTGGTTTCCGCGTGCTCCGTTGCAATTTCAGACAATAATTGCTTGTTTTTTCAGTGATTTCGATGTAGACTGCAGTCATATTTCGAAATCACACTTCCTTTGAAAGGGCAAGCGATGACGCCGCTAGCACTTCCTTCGGTTGCATTGTTTCTGGCCGCAGTGGCCGGTCCGGATAAGCCGGCACCGGGTGAGACAGCACCGGATACCGGATCGGCGGTACAGGCCGTAGCCGGGCCGGACCTGGCGGTGGGACCGATTCATGTCTTGGTGCAGTTTGGCCGGGAGGGCGCGGTTGGCTCCGGGACGGTGGGCCTGGCGATGAACACCACCGGCTGCAACAAGGGTAACGCTCCGGTACACTGGTTCGCTCTGCCCAATACGGATCATCCGCTGCTCACCGGGAATTTGTACCGGTTGCGGACAGTTGCGGGAGCAGATCGATTTGAGCAAGTTGGCTATGGGTGGATCAAGCACGGATTCGGCGCCGCCCAGGATGACGAATGCGGATTCGGCTGCACGCCGTTCGGCAACCTGACGCAACTTGGCGCGGGATGTTCCGATCCTTACTCGGCGAGTCAATTAAGTACGGCTTGTGACCTGTCCCCCCGATCGGTGGTTAATCCCTACACGGCGATTCTGCCCTCCGGCGGTTCTCTGGGACCGGGCGGCGGTTGCAGTTTGAACTATCCCGGAAATAACCACAACGGCCACGTGCACGATGGTATTTCCCATCGGATTCAGGTTCAGGATGTTGATCTCATCCCGGCCTTGAATCCGGGCGCGCGTTATTTTGGCGAAGTGCATTATCTGGTTCCGCACGAGTTTGCCGCGGCGAACGGCAATCAGAACAACAACGTGTCGCATCGCGAATTTACGCGCATCGGATCGACTCCCACCGGCTTTTTCGGATTCGATCCCGCCGGGTCACCCTTCCATATTGAGTCTCCCGCAGTGGACTCCTGGCCGGGGGCTTATCAGTCCAGCATTGAGCCGGCACCGCTGGTTGACGGGCGGGCCTTCCATGCATTCAAAGCGACTCCGCTGGGTGGGGGTCTGTGGCATTATGAATACGCGATTTACAACATGAATCTGGATCGCGCCATCGGATCGTTTTCAGTTCCTATTCCGGCCGGCACGGTGGTTAGCAATGTTGGATTCCATGCGCCGCCGCACCATGCGCCGGAAACCAACGCGGACAATTATCCGAATACGCCGTGGACGGTGAGTCATGTCGGCGGCGCGATCACCTGGTCGACCGAGACATTCGCAGCCAATCCCACGGCGAACGCGATCCGCTGGGGAACGCTCTACAATTTCCGCTTTGACGCGAATGTGGGTCCGCAGGGCGTGAGTGGAACGGTCGGGTTGTTCAAGACGGGCGCGACGATGAACATTCCGTCGGTTGGTCCGGCACCGTTGGGATTCGTGGATTGCAACGGAAACACCATTGATGACCGGTGCGATTTGAGCTGTGCGCCATCCGGGTGCAATGTGCCGGGTTGCGGGGCCAGTGCGGATTGCACAGCAGACGGAATTCCCGACGAATGTCAGGCGGATTGTGACGGCAACTCGCAGGCGGACATTTGTGAACTGGCCGCTCAGACGGCAAGCGACTGCAATCAGAACCTGCTCCTGGATTCTTGTGAGCCGGGCGGTGCGATCGACTGCAACGGAAACCTCATTCCCGATTACTGTGATCTTTTTTCGGGTACCAGCGCTGACGCCAACGGCGATTTGATTCCCGATGATTGCGAAGTCAATCGCATCGTGTGGGTGGATGACGATGCCGCGAATGATCCTGGTCCGGGCAGCCCGGGATTAAGCGATCCGTTGGAGAACGGCACGCTGAGTCACCCCTTTGATGCGGTGCAGGAGGGCATTGAGAGCACGCTCGCCGGAGATATCGTGATCGTCTCCGAGGGAACTTATGACGGTACAGGCAATGTTGATATGAGTTTCGACGGTCGGGCGATCACGGTTCGTGGTCGTCGGGGAGCCGAGAACAGTATTCTGGATGGTCAGGCCGAACCGCTGTTGCCGGCGTTTACGTTCAACCGAGGCGAAAGTGTGACGTCCCGGCTGGAGGATCTCACGCTGCTCAATTTCAATGTTGCGTCGATATTCATCTCGGGAACGATCGATTGTGAGGGCACCAGTCCGTTGATTTCGCGCATCATCAGCCGCAATGGAGCGGGATTCGTGGCGGCGGAGGCGGGTGCATCGCCCGTTATTTCGAACTGCCGCCTGTATGACACAGGTTTTAATATCCTGGGATTCCAATCGTTTCCAGTGGTCAATGATTCGTTGATTGTCGGCGGCGGATTTGGAATGCGGATTGTTGACGGTACGGCGACGGTTCGGAATACGACGATCAGTGACACAAGTGGCCCGTCTATTTTGTCGACCGATGGCCAATTTACGATCAGCAATTCCATTCTCCGTCCGAATGGCGGGACGGTGGTGCAGGTCACCTCCGGCCCGTCACCCACGATTACGTTCAGTAATGTCAAGGGTGGTTTTATCGGCACGGGGAATATCGACACGGACCCGTTGTTCATAAACCCGGCCGGCGAAGATTATCACCTGGCCTCCGGGTCTCCTTCGCGCGATACGGGTGATCCCGGTTTTGTGCCATTGCCGGGGGAAGAGGATCTGGACGGCGAGGCGCGGGTGTCCGGTCCACAGGTGGACATGGGCGCGGACGAATACACGGATTGCAACAGCAACGGCGCGCCGGACTATCAGGATATTGCGGGCATGACGAGCGGCGATTGCGATCGCGACGGAGTGCCGGATGAGTGTCAAGTCACGACCGCGGATTGCAATGGAAATTCGGTATGGGATGCGTGTGACGTCGATGCCGCGACAAGCCCGGACTGCAATTTGAACGGTGTTCCGGACGAATGTGATGTTGATGTGGGTGGAGCGAGCCAGGATTGCAACAGTAACTTGACTCCCGACGAATGTGAGCCGGATTGCAATCGCAACGGCGTGGCGGACGCTTGCGACATCGGCACCATCAGCCAGGACTGCGAATTCAACGGTATTCCGGATATTTGCGAGACGGACTGCAACCAGAACGGCATCGGCGACGCGTGCGACATCTCCGGGGGCGCGCTGGATTGCAATGCGAACAATGTTCCGGACGAATGCGAGACGGATTGCAACGGGAACAGCATTCCGGACGACTGCGACATCACGGCCGCGACCAGCGCGGACTGCTCGGGGAACGGTGTTCCCGATGAATGCGAGCCGGATTGCAACAACAACGCGGTGCCGGACAGTTGCGACATTGTGGGTGCCAGTGACGACTGTGATCTCAACGGAGTTCCGGATGAGTGTGATCTGGCGCGCGGTGCGCCGGACTGCAACGGCAACCTGCGGTATGACGTTTGCGATATCGGCCTGGGCTCATCGTTCGATGCCAATCTCAACGGTCAGCCGGATGAGTGCGATGTGCCGGTCGCTCCGCCCGCGCCCACGCATCCCGCGTCGCCGCACAATCGGCTGAAGAACCGCTATGTTTCGTTTGTGCCGGTTGGCGGGGGCGCGACGCTTGCGTACCGCGTGAACAAGTTGAGCGCGCCAACCGGTTCGTGCTGGGCCGATGTTCCGGACGTGCAAGGCAGTGCCAAGTGTGTGGCATCGCCGGTGTTTCGCGTGTGGAATGAGTCAATGGTGCACGTGGGTGATTGTGAGATCATGCCGGTTGCACAATACGAGGTGCGCGCAACGGTCGACGCCGCGGTGTTCAGCCTGCCATTGGCGGTTAGCACCATTGCCGAGCCCACGATGAATCTCAAGAAATGGGGCGACGTGGTGGGAGTTAACTCCGGAACCGAATGGACTCCGCCAAATCTGTTTACCAATGTGAACGATGTGCTGGCGGTGCTTGCGTTCATTACCAATGCGACAATCAAGCCGACGTTTCAGCAGGCCAATCTGGAAGCGATTTCGTCCACGGATCCGTGTCTGAACGCGTTCGTCAATACGGCGGATGTGTTAATTCTGGTCAAGGCCGTCGCGGGTGATGCGTATCCGTTCATGACCAGTCCGGCGAGTTGTCCGGTGTGTCCGTAGGAGGAAGGCACAAAGGCACGAAGGCACGTAGGCACGAAGGCACGAAGCCACGTAGGGAAAAAAAAGAAGGCGGAAGGCGGAAGGAAACCGTCTATCGATTCGCGAAGAGGAGAATGTTAAGGATGACGGAGAGGGCGAGCATGATGCCGAGTACGACGACGATCTGGCTGGAGA
>CAZKIN010000275.1:0-2903 GCA_964552515.1 uncultured Phycisphaeraceae bacterium
CCACGACATGGTCGCGCCAGCGTGGACCATGCCACACGCCGTGCGGGCGGGAGGAACGTGGGGCACCTGATCCACGGACTGAATTCCGTGGCAACAATCGTGCGCCCTTCGGGCGAAATTCAAGGTTTATGAGAACCGGTCACGTTGAGGAACTCGACTTCCCCCAAGCTCAAGCCGTGGACCACGTGGCCGCGATTGTTCCTGCACCCCATCCGGGGTGCGAATACTTGCGCGCAAGTTTCCGGGGGTGCTACCCCCGGCTTATTTCCCTCATCCCTCCGGGATGGAAATGGGGTCGAGGGTTGAAAGAGTGTGCGGGCGCGGTCGATGAGGGAAGGCAGTAGGCAACAGACGTAAGGCGTAAGGCGAGAGGCAGATTGATTACGTGCACGAGATTGGAAATGTCAGGAAATTGGCACAAACCAGTTTGCCGGAACCGTAGCGAGTTGAGCTTCCTTACGGGCGCGGTACTGGTGGTGAAGCCACGAAGCGACGAAGCCACAAAGGGAAGAGCCCGGTCGAAAGAACAAAGCGGTCAGGCACGCGCGGGGAGGTGGGCGATGACTTTGAGTTCCACGGCGATGGGGGTGGGCAGGCAGTTCACCTCGATGGTGGTGCGGGTCGGCTGGTTGGTTTTGAAATGCTCGGCGTAAAGACGGTTGAAAGTCGGGAAATCGTCGCGCATGTTGGTGAGGAAGACGGTCACGTCGACGATGTCCTCCCACCTTGCGCCGGAGTCCTCGAGCACGAGGCGGACATTTTCAAATACGGCGCGGCACTGCACGGCGATATCGTAGGCCGCGATGTTTCCCGCGGCGTCGAGAGTAACGCCGGGAATTTCCCTGCTATTGCGCTTGCGCGGGCCGATGCCGGAGAGGAACAGCAGGTCGCCGACCCAGCGGGCGTGCGGGAATGCGCCGACGGGTTCGGGAGCTCGGGAACTGGTGATGGCGTCGGTCATGTCGATTTCGCCTTGGCGAGGCCGGCTCAGCCCGAGTACTTGGGAACGCGGAGGCGTTTGGTGCCGGAACGGACGGACTTGCCGTCGGGTGTTTCAAAGCTGGCGAGGATTTCGACCTCGGTGCCGGCGACATCCTTTTCCGCCCAGCGGAGTTTGAGGTTGTAGCCGTCGCCCAGCATGCTGGAGCGCACGGTGGTGAGTTCGCTGCTGGGGTAGTGCCAGTCAGCGGACAGCTTGCGCTCCACCTTGCCGTCGTCGCCGCGAACAAGGCGATACATTTCGACGTGCAGGGTGCCATCGTGCAGGACGCCGCGGGTGGCGTCATCCACCAGGAACACGCGGAATTGCAGGCCTTCGGGATCGCGGTCACCGGCGGCGTCGAGACTGAGCCAGGGGCGCTGATCGAAAAGGCAGACGACCTGACGAATTCCACTACCTTCGGAAGCTTTGCCGGAGGAGGTGCGCTGCGACGACGAAGCGGTGGTGGGCTTCGGCGCGGGAGTGACGATGGTACGGCGCGGGGGTGTTGCCGGTTTTTTGGCCGCGCGGCTCTCACGCCAGGAGCGACAACCGGGAGTCACGACGAGAATGAACATGGCGCAGAGCAGCGGTGTACATGCACGACGCAGGCGCTGGGATGATTGATTGTTGTAATTGCTCTTACGCATGATGGTCCGTGCAAACGAGACACGTCGTTTGGTGGTGCGTCGGGGACGCACCCTACGTATTGCAATACGAAGCGCCAGCGCGGGGCGACGCCACACAGAAATTCGACACCCCCACCGCTAAAGCGATGGGCCACCCGACCCTACGCCGGGTCATGGTCCTGAAGCTGCACGATCATGGGGCCAAAGGTTGAGGGTTCCGCCGGGACGATGTTCTGCTGAGGCGGCGGCGCGGCGGCACTGGCCGGCGCGGGCTTGGCGATGACCGGGCCGTAAGTACGCGGCGCGACGGGCAGCGTACGATCGCCGCCGGGGGGCGGCAGGGTGGCCGGGTTCTGTACCGGCATGATCGGCGGAACGCTGCCGGGAGTCACCGGACCAAGCGGATTACGCGGGCCCATGGCGGCATCGCGCGGGAGAATGCGGAGGCCTTCCATGAAGGGGCTCTGGCGGATGTTATCCGGGAGGCCATATTGATCACGCTGCTTCAGGGACATCTGCCGCACGTCGTCATCGTTACGCAGGACGTCGACTGTCATGACGACGAGCAGTTCTGTCTTGCTGTGTGAAACGCTGGTGGAGCGGAACAGCACGCCGATGAGCGGGAGGTCGCCCAGGAGCGGCACCTTGTTTTCGCCTTCGGAATCGCGCTGCTGGATCAAGCCGCCGATGACCACGGTTTCGCCATCGCGGACGGTGACGTTGGTGTCGACTTCGCGCTTGGCAAAGACCGGAGAACTGACGCCTTCGGTGAGCTGCACATTTTCACCGCTGATGTTGGAGATTTCCTGGGTGACGTCGATGGTGACATAGCCATCCGGGCTGATGTGCGGGGTGGCGGTGAGCACGATACCGACGTCCTGCCGGGTGATGGTCGAACGGACCGAACCGGTGTCGCTGGTCTGCGACGATTCGACGATGGGTACTTCATCGGCAATGGTGATTTTTCCCTCTTCGCCGTTGCGGACGAGGATGATGGGCCGGGAAAGGATTTCCAGGCGGCTGTCCTGTTGCAATGCGTGGAGCAGGAAGCTGAAGTCCTCACCGGTGACGGTGAAATTGAAACCGCCGAGTCCGAGACCGGCCGCACCGAGATCGGTGCCGGAGATGGTGTCGAAATCGGAGCCTTCAATGACGCCATTGGGGCCGACGACCGCGTTCCGGGAGAAGTCCAGTTCCTGTCCGGCGATCTCGACGCCGAGTTCCAGATCGTCGGAGAGAGTCACTTCGGCGATGAGGACGTTGATCATGACCTGCGGTTCGGCGCTGTCGATCTG
>CAZKIN010000275.1:3003-5267 GCA_964552515.1 uncultured Phycisphaeraceae bacterium
CCGCCTTCGCCTTCCTGCGAGAAGATGGCCTTGAGTTTTTCGACCATGGACTCGGCGTCGCTGTTGACCAGCGGGAAAAGGCGCAGTTCCGAGCGGACGGGACGGATGCGATCGAAATCCTGGATCATGGATTCAAGCATGGCCATGCTGTCGGCCGGGGCGGTGACCATGAGCGAGTTGGTGCGCGGGTCGGGCTTGACCTTGATGTCCTGCTTGAGGAGTTTGCGGGTGACTTCGCGGCCACTCGCGTCTTTTTCCTTGAAGGACATGATGACGGCGCGTTCTTCGTCGGTCTCGGCCTGATCGCCGAAGACGGATTCTTCGAGCAGGGTGGCAAAGTCCTCGGCCAGGGCTTGTTTGAGTTGAATGACTCTGACCATCATTTCGACCACTGGTGCGGAAGTATCGAGCCGTGCGATGACCTCAGAGATGTTTTCCATTTCGGAAGGAGACGCCCAAACGATAATGGAGTTGGTACGTTCGTCGGCTTCGGCAGCGATGGCGTCGGCGCGGCCGGTGCCGCCTTCGGCCTGCGACTTGAACAGGGATTCCAGTTTTTCAGCGGCCATGGTGGCTTTCGCGAAGCGCAGCGGGAAGATCTCCACCTGACGGGCGATGTTCGAGGGTTTGTCGAGCAACATGGTGAGGTCCTTCACCACGTCGTGATCATCGCGCGATGCGCTGACCACCAGGCTGTTGGAAGCCTCGGCGGCCTGCACCACCACGGGTGTGCGAGCGGTGTCGGCACCACCTTCAGCGCGGGCATCAAAGAGTTCCTGCATACGCGCCGCCGCCTTGACCGCGGAAGCGTTCTGCAACGGGTAGACCTTAATGGAGGCGGATTGCGGACCGCTTGGAATATCGAGCCGGGTAAGCAACGATGTTACGCGTTCCAGGGCGTCCCGCGCACCGGCGGCGATGATGGCGTTGCTGCGGGTGTCGGGCAGGAGCGTTGGCGCTTTAAAGGTTTCGGAGGTACCGGCCATGCCTTCGAAGAGTTTCTTGAGCGTGTCGCTGAGGACGTTGGCGTCGGCGAATTCGAGTTTGTAGAAGCGCATGTCGTCGATGAGCGGCTGCGACTCGAGTGATTCGATGAGGCGCTTGATTTCGAGGTAATCATCGAGGCTGGAGGCGACGACGAGGACGTTGCTGCGCTCGTCGGCGACGAGGATGGGTTTGTCCGCGGGGGCTTCGAGCGCGGAGAGCAGTTCCGTCTTGCGCTGCCAGAGTTCGTCGATTTTTTCCTTCATGTCGAGCGCGGTGAGACGGTTGCAGGCGACGGTACGAATCTGCTCGAATGGCTTGGCCGGGCGCGAGTCGAGCTGCTTGGCCATCGCGCGGATTTCCTTCATGTTGTCTTCGGAAGCGGCAACGATGAGGGAGTTGCTGGGGATGTCGACGGTGATGTAGATGCGATCGCGTTCGACGGCCATCTTGCCGGCTTCGGTGGCCTCGGCAGATTCGAGGCGTTTTTCGAACAGGTCTTTGAGCAATTGCGCGATGCGCGAGGCGTCGGCATAAGTCAGCGCGACGAGGCTCAAGGGAAATTTCAAGGAAGCGGCGGGCTGGTCGAGCTGATTGACGACTTTTTCGACGAGTTCCATTTGCTCGGCTCGACCGGCGACGACGATGGTGTTGGTGCGGATGTCGGTGGAGACGGAGATGTTGTAGACGAGGGCGCGGCCTTCGCTATCTTCCGGTACGGCATCTTCACCGCTACCGTCAGGATCGGCGGGGAGTTCCTTGCCGGTATCGAACATATTAGTGATGGTTTCGGCGATGTTCTCGGCATCGGCGAAGCGCAGCGGGAAGAGGCGGACGGATTGGGCCACGCCGAGCGGAACGCCGTCGAGCAGACGGATGAGTTCGCCCATGCCGGCGACATTTTCTTCGACGGTGGCGACGATGAGGCTGTTGGTGCCTTCGTCGGCGATGATGCGGTTGGGTTTTTGCAGATCGATGGGCGGCAGTTCGGTAATTTCACCGGTAGGGCCCGCCTTGCTGATGAGGAGGCGATAGATCACTTCCTCTAACGTGCCGCTTCCGGAAGAGCCTCCGCCACCACCGGGCGCGCCACCGCCGCTGCGTCCGGCCGATGCCTGCTGGGCGAGGAGATCCTGAATGACTTTGGCGAGGTCGGCCGCTTTGGAGTGAAGCAGTGGATAAACGGTGAGCTTCGTTTCACCCCAGCCTTTTTTGGGTTCCACGTCGATGTTGTCGATCAGCGCCTGAATTTTTTCGCGTTCGGTTTCGCGGGCAGTGAC
>CAZKIN010000276.1:0-3275 GCA_964552515.1 uncultured Phycisphaeraceae bacterium
GTGCATTTCATTGAGGCGACTTACGGGGGTTCGAGCAGCCTGGATTAGAAACGAAGGCGAAAGGCTTATGGCGTAAGGCGTAATTATTGCGTAATTGGCGCAATGGCTCTCATTCCGGGCTTCGCTTAGACGAAAAGCGATTCAGCGTTAGTCTATCCTGAATATCGCGGGGACGTCGGTTGTGCCGTTGCCGCGATGCGGATGGGACTTACGCATGAGCGCCGACCGGCCAACCATTCAGAGTCTTGAGGGCGAACCCGCGGGAGCTACGTCGCGCGGCGGCTGGATCGTCATCGCTTGCGCCATCCTGATGGGACTGCCGACGCTGTGGGGGACGTTCGCGTTCGGCGACGACCATCAACTGGTGCTCAATCATGTGCTCGTCAATCATCCCTCGTTCGCGCACGCGCTGGAATTGTTTCGCATCATTCATCGCGATCTCTATCAGCCGCTGCCCCTGCTGAGTTTTCAAATCGAGTTCGCCATCGCCGGACGGCTGGGGCTGCTGGATAACGGCATCGAAGGCGGCGCGTGGTTTTTCCATTTGAGCAATGTGCTGTTGCATGCGCTGAATGCGTACCTCGTGTGGGCGCTGGCCCGTCGATTGGCGGCGGTATTGGGGGTGGCCCGGGGCAATGTGGTGGCATTGACCGCCGGTGTGCTGTTTGCGGTGCATCCGCTGCAGGTGGAAGTGGTGGCGTGGATCAACGGGCGCATGATGCTGCTGTCCACGCTGTTTGCGCTGGCGACCTTGCTGACCCTGAGCGGCTGGCTACGCAGGGGCGGTGTGTGGCGCGGCGCGGCGGTGGTGCTTTGCGCGCTGTGCTGTCAGATCAGCAAGATACGCGTGGAGCTGCCGCTGCTGATGGTGCTCATGCTGTTGGCGCACCGGCATCGGATCACGTTGCGTGTCGCAGTTCTATGGCTGGTCTGTGCGGCGATTACGGCCGCCGCGACGGTGGTCAATTATCAAGCGACGGATCGCGCCGGGATGTTTGAAGGTGCGGCGCAGAATCTCACGGGTCCGGGAGTTGTTCGCGGGCTGCGGAGTCTGGCGTGGTACTTCGAGCACTTCGTGTTTCCGCTGGGGCTGGCGCCATGGTATCCGGCGCCGGGCGTGGTGCGGTGGTGGGAGTGGGAGACGCTGCGCGCGGTTTTGACTCTGCTGCCGGTCATCACGCTGGGGGTATGGTCACTATTGCGGCATCGAGCGCTTTGTGGCGGGCTGGCGTTCTTCTTCATGGCGATAGCGACGACGGTGCAACTGGTGCCCACGCGGAACACGCTGGCGGCCGACCGGTATATGTATCTGCCGATCGTCGGATTGGTGTGGGTGATGGGGATCGCGCTGGCGCGGGCCGCGCGGACGCGGGAGGCCGTGCCGGGACATGGCACGCGCAGAGGGACGTGGATGCTCAGCGGCGCGGGGGCACTGATTCTGCTGGCGATCAGCTGGCATACGGGTTGGTTTTATAACGAACCGCTGCGCAAGATCATGCGCATCGCCACGCTTTATCCGGATTCGCCGCATGTCTGGGAGCGCGCGGGATGGGCCTATTACCACGACGAGCAATATGAGAAAGCCATTGAGCTTGCGAGGAAGGATCTGCGGCACGATGACCGGGACGTGCAATCGGATGCACTGGAAGTGATCGGCGCGGCGCAACTCAAGCTCGGCAGGCACGAAGAGGCACTGGCGTCGATGCAGAAATCGATAGAGGCCGACCCGGAAAAGGCGGGGGGCTATTATCGTCTTGGGACAGTGCTCGATGAGATGGGTCGGCGCGATGAGGCCCGCACTTTGTATGAGAAGGCTGTGGGCATGGCCCCGCTGAAGAACCCATGGATCATGCGGCTGGGGACGCTGTATCGGGACATGGGTCGGATCGATGATGCGCGGCGGATGTTTGAGCAGGCGCTGTCGAATAATCCTTATGACATTCCCGCGACGCTGGCGCTGGCGGAACTGGACATTACGGAGCAAACGGCCGGCGGCTTTACGCGGGCGGAGCAGCGACTGCGGGGGCTGCTGATGTGGGAGGCGAAGCATGTGGCGGGGCGCATGCTCCTGGCGGTGGTGCTGAATTCGACGAGCCGCACCGCGGAGGCCATCGCCTTATATGAAGCGGTCTTGACTGATGATCCGGCAAACGTGACGGCGACATTGAATCTTGCGGCCATCCGGGCGGGGGCAAACGATGCGGTTGGGGCGCGGGAGCTTTATTTGCATGCGGCCGATCAGCCGCTGGTGATGGCGGAAATGCTGGCGATCCACGATTTTCTGGTCGCTACGCGAGATTTCGAGACGCTGGTGATGTTCTGGCGGCGGCAAAAGGCGCGAACAGGCGACGATGTTGGGGTGCGGGAGATGGAGTTATTCTCCCGGCTGGTTACGGGGCAGTTGCGAGGCAGGTCGGAGGAAATCAGCGCGGTGCGACAACAGGCGGCGATGCATGGGCCCATGACAAAAGCGGTGCTGACGCTGGCAGCACTTGATGCCGGGAAGTTCGCGGAGGCACAGGATCAGTTGCCGGCGCTGGTCGGTCCTGTGGCCGCGCTGCATGGCGTGCGGCAACGGCTGCTGGCGGCCCTTGAAGTGTTCGATGAATCACATCCCAACAACCCGTGGACCTTCTGCCTGACGGCGCGGCTGCTGATCGCCGATGAGAATCCGGGCGCGGCCGGTGCGTTTATCGGATTGTGTGCGGAGCGGTGCGGGGATGACAGGTGCCGTGCATACGTCAGCGAATTGGAGGGGATGATCCGGGGCGGGGGCGGGGGAGAACCGGGTATAAAAAAAGAATGAAGGGTGTCGCCGTGGCGTAGGACACCCTTCACTCTGGTTTGCGCCGCGTCATTTTCGGTCGGCGCCTTCGACTTTGACCACCGTGGCGTTTGGTCAGTCTGGTCGAGGCAGCCAAGACCGCTACGTGCGGCCAATCTTTTTTGCGGCTAACTACTTCTTCTTTGCGGCCTTCTTCTTTGTGGCCTTCTTCGTAGCCTTCTTGGCTGCCTTGCGTTTCTTAGCCATGGTGTCACCTCCTTTCTTGCTTGAAATCGTACACGATGAAAAACGTCTGTCAAAAGAATTTTTTAAAAATTTGGTTGACGCGGGTGTTGGCGACCGTCCATTTGAACAATCCGGGTCCCGGCGTCATGCCGCGCCGAGTGGCCGCGCGAAGCGCGCGATGCCATGCGCGTGACGCAAAACAGCGCAGCTTAATCGCACTGATCGGGCGCGACGGAACTGAAGTGCCACGTTGCGGCATTGTGCA
>CAZKIN010000276.1:3375-5245 GCA_964552515.1 uncultured Phycisphaeraceae bacterium
AGTGCCGCGCGGTGTCAGTAGAGGGTGGAAGCGCGATTGTTGCGCCTTGTAAAAAAATTTTTTATCGGGCCGCTATTGGCGATTGATTTGACCGCTTGCGCGCGCGTTTTGAAGGAATGGCGCGTCCGCGCGCGCCGCATCACATCGGCGCATTATGACTTCGCGCGCTCCAGATATTCGCCTGTGCGTGTGTCGACGCGCACCATTTCACCGATCTCAATGAACGGCGGCACGCGCACTTTCGCTCCGGTTTCGAGAATGGCTTCCTTGAGTTGGTTCGTCGCGGTCGAGCCCTTGATCACCGGCGTGGTGTCCTTGACGGCAAGTTCGACGGTGAAGGGAATTTCGAATGAGATCATGTTGCCGTCGAAGTGCTGACAGGTCACGTGCGTATTGGGCTTGAGAAACTGAGAGTTGTCGCCGACGATTTCCGCACTGACCGGAAACTGGTCGAAGCTCTCCATGTCCATGACGATGAAGGTGTCGCCTTCCTTGTATAGATACTGATACTCCCGCGACTCCACGAACGGCACTTCGACCCGATCGTCCACATTGAAGCGTACGTCGGTCATCGAACCGCTCTTGAGGTTCTTCAGTCGCGCCTGCATATAGCTGCGTTTGTTGCCCTTGGCCACGTGCTGCGCCTCGTGTACCACGTGCAACTGACCTTCGTACAGGATCGTCTTGCCCTTGCGTAAATCAACCGCCTTAATCATGAACCAATTCTCTCTTTCTAGCCTGTGAAAAACGTCGATCATCGCGGGGAATTCGAGGATGGTCAAGGGAGATGGTACATGCTTGACAGCTCTTATCACCCTCCCTACCGTCGCCAGAGACTAAAGTCCGCCGTTTGCCGGAATCGCCATGCCCAAGTCCTTTTACATCATCGACGGCCACGCGCAGATTTACCGCGCCTTTTACGCCCCCTTTCGAGACCTGACGAGCCCTTCCGGCGAGCCGACCCGTGCGACGCATGTATTCTGCTCCACGCTGCTTAACCTGATTCGCGACCGCAAACCCGACTATCTCGCCATGGTCCTCGACGTGGACGACCGTTCCGTCTTCCGCACCAAGATCGATGTGAACTACAAAGCGCATCGCGATCCTTCACCCGAAGGTCTCGACGTGCAGGCGGAACGCATTGTCGCGATCGTGCAGGCGCTCGGCATTCCCACGTACCGACTCAGCGGATTCGAGGCCGACGACCTGATGGCCACCATGGCCGAGCGGGTGAAGGGCGAAGACGTGCAGGTCTTTTTCGTCAGCAAAGACAAGGACCTCGAACAACTACTCAGCGAGCGCGTTTTTCTTTACGACGTGGGCAAGAACGAAGTCATCACGCCGGACAACCTGCCGATCGTGAAAGGGTATACGCCGGCGCAGGCGGTGGAGATTCAGTCGCTGGCCGGTGATTCGACGGACAACATTCCCGGCATACCAGGTGTCGGCGTGAAGACGGCCGCGAAGCTTATCCAGCAATATGGTTCGGCGGACGCGGTCATCGCGCACGCGGATGAACTCACGCCCAAGCTGGCTGAAAAGGTTAAGGCCTTCGCACCGCAGCTTCCCATAACCCGCCAGCTGGTCACTCTGCGCCGCGATGTGGAATTCCCCTTCACGCTCGCCGAGTGTCGACTGGAGCGCTTGAACGTACCGGCCGCGCGGCCCATCTTCCATGAACTTGGCTTTACGCGATTGCGCGAACAACTGGAATCATTCGCCGCACCTGACGAACCGAAAACGTCGCAGTCATCGTCGACAACCGCTTCCGCACCGTCGCTTTTCGAATCGATCAACGCCGCCGCCACCAAACACAATTATCAACTTGTCGACACCGCCGCGGCCTTCGAAGATTTCTACAAGAACCTCG
>CAZKIN010000277.1:0-5169 GCA_964552515.1 uncultured Phycisphaeraceae bacterium
CTCTCGCGCGTCACCGCAAGCACTACATCGAGGCCGTCGTCGATCGCCTCACCCTGACCGCCGCCATCCGCCCGCGCCTCGCCGAAGCCGTCGAAACCGCGCTCAAACTCGCCGACGGCGCACTAATTGTTCAAATTGATTCGCCGACCTCCATCCAACCGAGCCGCGCCCGTAAGGAAGCGGTTGCGCATCGTATGACGGACGATTCGCCTGCCGCCTCATCAGAACCACAAGCGTCAGCGCGTGGTCCAAAAAACCGCGTGGGTACCCCGACCGACACCACTGACATACTCTTGTCATCCCACTACGCCTGCACCCACTGCAACCTCAGCTACGAACCGCCCGCCCCGCAGCTCTTCAGCTTCAACTCCCCCACCGGCATGTGCCTCCGCTGCGACGGTTTGGGTACCCTCTTCGACTTCGACGCCGACCTCCTCGTCCCCGACCCGAAAAAATCCTTCTTTAACCTCGCCGTCGAACCCATGCGCTCCCGCATCGGCCGATGGCGTCGCCACCTCTTCCGCGGCGTGGCCGCGCACGTCGGCTTCGACCTCGAAACCCCGTGGCACAAACTTCCCGACAAGGCGAAACACGCTTTGCTGTACGGCACCGGCGACGCGCACATCACCTACGAATGGCGCTGGTCGCGCGGCGTCTGGCGACACGGCGGCACTTTCGCCGGCGTCATTGCCGAACTTCGCGAAAAACACAAAAAGGCCACTTCGCCGATGGTGCGCGCCTATTACGAAAAATACATGCGCCAGACTGTCTGCCCCGATTGCAAAGGCGGCCGCATGAATGCCCAGGCTCTCGCCGTCCGCGTCGGCGATCTCAACATCAACTCGCTCTGCGCGCTGCCCATCAGCGACGCCACTGCATTTTTTGATGCCCTTATACTGTCACCAAATGAGCAGACCATCGCCACCGACGTGGTGCGTGAAATCCGCGTGCGCTTGCAGTTCCTTTGCGATGTGGGTTTGGAATATCTGACGCTGGAGCGCACGGCGCCGACGCTTTCCGGCGGCGAGTCGCAGCGCATTCGTTTGGCGAGTCAGATCGGCGCGGGCTTGGTCGGCGTGCTCTATATCCTCGACGAACCGAGCATCGGCCTGCACCACCGCGACAACGAACGACTGTTGCAATCGCTCTGCCGCCTGCGCGACCTCGGCAACACCGTGATCGTCGTCGAACACGACGAACAAACGATGCGCACCGCCGACGAAATCGTCGACTTCGGCCCCGGCCCCGGCGTCCGCGGCGGCGAAGTCGTCGCTCACGGCGACATGGCCGCCATCACCTCCGCCCCGCGCTCCATCACCGGCGCGTTCCTCCGCGGCGACGACGAAATCGCGATTCCTAAAACACGGCGACCGGTGACGGTCAGCAGCGTGCGGGGGGCGAAGCGGAAACGTTAGTGACTGAGATATGGCACTATAGGGGTTGCGCGGCCGGCGCTTTTTTGGCAGATCTTTTTCCCCGGCGGGGATATTGCGATCCGGCGGGCGGCTCAATCTTGCGTTTTGATGGTCGGACATTTCAGGTCTCCTTTTTACAGAACGCTTCTCACACACCCTATTAGACACCAGGGCTGGTTGCGGCAGCGCGCCACCCGATGCTAAGTGATTGTAAAATAAGGAGTTATAGAAAAGCATGGGCAGGAATACTGGCAAAATGGGTAGTTTGAACGGCCGCGAGGGCGGGGTGGCGATGGGCATGTTTGGCGTGCCAGGTATGTGGCACAGGAGATGTGGTTGATGGTGACAGTTAACGCACACTCTCGGCGCGACGGCCGATCGCAATAAGCAATGTGTCAATTAATTGACATCATGAGTGTGTCCGTTTCCACCACCGCCAGCGCCACCAACCACCGCCCGGGCGCTGCTGCCCGCAGGCTGCGGCGCGCGGGGTACGCGAGGGAGATAAATTGCCCAGACTAACGGAGGGTTGAGTCCGATAACAAGTAGAGGAAGCCACGAAGCGACGGAGCCACGCAGGGAAAGAAGTTGCAACACAGAGACACTGAGGACACAGAGAATAATTACGAATTACGGAAAACATGCAGGATGAAGGGAGCATGCAGCGAACAGCGTGCCGCAAAATGACCGTGGCAGGAAGAGAGATCGCCAATGGATGCAACGTGGGGAGGCTATGACGATTGGTTGGAACATGTCATGACACACAGAACCGCATGGCGGCGCTGCGCTGGGGACTGCAGGCTGTCACTTTCGACGCGAAGGGAACGCCCCACTGGCTGGGCGAGCGCCGACTTTCCGGCGATGCGCTTGGCCATACGAAACGACCGTGGATCTGGCGACTGCGCCGAATACCCACATAGGAGCAAACTGGTACAATCGGGCTTTCGACAGTGCGAGCACCCATTCAATTTGCAAGAGAGTTCGTGACAGAATGCTGCTAACCATTTCCACCACGCGGGCCGCGGCGACCGACCTGGGTTGGCTGCTGCACAAACGGCCGACGAAAGTGCAGTCGTTTGATTTGAGCTTCGGGAAGGCGCACGTTTTCTATCCGGAGGCGACGGACGAACGATGTACGGCGGCGCTGGTGCTGGATGTCGATCCGATCGGACTGGTGCGGGGGCGGCGCGGGCCGGCGGGCGAGGGGTTTTCGCTGGAGCAGTATGTCAATGACCGGCCGTATGTGGCGAGCAGCTTTATGAGTGTGGCGCTGGCGCAGGTTTTTGGCACGGCACTCGGAGGACGCTGCAAGGACAAGCCGGAGTTGGTAGACGAGGTGTGGCCGCTGGAGGTTGGGGTCGGTGTGCTGCCGTCGCGGGGCGGGGAGAATCTGCTGCACAAGTTGTTTGAGCCGCTGGGGTATGAAGTGACTGCCGTGCGGCACACTCTGGATGCGCGTTTTGCGGATTGGGGAGAGAGTAATTACTTCACGGTGACGCTACGCGGGCAGAAGCGGGTGAAGGATTTACTTTCGCATCTGTATGTGCTGATTCCAGTTTTGGACAACGACAAGCATTACTGGGTGGGCGATGAGGAGCTGGAAAAACTGCTGCGGCATGGCGAGGGATGGCTGCCCGCGCATCCGGAGCGCGAACTGATTACGCGGCGGTACCTGAAGCATCAGCGGCACCTCGCGCGGGAGGCGCTGGCGCGGCTGGCGGAAGAGGATCATCCCGATCCGGATGCGGAAGAGGTCGTCCACGCGCAAGAGGAAATGCAACTGGAGGCGCAGGTCGGCGGCGTGCCGACGGTGGTGGGTGCTGCGGAGGCGGTCGAGATCAGCAATGATCCGGATGCGCCGAAGCTGCATACGCTGCGCTTGCGGGATGTAATGGCGGCACTGCGCGAAAGCGGCGCGTCGTCAGTGATTGACCTGGGTTGCGGGGAAGGCAAGCTGCTGAAGATGCTGCTCGGCGACAGGCAGTTTGCGCGGATTGTGGGGATGGATGTCGCGCTGCGGTCACTGAACATTGCGGAGGAACGGCTGCGGCTGGAGGACTTACCGCCCACGCAGCGCGCGCGGGTATCGCTGATGCATGGATCGTTGATGTATCGGGATCAGCGATTGGCGGGGTTTGATGCGGCGGCGTGCGTGGAGGTGATTGAGCATCTCGATCCGCCACGGCTTGCGGCGTTTGAGCGGGTGGTGTTTGAATTCGCGCGGCCGGGTTGCGTGGTGATCACGACGCCGAACCGAGAGTACAATGTCAAATGGAAGTCACTGGCCGCGGGGAAGTTCCGGCATCGGGACCATCGGTTTGAATGGACGCGGGCGGAGTTTGAGGCGTGGGCGCGGGCGGTGGCGGAGCGGTTCGGGTATGCGGTGGGTTTTCGAACCGTGGGGCCGGTGGATGAGGTGGTGGGAGCGCCGACGCAGATGGGGCTATTCCAGAAAAGTCTAGTTAGTGTTTCCTAATCATAGCCATCATCATTCTTGAACTTTCGTTTGTAGTGCTCGTCGGTCCGTCGGGATCGGGGAACTGGCAATGACCATGTGGACAATTATTGATGGAAATATCCTGGACGTCGCGGCCGACGTTCTGGTGTGCTCGGCGAATCCATTTCTTACGTTATCGGGAGGTGTCGGCGGTGCGTTTTCGCTTCGGTACGGTCCTGCCATGCAAGGTCAACTTATTGAACATCTGATGAAGCTGGGTGTACGACATGTGCCGACTGGAACCGTCGTCGAAATGGCGCCCTGTGATTCGGCTTATCAGTTGGTGATGCATGCCGTGGCGGTTGATGCAGAATACAAGTCGACACCGCAGATTATTACTCGAATTGTGGAACGGATTCTTTATCGAGTTGGCGAGTTGGAGTCGAAGTCTGTTGCGCTTCCGGCTTTGGCCACGGGCTATGGGATGCTGACTAAGGAGGAGTTCGCGCAAGGGTTACTTCCCTTGCTGGATCGCAACTTCAACGTTGAATCTGTTATCATTTGCCTGAAGCGACCGGACGACGCGGAACTCGTCCGGAAAATCCTTGGTCTGGAAATCCCTTGAAACTTACCATTCCTGAACTATCGCTGGTGGTGCTCGTCGGTCCGTCGGGGTCGGGGAAGTCGACCTTTGCGCGCCGGCATTTTGCGATGACGGAGGTGCTCAGCAGTGACTTTTGTCGGGCACTGGTGAGCGATGATGAGAATGCGCAACATGCGACGACGGACGCATTCGACGTGCTCAAGTACATCGCGGCGAAGCGTCTGGCGGCGGGACGGCTCACGGTTATTGATGCGACCAGCGTCAAGCCGGAGGACCGCAAGCCGCTGGTCGCCCTCGCGAGGGAGTTTCACTTTCTGCCGGTGGCGATTGCCTTCAATTTGCCGGAGAAAGTCTGTCAGGAGCGTAATGTGCAGCGTGCGGACCGCAGTTTTGGTCCGCAGGTGATTCGCAGCCAGCGGGCGGCGATGCGGCAGGGGCTGCGCGGACTGAAGCGCGAGGGATTCCGGCATGTCTTCGTGTTCGATGCACCGGAAGACCTTGAACAGGTGACAGTGGAGCGGCAGCCGCTGTGGAACAATAAGAAAAATGAGCCGGGGCCGTTTGACATCATCGGCGATGTGCATGGCTGCTATGATGAACTGGTGGAACTGCTGGGCGCGCTGGGATATCGGGTGGAAGCGGCGGACGATGCCGCGATTCCGGTGGTGGTCCCCCCGGCCGGTCGCAAGGCGGTTTTTCTGGGTGATCTGGTG
>CAZKIN010000278.1:0-5144 GCA_964552515.1 uncultured Phycisphaeraceae bacterium
CCGGGAAATCCCCAGCAAATTCGCAAGTTCCTCATCGCCCACTTCAGTAAGCGGCCACACCGCCCATCCATTCAGCGCCGCCGAGATACTCACCGCACCGAGCGCATGACCGACATCGTGCTGACAGTAACGATACGCCCGCTCGCCATATTTCCATGCCTCGCGCCAGTGAATGGACGTGAGTCCGATGAAAAAAGTTCCCGCCGGAAACCCGGTGCTCAGCCTGTCCCACGAATCCTGCGAAAATCTCGCCCGGCGCTCCAGCGCATGTTCCTTCGGCGCATAATGAAACACACCCGGCGTATCAATGAATCCCGCCATCGGACCGCATACCAGGTACCCTTCCGTGGGATGCAGGTTGCCGCTCGACGGATTGATGCGCAGTGCCCAGCGTGTCCCTCGAAATTCCTTCCATGCCGAAAGGGCCAGTCCATACTCCAACAGTGCCGACAGTGACTCACGGTTGACAGCTTCCGGCGCGATCGCTCCCGGCCGATGCAGATCGCCATACATCGGCCCGGCATCGACCGTACTATGCGCCAGTCCGATCAGCTCGCAGCCCGCGTACCGCCGAAATGGGTCCGGCTGATTCGCCCAATCCATGTGCCCCGCCGATCGCGCGAACCGCCGATAATGGTGTTTGGTCTCTTCGTGGTAGGCGATGGCGAATTCCCAGGCTTGCAAGCCGCTCTCCCTTATAGGCAAAGTCCTGGTCCCGATTATCCCCGAACGTGACATTTTATCGAACCGCCATCACCAGATTTCACGCGAATTCCAATTGCGGCTCGGTCCCAAAAACACGGAACCGGGCGCTATTTGACGTCTATCCAAAACTGGGATAGGGTTAAGGGCTCGACGTACACGGGGCGTGGCTCAGCCTGGCTAGAGCGCTGCGTTCGGGACGCAGAGGTCGCAGGTTCAAATCCTGTCGCCCCGATTCTATTTACCCACGACCGCTCCTCACGGTCGACGCAATTCCCAAGGGGCGGGTGGTCCATGGCGTTCGTCCTGGGGGAGGCCATTCCCAAAGTCTCGTCCTGACCGTTCCAACCTTAGCAGCTCACCACGCTTTCCAGCTGCCTAGTTGCTGACTGTCACTCATGAGACATTTTGGCCCCCGAACCGCCCCCAAGCCCAGGCTCCGCCGCCTCATGATGTCACTAACCTGACACCTTATTACCGTGCCCAAATCCGCCCCATCTTCCGATCGCGTTCCGTTCGACCGCATGTAACTCATTATTACATAACAGCTTACGACACTCTACACTCACCATTACGATCCCCTTCAGGAGAGTACCCCGCATCCGCTTCTCCCTAAAATCATCAAAACTGCTGCGCATTGACGCGCACTATTGCCGCGCAAACCGCCGCGCCAAAAACCCCTATATTTCCAGCCTTTTCTAACGCTCCCCGCGCAACGCGATCGGCCATCGCGCCGAGAGTGCACGTCATCTGTCACCATGGTTTTGCTTATCGGACCCTGTGATATTTCAAATTCAGGACCGTCTGCCAGACGCTAAGTGCCTCTTATCCGTCACTACTTTGCCAGGGTGCGAACAGCACACGCACAGCCCTCTTGTGGTGGCGCCCGGGGTGGTGGTTTTCTTGACGGTTCCAGTGCTCCGGCGCGGCCAAAAGTCTATGCTTGCCGGATTTCACGTGAAAACATGTCATAACGGGCCCTGGTGACTATCATATGGCGCAGTAATCATTGAGCCTTACGAACGTCGCACCACTGCCCGGGCACTTGTCGGGCATCGCGCCGGGCATTGACGGACAGCCAATCGCAGAATGAGCGGGAAGTGAGATCCGTTTGCCATGAAGTCGAACCCTCCATGCGAAAGCACTGATCCCCGATCCGGCCATCTGCCGTTGCAACTGCTGGCAAAATCATTGCGCAGCGCTTCGCTTGAAGGACACAACGTAGTGCACATGGCCAGAGACTTGAAACTGCCCGTTGCCTCGGTACGCGGCGCGGTTTCATGGTACACGGACCTGCACACTGACCCGAAAGCGATACGAGTTTGCCATGGCACCTCGTGCGTGCTCGCGGGCGCGGAAGCGCTCGCAACTTCACTGGCAGTACAACACAAATGCCGTCCCGTTTATTGCTTAGGGTATTGCGATCGCGCGCCCGCGCTGCTTTTGCCTGATCATACGGTCGTTGCAGGTTGCAAGTCAGATACTGGCGGCACGCTTTCGTCGATGGTCGATGGCCAAAGCGCCTGCTCACAACCGGCACCAACGGATGTACGCTGCGCCGCCCGCACGGCAATCGCCACTGCGCGGCTGAGCGATGGCGGCTGCGCCGATCTGGCAGTCGCGCGTAGCCTGGGCGCATATGAATCAATCGCGAACGCACTGAAGGCTTCGCCCGAAAAAGTTCTTGCGGCTGTGGAGCAAAGCGGGATTAGAGGGCGGGGTGGAGCGGGGTTTCCCACCGGACGCAAGTGGCGAACATGTGCGCAGTCATCCGGCGATTACAGGTACATCATCGCGAATGGGGACGAAGGTGATCCCGGATCGTTCATCGATCGCGAACTCATGGAGCACGATCCGCACGGTATTTTGGAAGGAATGATTCTCGCCGCGCACGCGATCGGCGCATGCCGGGGCATCGTTTTCATCCGTTCAGAATATCCGCAAGCGTTCGCGTGTATGCGTAGCGCCGTCGACCAGGCGTATGCGGCCGGCCTTTTGGGAAAATCAGTAGGTGCCAGCGCGCTGTCATTCGATGTACAAGTTGTTCACGGATTGGGCGGCTACGTGTGTGGCGAAGAGACAGCCCTCCTAAATGCGCTGGAGGGGCAGTGCGGAGAGGCGCGGCCACGACCGCCCTACCCGGCTTCGGAGGGACTGTTTGGGCGTCCAACGGTCGTGGACAATGTCGAAACCCTGGTCAACATTCCGTGGATCGTGCGACATGGTGCCACGGCATATCGTGCCATGGGAACTCCCGAAAGTCCTGGAACCAAAGCGTTATGTCTGAATCACGGCTTTGCCCGCCCAGGAATCGTCGAAGTCGAGTTCGGAACACCATTGCGACACGTGATTGATGAACTGGCAGGCGGAGCAGCGGCGGGAGGCAAATTGGAATCCATCTTGTTAGGCGGCCCGATGGGAAGCTTCGTCGATCCGGCCGAATGGGATGTGCCTGTGTGCATAGATGCCATGGCCAAGCGCGGTATTCGACTTGGCCACGGCGGCATGGTCGCCATACCGAACGGAACGAATTACTCAACGCTGCTGCACCACTGCCTGGAATTCATGAAAGAAGAATCGTGTGGAAAGTGCGTACCTTGCCGCGTGGGTACCATGCGCGCCTTCGAACTTGCCAGAAGCGAAAGCCTATTCGCAACCGAGATTGAAAAGGTTCTGAACATCATGGAACAAGCCAGCCTGTGCGGGTTCGGACGCGAGACGCCCGGACCAGTTCGGCAGCTCATGGAGAAAATACGCAGGGTTGAACAGCGGAGGCCGCGAACATGAAGACATCGCGGGCAACCATTGACGACCGTCCCATTAGTTTTCAGGCGGACCTCACCATTCTTCAGGCGGCGACCAGACTGGGAATCGAGATTCCCACACTTTGTCATGTCGAAGGGCTTCCGGCCGAAGGTGGATGTCGGATGTGCGTCGTTGAAGTGAAAGGCGCGAGCCGTCCAGTCGCGGCTTGTCATCATCCCATCATGAATGGAATGACGATCCGAACAGTGACACCCGCCCTGCATGAACTGCGACGTGGCATCTTACAGCTCATCGTTTCAGAGCATCGTCCCGATGTATTTCGTGGACTTGGAAACGGCACCAAGTTCGCGCGACTTTTGGCTCAGTACGAAGTCAAAGAGTCACCTTTCCGCGACACGGCTGCGTCACTTTCCGCTTCGATAAGCCCACAGTCCAGCACTGGACACTCTGCTGCCTTTTCGCAGGGCAATGTCGACGACAGCCATCCCTACATGCGTTTCAACCGGTCACTTTGCATCGCCTGTCGTGCGTGCCTTCATGCCTGCGCGCAGATCCAGGGGCAGTTCGTATTTGGCGTGGAAGGCCGGGGCGGAAATTCTCGCCTGATTTTCGGCCCCACCGAGCGATTCGCCGATAGCCCGTGCGTGGCGTGCGGCGCTTGCGTGGACGTTTGCCCAACGGCTGCGATCAGCGACTGCGATCGCGGATCACCCCATCCGGGGGAGCGCAGTGTGCAAACCA
Organism: uncultured Phycisphaeraceae bacterium; assembly: GCA_964552515.1. Classification (GTDB taxonomy): domain Bacteria; phylum Planctomycetota; class Phycisphaerae; order UBA1845; family UBA1845; genus JACQXM01. The sequence continues at coordinate 4,210 of CAZKIN010000278.1, forward strand.
CCTGCGCTTATTGCGGCGTCGGCTGTCAAGTTCGTGTTGAGGCAAGCCATGACACTGTCTTGCGTATGGATGGCGTGGTCGATGCGGCGGTCAATCACGGACACCTTTGCGTAAAGGGTCGCTATGCACATGCGTACCATCGGAGTGGCGATCGCTTGCAGTCGCCACTACTGCGCGATGGGGAATCGTTTCGCCCGGTCACGTGGCCCCATGCAATTACCTGGCTCGCGCGGAGACTCATGGAACTTCGCGACCGTTACGGACCCGATTCGCTGGGTGTTCTGACTTCGGCGCGTTCGACCAACGAAGCGGCGTACTTACTTCAGAAGCTGTTTCGCACCGCCATCGGAACGAACAACGTGGATTGCTGCGCCCGCGTGTGCCACGCATCGACCGCTGTTGCGCTTCATCGATCAACGGGTTCGAGTGCCGGCACGGCGTCCTTTGATGATATTGAACGGGCCGGCTGCATCGTTCTGGCCGGGTCGAACGCCACTGCGGGACACCCGGTGGTGGGTGCGCGCATCAAGCAGGCAGCGCTGCGCGGTGTGCCCTTGATCGTCATCGATCCGCGGCGCATCGAACTGGCGGAATTTGCCCGGTTGCATTTACCGGTTCTACCCGGAACGAACGTACCCCTGTTCAATGCGATCGCCAAATTGCTGATCGAACAGAATCTCATCGACCCCGAGTATCTCCGCGCACGATGTGAAGGCTTTGACGAGCTCGCCGCGTTTCTGGGTAGCAAAACCCTGGAAGAACTGATTGCGCCAACCGGAGTGGACGAGCGCTCGGTTCGTGAAGCAGCACAGTTAATCGGCGGACGTCGCCCGGTACTGTTCGTGCATGGCATCGGACTTTCCGAACTCACGCAGGGTACTGACGCAGTGATGGCACTTATTAATCTCAGCATGCTCACCGGCGGCATCGGGCTT
>CAZKIN010000279.1:0-5109 GCA_964552515.1 uncultured Phycisphaeraceae bacterium
TGGAAGCCCTGCTGGGCGTTGATTTTGCCTGCAACGGCCTGCTGATCATCTACCTGGAACCCGGGGCCGGCGGAAACGAATTTCGGCTCGATTTTCAAGTGGTCCCTTCCGAGTCGGATCGATAAAACGACGTAATACAACATTCCACATCGCTGCCTCGTCGAAAACTGCGAAAACTGGCGGTTTTCTTTGCGAAATTGCGCTATTTCGGTTAGAGTACTCGACTGCTTCCCAACGCGTAAACGCGGACCGGGTCCGACCAGAGTAGCTGCATCAGGGGGAAACCATGCTGAACGTACATGAAGCTCGTTGGTTACTTGTTTGTTCTGCGCTGCTTTTCCAATCCATCGCCAACTCAGCGCTCGCGGAGGAAAAGGTACGCACTCGCCCGTTGGAGTTGCCGGATTCCGGTTCGATCTACGTACCTCCGACGTCGATGGAAGTGCAGGCGGCATCCGCATGGGTACGTGGCCGGTTCACGAGCGTGCAGGTCAATGTGAATGCAGCGGGACAGGACATCCTCAATGACGCGGCGAATGAGTCGTCCATGGCCGTCGATCCTACCAATCGCAACCGTATCGTGATTGGCTGGCGGCAGTTCAACACGATTGCCAGCAGTTTTCGCGAGGCTGGTTGGGCGTACAGCCACGACGGTGGAGCGACCTGGACGTTTGCCGGGCGCATTAATCCCGGCTTGTTTCGCAGCGACCCGGTACTGGAGCCGGACGCGGATGGAAATTTCTATTACAACAGTCTGACCAACGTGGGCGGATTTACCACGCAGACCTTCAAGTCGATCGACGGAGGGGTGACCTGGGACACGGGCACGCAGGCTTTCGGCGGGGACAAACAGTGGTACGTCATCGATCGCACCGACGGTCCGGGTCGTAATAATCACTATGAGAATTGGAACGCCTTTTTCAGTTGTCCGACCTGCGCGGGCGGGTGGTTCACGCGCTCGATCAATAACGGCCTGTCGTTTCAGGCGCCGCTCAACCTGCCGAACCAGATTCGCTGGGGTACGATGACAATCGCGCCGGACGGTATGCTTTATATGGTGGGAACGAGCAACTTCTCGGAACAGATCACGGTATTGGCGACGGGCAACGCGCAGCACGATGCTGAGGTACCGGTTTTCCATCTTGATTCCTCAGTGGACTTAGGGGGATTGCAGGGCGCGATGGTCGGTGGGTCAGACCCTAATCCTGCCGGCCTTCTGGGACAAATCTGGATTGCGGCGGATCATTCCGACGGTTCCCGCCGCGGACATTTGTATGTTTGTGCATCCGTTGGTCCATTCTCTCTGAACGACCCACAAGACGTCATGATTGCTCATAGCGGGAATAGCGGACTTTCATGGGATTCCCCCGTGCGAGTGAATGACGATCCTGTAGGAAACGGCGCTTGGCAATGGTTTGGCACCATGGACGTCGCTCCCAACGGACGAATCGATGTCATCTGGAACGACACGCGAGATTCAGGCCAGGTGGACGTGTCGGAACTCTACTATTCGTTCTCATTGGATGGCGGACAAACCTGGGCGCCCAATGTGCCGGTCAGTCCTGCTTTCAACAGCTGGGTCGGCTGGCCGCAACAGGCCAAGCTTGGCGACTACTACGACATGACCTCGGAGAATGGCGGCGCGCATGTCGCCTACGCGGCCACCATGAACGGCGGACAGGACGTTTACTATGTCTGGGTTAGCGCTGACTGCAACGAAAACGGCCTGGCCGACGCAGAAGATATCACGAGCGGATACAGCAGCGATTGCAACGCCGACGACACGCCGGACGAATGCGAATTCCTGCTTGGAATTGCCGACGATTGCAATGGTAACGACGTGCCTGACGACTGCGAGGCGAACACCGACGGCGATGATCTCATCGATGACTGCGACAACTGCCCCTTGAACGGCGTTGTGGATCAGTCCGATTACGACAGCGATGGACTTGGTGACGGGTGCGATAACTGCCCGCAAGCCACCAACGCGGATCAAGTAGACGGCGACGGCGACGGACAAGGGGACCCTTGTGATCCTTGCCCCCTAGACAGTAACAATGATTCTGACGGGGATGGAACGTGCGACTCGCAGGATGGTTGCCTTTACGATCCAAACAAGATTGAACCCGGAGTGTGCGGCTGCGGGTACGGCGACGAGGATACGGATGGGGACGGTTTTGCGGATTGTATCGATCAGTGTCCAGAAATTGACGACGCGATTTATGCACCCGGTTGCGTCGGCGCGATCCCAGCCGCGTCTTCGTGGGGAATCGTGGTACTTGCCCTAGCGATCCTGGTGACAGCGAAACTGGTATCTCGGCGGACACCCGGCGAACTTGCGGCGTAAACCTCGACGCTCTCGATCTGGATTCATCAAGGAATACAAAATGCCTTTAGTCAACCATTCTTTTGGACGGAGTGCATGGTGCGTTCTGTTCGCCGTTTGCGCCCTTTGCGGCAGCGCTGCCGCTCAAATCCGATCGTATGTTGGACACCAGGTTGTCGCCGTGCGTCTGGAGAATGACGCGGACGTGCAGCGGCTGATGGCGTTGGAAGCGGCGAGTGATGATTTTGACGTATGGTCGGAAGGGGTGGGCGTCGGATTGGTCGAAGTGCGCGTGTCGCCCGCTCAACGCGCCGCGCTGGATGCCAGTGGATTGACATATCGCGTCTTGATTCCCGACGTGCAGGCCGTGGTAACGGCGGAGCGCTCCGGCGCGCCGGGTTTCTTCGATGATTTTCGCACCTATGCCGAGCATGTGGCGTTCATGAATAATCTCGTCGCGCAGTTTCCACAGCTTGCATCGATGGTGAATTTCGGGACGACGGTCGAAGGGCGCACGATGTGGGGGATACGGGTTTCGTCCCCTGGGGCCAACAAGCCCGGCATCCTGATTCACGGCTGCGAACATGCGCGCGAGTGGCTCACCCCGCCCACGGTGGCGTACCTCGCCGAGCAGTTGCTGGTCAATTATGGCAGTGACGATTATACGACACTACTCATGGACAGCGTGGAGTGGTATCTGCTGCCGGTGATGAACCCGGACGGGTATGAATACACCTGGACGACGGATCGCTTCTGGCGGAAAAACCGCCGCGGTGGATATGGCGTGGACCTTAACCGCAACTGGGGATACTTCTGGGGCGGCGTTGGCTCCAGCGGATCTCAGAGCAGCGACCTGTTTCGCGGCCCATCCGCATTTTCCGAACCCGAGACAACCGCCCTGCGCGATTTCATCCTCGCACGACCGAACATTCGCGGGCACGTGGACCTGCACACCTACGGCACGCTGCTCATGTGGCCCTGGGGATATACGAACGCGCTGCCGCCACAACAGTCGACGCTGCTGAGCGTCGGAACGGTGATGCGCGACTTCGCGGCTACCGTGCACGGTCTCTATTACTCGATAGGCCCCGTCTACTCGACGATCTATCCGGCCTCCGGCGTGTCAGTCGACTGGGTGCACGGCGTGGCGGGTCGGTGGAGTTTCACGTTTGAGCTGCGCGGCTCCGGCTTTGCGGTACCTGCGGACCAGATCATATTGTCGGCGGAGGAAAATCTGCCCGCGCTGCAGTATTTCGGCGGTTGGCTGGCGGCGTGCGATCCACAGGGCAGTGGGTCGACGGCATCGCTCTTTCCGGATTGCGATGGCGACAGCATCGCGGACCTGTGCGAAATGGTGACGGCCGGCATCGACGATTGTAACGATAATGGTGTTCCCGATTACTGCGACACGGATTGCAACGGCAATGCGATTCCCGATGACTGCGATCTGACCGCCGGCACCTCGCCCGATTGTGATGGCAATGTTGTGCCGGATGAATGTGATACGGATAGCGACGGCGACAGCCTGATTGATGCTTGCGACAACTGCCCGCTGGTGTCCAACGTAAGTCAGTTGGACGGTGATTTGGACGGCAAGGGCGATGTTTGCGATCCGTGCCCCCTGGATTTTTCGGACGATGCGGACGGCGACGGCGCATGCAATTCCAGCGAGCAGTGCCCGTTTGATCCGAACAAGCAGTCGCCCGGAGTGTGTGGATGCGGCGAATCGGACGGGGATACGGATGGTGATGCCGTAGCCGATTGTGTGGATCAGTGTCCCGGGTTGGATGATGCGCTGTATGCGCCGGGATGTGTTAACGCGATTCCGACGGTGTCGACATGGGGATTGGTGGCGATGGCGCTCATGCTGATGGTGGTGGCCAAGGTGGGAATTGGGCGGCGGGCCGCGCGAAACTAAGCGTTCGACACGGGGAGTTGGCTTAAGACAATTGTCTGCAATCCGGGCACGCGTTGAAAATCCACGTCGTTGTTGACAAAGGCGGAGACCCGCGCGAGCAGGGCGGTCGCGGCGTGGATGGCGTCGGGTGTTTTCAAGCGCGTTTGGGCGCGAACCAATGCACCCTGCATTATCACGTCGGAGTCAATGGGCTGCATCTGAACTCCACCCACGGTTGAGAAGAATTTTTTGTATGCATCTTGGAGGCGGATGTCACCGGATCGAAGCGGACTGACCAGGCATTCCAAAAAGCTTAAGCCGCTGGCGACTACGCGAATCCGGCCGGTATCAACGGCGTTCCACAATGGTCGCAGTCGTTCACAGTATGGTGTGATTTGCTCTACCGTGTAAATGATTGCGACGGAATCGACGTATAACGTGCCATGAAGTGAGTCTGCTAGTCGTCCCACGAATCGCGTTCCTCGCGCAGGTAAGCGTCTTCTTCTTCCGCAGTCTGAAAGAAACGATGGCCTTGGAGGGAATCGATCAGTTCGGCAACCGTGATTTTTGGCTCGACAGTTGCATTAACCGCTTCAACGGTTACCTCCACCCAATCTCCGGCTTGCAGCTCGGGTTCTGTGGGTGTCGCGTTCCAGTCCAGAAGTAGCGGATGCCGCATGGGAATGTGGACACGAAGTCACGTCCGCATAGGATGGTCAACTTGTTGTGTTGTTTATCTGGGAAGGGATTCCGAAATTCATGAAGCCGACCCCCTTCGTTCACCTCCACCTGCATACGCATTACAGCCTGCTCGACGGCGCGACGCGCATTGAGGGGCTCATCGCCCGGGCGAAGGAATGGTCCATGCCGGCCGTCGCGATTACCG
>CAZKIN010000280.1:0-3475 GCA_964552515.1 uncultured Phycisphaeraceae bacterium
GATCGGGTGCTGGATGCGGTGCACAAGGCGGATGCCGAGTCGGCGCAGCGAAAGAGCCGTCCGTGGCTGCGGCGAAGTCGCGGCGGTGGAACGTTTGTTTTTCGCCGGGATTTTCTGGCCGCGGCCGCGAGCATTGCCCTGCTGGCTTCCGTTGCCTGGCCGAGCCTGCTGGCGGTGCGCAACCAGTCGCAGCAGTCGGTGTGCATGAACAACTTAGGTACTATTTTCCAGGGGGTGCGCATTTATCAGGCGACGTTTGCGGAAGCGCTGCCGTATGCGGGTGGCGGTGCCGGGGCGTGGCTGGGCGAGTGCGGTGACACGCCGGTGGCATCGAACAGCCGGCATTTGTACCTGGTGGCGAAGCTGAACTACGTGCCCGATCCGGCGCAGTTTGTCTGTCCGTCCATGCCGGGCGGCGAGGCGATGTCGAAGGAGCGGCTCACGTCGTTGAACGATTTCGCGGCCGCGCGGAACAACAGTTACGACTCGCTGAATCTGGCGGGCTTAAGTCCGAACCTGCGACCGACGCGAAATGTCGCTTATTTGGGCGACGCGAATCCGCTGTTTGTCGGCGGCAAATTCCACAAGGGCGTGGACCCCTACACCACCAATTCGCCGGCCCACCGCGGACGCGGGCAGGCCGTGCTGCTGCTGGATGGAAGTGTCAACAAACTGACATCTCCGGTTGTCGGGGCGGACAACGTGTGGATCGCCGGTGATATCCGCGACTACAAGGGGACCGAGACCCCCGCCAATGATCGGGATTCCTTCCTCGTGCCCGGCTGTCCGGAAAGTGCCGCGGCCGCCGCACGCCGTACGCACTGAGAATCATCCCGCCACGCAAAAGAACGAAGGACACGAGAGTTCTCCTCCCGTGCCCTTCGTAGTGACTAATACCTGACAATCTAAGTAGTCTTACGCTCCCGCGCCCACGGCGACCGGGGCATCGGCGCGACGGCGACGACGACGCTTCTTGATCGTGCTGACCGGTCGATCGCTGGGCACGCGCGGGGTAAGAGTGCCGGCCATCTTGAGCAGCTCCGAGGCGTTCTTCGCGTAATGGTCCGCGTTGACTTCCTTCCACAGTCCTTCGGTGCGGTTGAACACGCCGCCGGATACGATGATGTTCATGGTCGGGTTGAGCCCAACGCCGCGGATCATATCTATCAGTCGGCGCACGCCGGGAACGCCGGTCGGTTGTGTTCCGAATACCAGCAGGATGTCGGGACGAAGCTGGCCGGAGAGGCTCATGATTTCGTCATTGGGTACGCCGCCGCCGAGGAAGTACACATCCCAACCTTCGGCCTCGAGGAGGTCGCTGCACATCTGCGCGCCCAGTTCCTCTGGTTCGCCATCCGCACAAATAATGAGTACGCGTTTGCCGTTCGATGCGGAGCGCGGAAGTTGCGTTTGCAATTGATCGGCGATCGCGCGATTGATGCGCGTGGCCATGTGTTCGGATGCGAGGTTGATTCGATCGGCGCGATAGAGTTTTTCCACGCGTTCCATGGCCGGCCAGAGCAGTTCGTGAAACGCAGTGATGGGATCAGGAACCGTCACCGTATGGCGGCGGACGATCTCGCGACAAGCGGGACGATTCCCGGCGAGAAGCGGAATCATGTACTCATCAATGAATGATCCGGCGGCTAAAGCCATGGGGGAGTCTCCGTTGGGTTCGTCCGCGCGCACCGCCCCCGTCAGGGGATGGAGCCTCCTGCCCCGCGACAACGCTTCTGAACCGATTTCGAGAATTATCTGACGGGCTCCGCCCGAATGTTGCACTTGGGTCAGCTGCCCAGTGTTTCCCGGACTATGCTTGATTGGGTATCATGCGTAATCTAGGTTAAATTGGCAATCTAGGTATCGGTCCGTGTGTTCGAAAATCTTGAGGGGCGAATGACGCCGACTTGGAACCACACCATTCAAGATATTGACGGCCTCATTTCATGCCACACTCTAGAATCAAGGGATAGAGCTGTTCCGGTTTCTGTTTCGTCGTTTGGTGCGCATCTTTTGCGCGATTGGCATCAATGATCCGCTTTGTATGGGAATCCCAAGCATGCCAAGTTGGTTGAAAATGACGAGGGGAATCAAGCAAAACTGGGCAAAAAGGGGCAACTTCTTGACCAGTCACTTGGTCGATTCATACTTGAGGTGGCGCGTGGCTTTGGGATAGCAATCCCGACATCAAGGACAACTGCGGGCGAACGCACATGACGCGTCCGCAAGGGGTATTAAGGAGATTGGACACCATGAGACGCTTATTCGCCGTAGCAACATTGGGCTGTCTTCTTTCGGGATGCAGTTTCTTTTTTCCCGTCACGGATGGAGACGGAACGCAAGAGAAGGCCGCTTTGAAGCCGTTCGGATCGGAGCAGGAACTAGCCGACTATTTTGCTTCACAGGTCAATACGCAGAACGATCTGATCAGCATTCCCAGCCGCACCGAAGTGGAGGGCGGAGATGCGGATTCGGCGGGAGGTGACGGTGGTGGTAATGCGGGCGCTGCGCCCGAGGCACCTACGGCCGATGCCAGTGATGATTCCGGCGGCTCGTTCTCTGGAACCACGGTTCAAGAAGAAGGCGTTGATGAGGCCGATGTGGTCAAGACCGACGGCACGTATCTTTACGTCGTTCAAACCAATTATGACAGCGAAGGCAGCGTGCTGAAGATCGTTCGCGCGGACCAGATGGCGGTGGTCGGCGAAATCGCGCTGGATGGATATGCACGCGAATTGTATCTGCACGGCTCGCGGGTGGTTGCGCTGACGGAGACGTACGGCAATTACTACTTCTTTGATGCGGTGCCGACTGAACCGCGGCCGGAGGATGGCGGCATGGCGGATGGTTCGGGCGGCGGCACTGACGGCGGCGTGGCAGTCAGCGATGACGCCGGCGTCGACAGTTCCGACATTGTCGCTCCGTCCGATGGCGATGTTTTCTACCCCGAGTTTACCTACTCGCGTCCCAAGACCATCGTGACGGTGATCGACGCGGCGGTGCCGAATGTGCCGACGCGCGTTTCGACGACCGAATATGACGGCACGCAGTCATCCAGCCGGATGATCGACGGTATTCTGCACATGGTCATTTCCAATTATCAGAATTACTACTTTGATATTCTCCCCGTGCTGGGTCGACCCGGCATGGCGATGGAGGAAGCGAACCCCGACGATTTGCTGCCACACTACCGTCACATCGATGCGCAGGGCGTCGAGACCGAGGGCATGGTAGTGACTTGGGAAAATGTGTTTCGCCCCGAGGAGCCGGACGGATTCGGTGTGCTCGCGGTGGTGAGCATGGACGCGGACAACAGCGACACCTTCCGTGCGGTTGGCGTGGTGGCCGAGCCGGGATTGATTTACTCTTCGATCGATGCCCTTTACGTCACCAACACCAATTACGATTTCCGCGGCGATATGCGCAGCAGCACCGACGTTTACAAGTTCCGCTATGACGGCGTGGATACCACGCC
>CAZKIN010000280.1:3575-5069 GCA_964552515.1 uncultured Phycisphaeraceae bacterium
GATCCGCTGTTCACGCTGGACCTGGCCGATCCGACCAGTCCGAAGGCGGTTGGTGAACTGAAAGTGCCGGGCTTTTCGACATTTATCGTGCCGATGGATCAGGACAACATTCTGACCATCGGACAGTACATTCCCGAGGGCGACGAGCAGTTCTTCCGGCCGTGGGGCGTTCAGCTTTCGATCTTTAACGTAAGCGATTTCGCCAATCCGGTCCTGGCGCATCAGGTGGTGATCGGTGCGGACACCGGTGCCTATTCAGAGGCACAATACAACCCCAAGGCGTTCACTTACTTCGCCGAGCAGGGGCTCGTGGCGCTGCCGGTAAGCATTTACGAGCCGTACGATTATGGTAACGGCGGCGTGGTGGTTGTCGACGTCGATGCAGACGGCTCGGATGATGCGGCGTCCGGCGGCGGTTCGTCGGGCAGCGAAGGCAGCGAAGTGATGGCTGAAGAGCCTCCGGCGGATGGTGATGATGATTCGAGTGATGGTTCCGATATCGATGTGGAGATTGATGATTCGTTCGCCCCGTACATTCCGGGCGGGTTTGAAGGTCTTTATGTCTATGATGTGTCATCAGCAAACGGATTTACGGAGCGTGGCCGGTTGAGCACGCGGTTCGAAGCGGCGGGTTATTACTACGCTTCTTACACCCGCGGCATTTTCATCAACAGCGACGTGTACGCGGTGACGGACAATGGTCTGCGCAGCGCGCCGGTGGCGGACGTGAACGGCGCGGCGCGTGAGCTTCTGCTCCGCGATCCGAATCCTTATTATATCGATCCGGTTGAACCGGGTGTCGATCCGGACGCGCCGGTGGATAACGTGGAGACGCCGGTGGTGGACGATGGCACGGTGGTCGATCCGAACAGCGGCGGCACGGAGCCGGGTCGTCCGGTTGGTCTGGAGAAGTAGAAGCGGCGGCCACGGCCTCGCAGAAACATACTAAGCCCGGCGCGGATGGAATTCCGCGCCGGGCTTTTCGCATTGCGTGTATACACGCGGTCTAGCGATGCGCGTGCTCAAATTTCGCCGAGGAAATCCAGCTGCTTCTTGAGCGTCGCCTGATCGGCCGACCAGTCCAGGGCGATGAGGCCTTCAATCTTGCTCTTCAATCGTTTGGCGATGCTGATGGCGAATTCCAGCCGCTCCGCATCGGTGCCGGGGTAGTAGGCCGGGTCGAGCAGCGACCAGTGCGCGGCCAAGGGCACGTCGGCCTTGATGGGGCAGGGCTCGTTGGCCGCGAAGTCGCAGAGCGTAATCACGGCGTCAACCTTGGTGGTGTTGAATTCGTTCCAGGTTTTCGAGCGCTGTCCTTCGAGCGACACACCGAGCCGCTTCATCGCGTCGAGGGCAATGGGATGAATGAAGCCGGCGGGCTTCGATCCGCCGCTCAGCGCCGTAAACCGCCCGCCGCCGAGATGCCGCAGCCACCCCTCGGCCATTTGCGATCGGCACGCGTTGCCGGTGCAGAGGAAGAGGATGGTGGGCGTT
>CAZKIN010000281.1:0-1303 GCA_964552515.1 uncultured Phycisphaeraceae bacterium
GGCTGTGGCTGCGAGCTACGAGTAATCGTAATCATCTCTAGTTCTAAATCGATATTATCAGAACAGTAGAATTCCACGGAATTCCCTCTCGGTTTGGCAGCACAACTCAACTCGTTTCCGCTGCGCGAAGTTTGCTCGTTGAACGCACGACTCATTTGCACCGCCGCAACGTCAGCTCTCGTGTTTGGCAGGACTTCAAACTCAAAACTCGCCTTCTGTGTCTGCGGCGGGGGATTGAATTTTGTACCGGCGGAAAACTGAACTGTCGCTCCTTCTCCATCCGCAGATCCACCCCATGCAGCACCTCCCGCCTCAACATTCGGTCGACCCATTCGAGCGTACACACTTGGGCCGCCTTTCGAACCGCAGCAGCAATTCCTCCTCGATGCACAACCACCCAGCACAACAAACGACCCGACGGCGCACCACATCAACATTTTCATCGGAATTGATCCTTTTCTCGTTCCAAAGAGCCCGGTGAATTTTTTTGCGACTGACCTGTGTCAGTCGCCTTTACCAGAACACAGGACACGAGTAACACTTAAGCGACTGTCCTCTCACACTTGAACGCTTGTAGCCGGAGAGCTGCCTGGCTGTCGCCCGCTCGATTGACGACTCGCTCCGAGATAGGATTTCCGCACAAACGACGATCGCTTGTGGGACCATTCCAACTATTCAATTTGTCGCGGGTACTTCCGAGCCAACCTTGCTGAATGTGGCCCCTTGTGTAGCAACGACGGCACTGATTCGTAGTCCACCTGCATTGTGATTCGCCATGAAGGGTTGCCAAGTGCCGGAAGACGATGTCTCATGGTTGACAATGCGGATGTATTCGAGGTGGTTTCGGTGGCACAGGATTTCGACTTCGTCGCCAGGGGAATTCGCCCTGCAACCGTAGGGCCGTAGTTTGTTCTCAAAGGCGATTTCCATCGATCCCGCGGCAGTACTCGGGATATTTCCCTCGTAAACAAAAAAAGTAAAGTCCGGTGTGGCGTCCCACAACCCGGTGAGCTTATTGAAAGTTGCGGCGGAAGAAAACTGGACGGTGGCCCCTTCATCAGCGCGTTCGCCGCTCCACTGCGCCCCTCCATCGGCCTTGTTATCGCCGCGCGAAACACCACTCTGGTTTCCTCCTTTCCCATCGGTTGAGTGACAACACTTCTTCCCACTGCATCCACTCACCGCAAACATCAAAGCCAACGCTGCAATTACCAATGCCTTCATAGGACGTGTCCTTTCGTAGAATGTTTCCAACATCTCCCGCGCAAGATGAATCTTCAACGATGGGCTACCGCAAATTCAA
>CAZKIN010000281.1:1403-5051 GCA_964552515.1 uncultured Phycisphaeraceae bacterium
GCGCAAACAGCGTTTCGACTACTTCAATGCAGGGACTGAAGAACCCAGGTCAAACTTAACCCACCGCAACTTATCCTTGACTTTTCTCCGCATTTTCATTAAAAGAGTTGATTAACGTCCGATTCCTATCCGGCAGTTTCCAGTCGCAAGCGGGGAATAACCAATGGCCCATCGTCGCCTGTTTAGCATCAATCGCGGAAGCTCTTTCTGTCCCTGTTTGTCGCCCTTTGCTCATCATCTTTGTCTGGCGTTGGCTTGCTGCGCCGGGCTGTACTCTTCACCCCGGGTCTTAGCCTCCCCCGCGAAGCAGGTAATCAATCTATTGCCAACCTCTCCAGACTCCTCATACCCGTTCGCGCTTTCGCAGGTTTGTCACGCCACCACCGGCGATGCGGACCTGGACGGCGATGTCGACCTTGATGACTTGGCAACAGCATGGCTCTGCTTGGAGGACTCCGGTCCCGGCACATCGGCCACTTTCGCCTGTCAGACATTCGATGCCGACGCCGACGCCGATACGGACTTTGCCGACACCGCCGACTTGCTCAATGCCTTCACCGCGTCAGCCACCGGCGGCTTGTTTCAACTAACATTGGGGAACGATTTCATCGGCGGCACTCCCGGCCCCGACCACTTCGTTGCCAACCTTGCTTTCCATGCCCCCAGCAATGCATTGATTCCGACACTCCAAAACGACGACGACTTGTTCGGTGGTCCCGGTATCGACACCTTGAGCGCGACCCTGAATCTGGAAACGCTGACCTACGTCTATCCCGACTTTTATTCCGTGGAAAATGTGGAAATCATCGACGTGGGAACGGCGCCTGCCTTCATCTCTCTCCAGCAGGAGATGCAAACCTGCCAGCTCATCACCCGCGGATCCACCAATCCGCATGCGACCTCCTTCTGGCAGCTCGAATTGATTGACGCTGCCATGTTGGAACATGAACAAGGAATGTCACTTCTCTACGTCCCGGAGGCCACCTTCGGCGCAAGCGATGTGCAGTTTCTCCGCCTCTTTGACACCACCGGCGGCGTCTTTACCATCGAATCCACAACCGCCAACGGCGTCGAGCGATTGGACATCGAGTCCACCGGAACTTCCAATACCTTGGACGCCGTTGCCCATCTTGTCGGTAACACGATGACTGAAGTTCGTGTTGCCGGTGACGCGCCTCTGGAAATCACCCAGCCCCTCCCCAGCACCGTCAACATCGTCGACGCCCGCGATTCGTTCGGCGGGGTCAACGTCGATGTGTCTGCCTTCACCGGCGCCACCACCACCCTCGGCGGAACGGGCGACGACACCTTCATTCTCACTGGCAGCTACATGCCGCAGGATATCGTCGACGGTGGCGATGGCTTCGACACGCTCGTCATTAACGCCGCCACCGCCGCTGGCGCGGTCCAACCTCAACCAAATGTCACCAACATCGAGGCCCTGGCCATCACCGATACGGTGATCCACGACATCGATGCAACGACATTCAGTTCCGTTTCCAGCCTTCAATTCCTGAATGGCGCTTCTCTCATTAATCCCTTCAATCCCGGAATGACCGTCATCGTCCAAGAGGACACGACAATCGAGTTCAACTCCGGTACTGACAGCACCGCAGCGATTTACTTCGAAGGCCGCGGTGCCGAAATGTATGGAGGGGCGAAGTCGATGAGCATATTACTCAACGATCACGATTGCTTTCAGTTGCATTCACTCTTGATCGACGAAATTCACTTGCAATCCAATGGTCGTCTCGACGGCGGACCCGCCGACGCTAACGTCAATGTCCTGTTCGGCGACGTCGCCATGTCTGTCATTTCAGAATCAAAGCTTCTTGTCAGTGGCGCGACCAATCTCGACTTCATGGACGAAGTCCGCGTCAGTACGCTTGATGCCCGAAATTTTACTGGCAGGCTGCGCCTTTTCGCCCAATCACCGCCCAATCAGGCGGCCGGTCCTGGGACAATCTATAGTGGAACGGGGAACGACACGTTAAACGCGTATGGATTCAGAAAAAATGTCGATGCCGGCCCGGGACATGACGTCGTGGACGGAACCTTTTTCAACGGCATCGTGACTCTGGGTCCCGGAATGGACACTTTCCGTGTGGCCCCGGGGAGTACCTTCAACCGCATAACCGATTTCGTCCCCGGCTTCACCGGCGAAACTATCAACATCGACCGCGACGATATTGGTACGCTCGAAGGAACCAACAACTTCGCCTCGGAGAACGCCATACAGGAGCACGACTACCCCCAGGACCTGATCATTTTTACACAGCCCGAGATGGTTCGCGTAACCTCCAGCACCGTACCGGCTTTCAGCCCTATCACATTGGATAATTCCAACAATCTGCTCGCGGCCATCGGCGGCACCATCTCCACCTTCCTCGTCACCAGCCAGTACCTCATCCTCGCGGAAGACGAAGGTGGCAACACCGGCGTCTTCTTCGCTCAGTCCGGTTTCGACACAACCATCAGCGCGGGGGAACTCCAATTGATCCTGATCCTCGAGAACGTCGCGGTAACGGACTTGGTGTACTCCAATTTCACGAACCTGAACTGAACGACTCGCAAATCCCCAGTCCCGCGCCGGCCAGGATCGGGCGAGGATTCACCCTACCGCGCTCTGCGCTTTCGCGCCATCCGCAATCACTTTTCGCCTTCGAGGCTCCGCCCTTCCCCTTCGTAATTTTTCAAGGTGACCTGTCTCCCGCTCTCCGATTGGCCTTCGCCCGCAGTCGCTGCACCACTCCTGCACCCTCCATGCTTTCCGTAATTCGCAATTCGCAATTCGTAATCTCTTCTCTGTGCCCTCAGTGTCTCCGTGGTGCATCTTCTTCCCGACGTGCTGCTCGTGAGGTATTCCTCCTTATTGACTTGAGGGAGATCGCCGCACGCGACGGAAACCATGCATGATTTCCGCAATTCGTAATTTCTCAGAGCGGCCGATTTTCGATAGGCCAATCCTCAATTGCACGTAACTATTCCTTACGCCAACGGCGTTACGGCCTCCAGCCCAAGGTTGCCTGGCGGAGCCTAAGCGACGCCGGGCTACCTTGGGTTCGCGTCCCCCGTCAATTCCAACCCTGAATGGGTTGCAGCCTCTTCATTGACTCGAATGTCTTTCGTAACTGATGAAGCCATCGTGCTCAGTCCGCAGTTCGACCAGTGATTTAATCGCATGTCTTCATGCGAAAATGGCGTTTGAACCTCGAGGAACCCCATCCAATCCAAGAACCGGTCACTTTGAGCAATTTGTAATTCGTAATTTCCCCTCCTGTTATCGGACCAATCCGTGCATCAATCTGGGCAATTTGTCTCCCTCGCACACCCCGCGCGCCGCAGCCTGCGCGCAGCGGCGCCCGGGGGGTTGGTGGTGGCGCTGGCGGTGGTGATATTCCGGAGCTGATGGTGTCACACATACGACACTTACGCACACTTTGATCCGCCATCGCGCCGAGAGTGTGCGTTATCTGTCACCATCAACCCGACCTGTAGTGCCACACAAATGGCACTCGCAACACACTCATTCCGATCCCGCCCCGCACCCGTCAAAACTACCCATCTCCACACCCCTTCCCGCCAGCAAATTCCCATAACCCCTTATTCCACAACCACTTAGCATCGGGTGGCGCGCTCCCGCAACCA
>CAZKIN010000282.1:0-4986 GCA_964552515.1 uncultured Phycisphaeraceae bacterium
GAATTGAATGGGAAAGGAAGAAGGCAAGAAGGCAAGAAGGCACGGAGGCACGAAGAGAAAAGAAATGCACCACAGAGACACTGAGGGCACAGAGAAGAATTGCGCATTACAATTACGAATTACGGAATGCATGCAGGCCAACTGCCCGGCGAATTAGTCCCACGTGTCGAGCACCGATTTAGCAACGGAAACTACAACAGCACGAACATTCTCCGTCTCAGTCAATTTGAAACCGGGAGCGATAAGTACAGCGGCTTGAACCACGTTAATTTCGTCAGATCGCGTAACGATCTCGATCAGCACGCTCGCCATGCTTTCTTCAAGAACAAAATGCACATCGCTTCCGTTTGACGAGACCTTATTCGGACTAATGCATCGAAGCTCCACGTTTGCGCCAATTGGCACGACATTTGGACCAGCAATATGCGAGTTTTCCGCTAGCGCTTTTTCTGTGTCAAACTTCCACTCGATTGTGGCCCTTTCTGCCTTAAGGGGCAGAGTCCCTTGGTTCCGAAACACAACCAGTAAACGGTCATGCTTGCTTCCGGGCTGCCTGTCCTTCCGCACATCTACTGATAGTTGCTGACTCTGTATTAGCTCAAGTGTTAGCTCGTTCTCCGCACTCTCACGGGGAGGTGGCATGTACTGCCGCGCGGTCCCCACAAAGCGCTTGATGTTCTCTTCAGTAGCCTCAAATCGATGCCTCTCGGCATCTACAAGGCCTATTTTCACTAATCCTTCCCACTCAAAATCGAGCGGTACGGTAATGTCGAGTCTTGCCTTTTCTTCGAGCCTGAGAGGTAATCGTCCACGGTAACACTGCACAGATTCATTTAGCTTTAGTGAACCGTTTGCACTCCACTCAACGTACCACGCCTCAATGAGCACCGGACCTGGGCCACAATTGTATCCAATAATCTGTGCGAGTTGACGTCGCTTGTCTCGAGTAGGGTTTATGCGCACCTCAACGCTTGCTGTTCTGTTTTCGGAAATCAAATGCGGCACGAATATTTGGGGGTACTTGTGCAGCAATGAAGCGGCATTCGATCGGAGCATCGAAGCAATGCGCTCGACGCCATACAGTTCCAACGACCATCCGAACCTATCCCCAAATTCTCTAACACAATTGTCCCGCTCTGCTGTGCTGAATTTCGCAGGATTCACGCAGACAATTCTGGTGCACGTATGTCCATGCCTGCGAACGCCTTCCGAGTCCTTCCAAAGTTTTGCCTTCCAGTCTTTTCGAACGCTATAATGAAAGATGACATTCTCGCCATTCCGCAACAAAATCGAATCTCTACTCTTGTCTGATACACCCCCGAGCGGTTCTATTCCATTGAATCCATCGTATCGCATTAGATCTGTGCAGAATCGCTCGTACTGAGTGTAATCAGTGATCTCTTGCAAGCATGCGATAATTGGGTCGAAAGCCACGCGAAGATTCTATTCGCACTGATGCGTCACGAGAAGACGCCCAGTATGCATTCGCATGGGACCCTACGGTACCAGCGAGCAATCGGTCATCGGAGATGCAATGTTTGTGACTCGACTCCGGTGCGAGCCGTACAAAGCACTGCCGACACGGCAGTGGCACACGGATCAGTTGCTCCCCTAAAGATTAGCTACGCCAGGGTTCTTGAAGGGTGTCGTGCCAACGGGTACGCAGTGAAGAAGGTCGGTGCAGAGCGCCGCATCCTACAAGTCAAGAGGCAGGACGAGTTTCAGGCCGGCGAACTTAGAGCAAGCACTATTTGTCTGTAACGGTGAGTCCTTGACTATTTCCGTGAGTTTCTCGCTATTGAACGCTACACGAGTACGTTACGTGCTGTGGCACCAGTCCAAAGTGACGGTCGGGCCGGAGGGGTCATGCCGGATGGTTAACGGCGCGAGGAGGGGGAGGGGGGACATGGGCCAGATGTGGCCGAGGGTGGGAGCGCTGAGGATGGGGAGGGTGCGGCCGGGGGGGAGATGGTGACGCAAGACAGTCAGCACGCGCTGGGTCAGGTCGGTGGCACCCTGATGGAAGTTGCCGAGGAGGAGGCCGGCGAAGCAGTCCCACCAGCGGGCGAGGGTGAGGTGGGAGAGGAAGCGGTCGAAGCGTTCGAGCTTGTCGTTGTAGTCTTCGAGGAAGAGCCAGAGCGGCGCGGGGGGATCGGCAAAGAGTGGGCGCTCGTAGTCGGTGCCGACGATGGTGCTGAGGACGGTGAGGTTGCCGCCGAGGAAGCAGGCGGTTGATTCGTCGGGGATTTCACCCTGGACGACGCTCGCGCGAAGGGGGCGGGCGGTGCCGCGGCCGGTGATGATGGACTGTACGTCGGCGAACCACTTGTGGGTTTCGGGGATGAGGTGCTGCTGCCAGTGGGCGGTGGCGCGGTCTTCGAGATCGTCGCCGGGGGGAAACTGCCGGAGGGCCTGGTGCTTGAGGCCGTAGGCGAGGAAGGCGGGGCCCATGTCGTGGAGGCCGCGACCCATGGGGTGGGCGGCGACGAGGTTGACGAGGGTGGTGAGTTCGCTGAAGCCGAAGAGGGTGACGGGTCGGGTGCGGTGGTCGAGGACCGCAAGGTCCATGTGCGGGAGGATGCGGGTGAACCAGGCTCCGCCGCGGAGTGCCACAATGGCGACACAATCGGAGTCCGCGAGGGCAGAGGTGATGTCAGCGGCGCGGCGGAGGTCGTCGCTGCGGCCGGCGTCGTTTTCGTCTTCTTCAGCCAGGATGAGTGATTCGTCGGCGGTGACCGCATGGTGTCCGCCGGTCCAGTCGCGGATGCGGACGCAGAGCTCAGCCACGGATGCGCAGTCCAACTGGCGGACGTAGCGGGCGCAGGAGCCGGCGGGGGCGATGAGGTGGATGCGCGGGGTGGGCACGAAGGTCAGCTCCGTCCGGCCGCGCGGACGAAGGCGCGGGCGCGATCGAGGTCGATGGGGTTGGTGACCTTGCCGTCGGTTTTCAGCGAGGTGCCGACGATGACGCCGCTGGCGTGCTTCAAGAGTGCGGCGATGTTTTCGGCAGTTGCGCCGCTGCCGATGAAGACGCGGCGGTCGGGGACGGCGGCAGTCACACGGCGGAGGTCTTCGAGGTCGACGGATGCGCCGGTGGCCTGGCCGGTGACGATGAGACCGTCGGCGAGGCCGCGATGGGCGGTGTCGCGTGCGGCCTGCGCGATGTCGATGTTGCTGAGCGGCATGGCGTGTTTCACGTGGACGTCGGCGAGGATGGCGATGCGGCGGCCGAGGGCTTTGCGATAGCGGAGGGTTTCGGCGGCGGCGCCTTCGATGAGTCCCTGGTCGGTGGCGTAGACGCCGGTGTGGACGTTGACGCGGATGAAGGTTGCGCCGGTGGCGGCGGCGATGGCGAGGGCGGCGATGGGGTCGTTACGCAGGGCGTTAATGCCGAGACGGAGGTTGACGCTTTGGCGGACGCGGTCGGCGACGACGGCCATCGCGGCGAGCGAGGAGGCGGGGAGCTTTTTGCCGAAGGGGGCGTCGCCGAAGTTTTCGATGAAGGCCGCGTCGAAGCCGGCAGCGGCGAGGGTGCGGGCGTCGGCGAGGGCGTGGTCGATTATGGCGTCCATGCTGCGCATGGAGGATGCGTTGCCCGGGAGTGCGGGAAGGTGCACGACGCCGATCAGGGCTGGTGAGGGGAGGTCAAGCATGGTTACAGGTAGTCCGGCGCAATATTGATGCTAATGTAGGGACGCATGGGCAGACTTTCCACGGGTGGCGCTAGTTCGGTACGGCACGACCCTGCGCGATAGTAGCCTCAATCCATCCTTCGATTGCTTCCTTGATGTTCGCCATGGCTTCCGCTTTGGTTGGACCCTGACTAACGCATCCGGGCAGCGACGGACATTCCGCGACCCATCCAAAATCTTCTCCCGGTCTGATGATTACCATGCGCATGATTGAGTTTCCTGCAATTGCAACGATTCTTATGTACCCTTGCGGAAGACAGCGACGAGGTCTTCGATGGGGACAACGTAGAGAAAGTTTTCCTTTTCGAATTCGACGGGGATGGCCTGTTTGGGGTTGAAGAGGACGCGGTCGTATTGTTTGATGGGGAAGTGTTCGTCGGCTTCGACCTGGGCGGAGACGGCGACGATGCGGCCGGTGATGGTGGGGATTTCCATCGAGTCAGGCAGTGCGATGCCGCCCTTGGTGACTTTTTTGTCCTCGTCCTTGCGGATGAGGACGCGCTTGCCGAGCGGCTCGACGGTTTCCAACTTGGATTTGCTGGACTGGGTTTTGTCGGACATTGTCCATCCTCTGCGGTCGCCGCAGTTGGCGCACTTGCTATTCGGTCTCAGGTCACGTTTGAAGCCAAGTACTCTTTATTCTAGGATTTCCGCCACTGGGAAACCAGCGGCCGCCATTTGCTTATCGGCACGCTGATGGTTCAGGGCCGAGTTTTTGAACGCGCGCATGCGATTCCGTGGCGATTCAAGGCAAGTCATCAAGGCGGGAAGTGAGTGGGAGGACATGGATTCTACGTGGAAATTCGATCAGTCGCAGAATTGTGCGGTTTTTACGCTGCGCGGGATCATCCAGAAGGGTGAGCCGGTACTCTATGTTTCACACGATGAGAGTGACCATGGTTGGCAGTTCCTGGATGGCCGAACGCCGCGAATTGCCGAGGCTATGGTCGTTGCTTTCGAGGAGATGATCAGCCACGATCCGACGTTGAACGAATTGCACGACCTTCCCGTCGGGTGGATCGCCACGCGGGCGAAGCTGGGTGGTGCGTGGAAGAAAATGCCGCATCCGTAGTCTGAGGAATTCCGATGGTCCGCTGAAGCGTACCCTATGTGTGACAAGTTCATGGCGCAAAGCGATGGATTCCGGCCATGTTGGTGCGTCGGGGACGCCAGCCTACGCTTGCGAAGTACAAACGGGACCGGTCGTTTACGCTCGCGGTTCTGATGGTCCGCTGAAGCGTGCCCGACGTGTGACAAATTAATGACACAATGCCATGGTTTTCGGCCATGTTGG
>CAZKIN010000283.1:0-1924 GCA_964552515.1 uncultured Phycisphaeraceae bacterium
TCTATCGCTTCGTCCGCGGGTCGCAGGGACAGTGGGAAGTGCGCGAGTAGACGGTCTACACACAGCTTCTGGACGCCGTTAACCTTGCTCCACTAGGCGGGAACTGCCTCTACGATACTGACCGCTGACTCTGTCGGGATGACACGCGTCAGGCGAAGATCAGCGGCCCGGAGCAGCGTGGCGTATTCCTGTTCGGTTCGTTCCTCACCGCCGGGAATCGCCAGCATCACCATGTCGAGAAGCTTGCCGAAATGCGGAGTGTCGCCAGGTGGCAGCACAGACTCTATGATCAGCAATCGACTACCCGATTTCATCGCTTTTCGGCAATGGCGCAGAATCGTCAGGCACTGTTCCTCCGACCAATCATGTATGATGTGTGACAGGATATAGACATCACCGCCGTCAGGAACACGCTCGAAGAAACTTCCCTTCTCAATGACCACCCGGTTCTGAAGATTATATTTGGAAAGTAATGCCGGGGCGTCGCGCACGACGTGCGGCAAGTCGTAGAGCACGCCGCGCGGTTTTGGATAACGCGTAAGGATGCTCGCCAGCATGTTTCCCGTCGCCCCACCAACATCCACGATGGTTCCGACTTCAGAAAAATCGTACGCGGCAGCCACCGCCGGCGGTTCCATGGCATGAATTCCCACCATCGCTTCGCTGAAGTAGGATGCCTCCACCGGATTCTTGGCGAGAAATTCAAACACCGGCATTCCCCAGGCCTTCACCATCGAAGTTTCACCGGTTTCCACCGAGTGCGGGAATTCCTCCCAGGCGCGCCACGACCATTGTCCCGCCAGGCTCAGGATGGCGGATCGGGCCGCGCCGGGTGCGCCGGTCTTGAGCGCTTCTCCAAGCGAAGTCAGCGCGAAACTTTGCTCGTCAACCTGCGTCAGGATGCCCAGACTCGCCAGCGTGCGCATCAATCGATGCAGCGTTCGTTCATGCGTGCCGGTCGGTCCGGCCAGGTCCGCGGCACGCCGGGGTCCGTCGGCCAAACGATCGGCGAGCCCCAGCCGCGCCGCGACATACACCACCCGTGAAACCCAGAAGGCGGTGCTCATTTGGATCAACTGGACCGACGGCGGATGGGCCGGCATTTCATTTGTGCCGTTATTCACAGTGTCATTTCGCATGGGAACCCCTGCCTGGGAAATTTCAAATAGTACACGGTGATCCTAAACGGCCGCCTGCTTCGATTCAAGACAGCATGAACGTCGCGGCGCAATGCGATATGCTATTCGACTTCCCGAACTTCAAGACTCGTCGTGAGCCGAGCAATTCGCGATTGAATGTCCGCCTTCTTGCGATCACTGAACTTGCGAATGCTTTCAAACCACGCCCGTTGTCCATCGAGTTCCAGCGCCCGCTGATAATGCTCCCGCGCGGATGACCGATATTGGTCATCAAACGCCCCGGCCTTTTCCTCAATCTCCGCGAGGAAGATCAAACCGTCCGGATCGTTGGGATAGAGTCCCAGGGCTTCCTTTGCTGCCGCAATGGCGGACAATAGATAGCTCTTCAGTTCCCGACGACTTACCTTGTTTACATGCTCCGTCACATTGTCATTCGGCGTCAGGAATTCCGCCTTCTCCTCGCATGCGCGGGCGAGCGCGCGGCGCAGGGATGGTTGGTACGGGTCGCGTTCAATGGCAACTTCCAATTGCTGGACACCGAGACTAAGCCATTGCCAGGACTCGTAAGAACGGGGTAAGTCGCGCGCGACAACAAAGAGTTGCCCGGCGCGCTGCCGCGGAATCGTCGGGTCATAGGGATCCTTAAGGCGCGCCGCATGATACCCTGAATAAATGGGTCCGTATCGATCATACACCGGATCAAGCGGTCTTCGGGCCTCCGCCAATTCCCGCGCCCCCCGCAATCCCATGTGGAGTCCGTAATGCGACACCACCCCGACCCCCAC
>CAZKIN010000283.1:2024-3261 GCA_964552515.1 uncultured Phycisphaeraceae bacterium
TCCCGCCCCGCCAGCGCGCACCCCAGCAGCGCGAAAAAAGTCGTCGCGGTCCCCGGGACAAACAGCGCAAAACTGATCTGATCGTGGAGCAGCATCGTGAACAGCCCCACCGGAAGTGCCAATGATATGACACTTGGCTCCACCGCCCCGCCGCGCCTTGCATAAAAAATCGCAAACCCCGCCGCTGCGGGAATAAGCGTCGTCATCGTGATGTAATACGCATAGTTCGCATCCGCAGCGCCCAGCAAAGCGGGTCGAATGAAAATGAGCACCAGTGCCACGACGCCGGCATACCACCAACCCCCCATCGCTGACTTTGATTCAGATTCGTCGCTCCGCACCACCACGGGCCGCGCCAGCATCCGCGTCGCACCGACCACCATCAACAGCACCCCCGCCAGTCCCACCACCCCCCACTCCGCAAACGCCTGCACGAAAAAATTGTGCGGATTGGAAATCTCCTCCGGCGCATCCATCGGCTTATAAAACAGATAATGCCGCCCGAAATTCTCCCGCCCCACCCCCGTCCAGAAATGATCCGCAATCATTCCCGCGGTGACCTTCCAATACTGCCACCGAAAAGTCAGCGACATATGCGGAAACGTATCGTGCGCCAGTCCATGCCCCACAAATGCCAGCGCCCCCGCCACCGCGACCGCCCATCCGATCAGCAGCGCCGCCCGCCGATGTCCCGCCATCCACGGCCGCGCATACGCGAGCAACATCCACAGTGCCACACCGATGGCACCCGACACCATCGCCCCCAGGCTCCCGGTCGCATACGTCGCCATCAGCAAGACAGCCACCACCAGCGCTCCCAGCGCGCCGCGCAGCATATCCCCCGCCGTTTGCCGTCGCCGCCACCCTTCGACCACCACCCCCGCCGCTACCACCGCACATAACATCAAATACGCCCCGGTCACATTGCTATGCGGCAGAAATCCCTGTGCCTCACGTGACTGCATTCGCCGCTCAAACAGTTCCACCGTCGGCGCATCCAGCTCTACCCCCTGCGCCCGCCAGAATTCTTCCTTGATCGACAAATAATGCTGCCACGTCTCCGCATTCCCCACCGCCGCCTGCTCCAGACACTGCGCCGCCTGCGCACAAGCCCCCGCCAGCACCAGCGCGACCACCACCCGCCGCAACCCCTCCGTCCGCAGCAATTGCACCAGCGCAATCGTCAAAACCGGATAACCAACCCAATCGATCGCTCCATTAATCGCCAGCCGCTTCT
>CAZKIN010000283.1:3361-4968 GCA_964552515.1 uncultured Phycisphaeraceae bacterium
CATTGGACACCGCATCACCGCGCACTACAATCGCTGCTTACCGAGCCGCGCCCGTGAGGAAGCGGTCTTTCGCGAGTGACGCGGAACGCCCACGGCCTTTCCCGATCCGTTGCCGCACCCATGACCAAACCCACACCAACCTGGTTGCTGGCCCTGGGCAAAAAAGGTCTCCCTCCGCAGGTATCGGCCGCTGGCAGCACTTACCAACTGTCGCGCGTCTTCAAACACGACTTCTTCGCCGCCACCGCGCTCTACGCCGGCCCGACCGGCAAAGTTCTCGTCAAGATCAACCGCCAGGCCTCCATGTTCGGCCTCCCCCTCCGCTGGATCGGCCGCATCCTCGCCAATCGCGAATGCTCCGCACTCCTCCGCCTCGCCGGCATCCCCGGCGTGCCGCGTCTCATCGCGCGCTACGAGAGCACCGGCTTCGTCCGCGAATTCGTCGACGGTGAGCCCATGGCCAAGGGTCGCCCCGTGCCCGACGATTTCCACGCCAAACTCCGCGCCCTCGTCGCCGAAATTCACTGCCACGACATGGCCTACGTCGATCTCGAAAAATGCGAAAACGTCCTCGTCGGCGCCGACGGCCATCCTTACCTTTTCGATTTTCAAATCGCGTGGTATGTTTCCCCCCGCTGGGGCGGCAATCTCTGGCCATTAACCGCGCTGCGCCGTTTCTTTCAGAATGGTGACCTCTATCATCTGCGGAAGCTGCAGCGCCGCACCCGGCCCGACCAGTTCACCGCCGCAGAACTGGCCGCGTCCTACGTGAAGCCCTGGTATGTCCGGCTGCACCTATTCATCGTGCGGCCATTCACCCTGCTGCGGCGCTGGATATTGAATAAGATCGACCCGAAGCGTAAGCGCGGCGAGCGCGGCCGCATCGACGACACCGAAACCATGGGAGTAAGTTAGATGGCTCTAAACGACGAACAACGCGCGATCATCGAGACCTTTCGCGCTTACATCGAGGATTCCGTCACCTCCGACGACCGTTACGGCACCAAGTCTCGCCTCGATCGCCCGGACGAAGCCACCCTCGCCTCGCGCTTTGAGGCCGCTCCGAAATGTTGGTTTGAAGTGGCCGTCCGCCCGATGATCCCGCAGGTCCGCGTCGGCTTCCTCACCAATGACCGCTGGATCAGCGAAGGCGCGGAAGAAGCCATCGAAGGCTCCGGCGACACCATGAGTGAATATGTCGAATCCGGCTTCGACGACGCCGGTTTGGATTGGACCGATCCGCCGGTGGAACACTTCCGCGAATCCGGCGAGTTCTTTTACTTTGCCACCCCGCTGTCACTCGATGAAATCGCCGACCTGAACCGCGAGGATGTCCGCAACAAAGTACTGCGCATGCTCGAAGGTTACCTCATCGCCTTCGGCCCCGCCCTCCCGCTCGAAGACGGCGAAGAGGAATAAGTATTGGGGTCATTGGTCAGAAGTGTGCGGCTGTTGATTGAGCCAACTGTGTTGACTTTCCGTGTGCCACTGTTGGACGGGCCAAGAGAGACGGCGTCCGCAGTGCGAGAGCCACTCGCGGCCCGGCCAACAGTGCTTTTTTCGCTATTCGCTATTCTTAATTCGCCATTAAACTGTGCGTGTGCCAC
>CAZKIN010000284.1:0-4967 GCA_964552515.1 uncultured Phycisphaeraceae bacterium
CCAGAAAAGCGCCGGCCGCAAAACAGTGATAGTGCCAATTAACAGTCACTATCGCGCCGCCGCGCGGGCGGTTTCCCATGCCGCAAGGCGCTTCGCGGCGGCCAGGGTGCGATCGTGTTCGCCGCCGAGTTCCTTGAGCAGGACCTCGTGGCTTTCGCGCAGGAGGGGTTCGGCCGCGTCAAACTGTTTTTGGGTGGTGAGAAAAGCGCCGAGGCGGCTCTTGCAGTTCGCGGTGACCCAGTGCGCGGGGCCGTGAACTTCGGTGCAGATGTCGCACGCTTCGCGGTAAATGGAAATCACTTCGTCGGGTCGATTCTGATCTTCAAACAGTGCGGCGAGATTGACGAGATTGATCGCGGTTTCCGGATGACGGTCGCCGCGATACTTGCGATTGAGGACGAGGGCTTCACGCAGGCATTGCTCCGCGCCGGCGATATCGCCCTTGGTTTCCAGCAGAAACGCCAGGTTGTTGAGCGGGTTGGCCAGTTCCGCATGTTCCGCGCCGTAACGTCGCCGCGCGATGGCCAGCGCTTCGCGCATGAGCGGCTCGGCTTCGTCGAATCGGCCGGTCATTTGCAGCAGCGACGCGAGACTGGTGATCGCCTGCGCGACCTTGGGATGGTCGTGACCGCTGAGTTGTTCTTCCAGAACGATGCACTCGCGCATGAGCGGCTCGGCTTCTTCGAAACGATGGCGGTAATAAAGAAAGCGCGCGTAATTGGCCGTCGTGCTGCGGATGCAGTTGTCCATGGCTTCCTGGGCGCTGCGGCAGTCGGCCATGCCGCGTGCATACAAGGCTTCGAGTTCGGCGGTGTCGGCCTCGCCGGCGTCTTCGAGGGACATGGCGAGATAAATGCGGGCTTCGGCGCTGAGTGCCTTGATGCGGCGCGCGTCCTCGGGCGTGCCATCGCCGGGAGAGGAATCCAGAATCGTGATGGCTTCACGCAGGATGGTGACCGCTTCGGAGGGGCGGCCGACCTGGAAGAGCAGCGATCCGTAGTCGGTCAGGTAGTCGCCGGGTTCGTCGGGACCGCGGCCGTGCGCGCGAGCCAGTTCGATGGCACGTTTCCAATGGTGCTCCGCGGGTTCGAACAGGCCGAGCGCGTCGTAAGTCATGGCGAGTGTCTTGTGCATAGCAGTGGCGGCGGCGGGGCGCTGTGCCAGCTCCGTGTCAAGTCGCTTGGCGGCGTCATCGAGGATTTCCCGGACGGTGACATTGGGGTTGGGCGACTCGAGCGGACTGGCCGCGAGGAGCATGCCCTGCAGGAATCTGAGGACTTCCTCGGACTGGGAACGGGCGGAGGCCTCGGCGTCGAGAGCGCGCCTGGTTTCGATGAGGCGCTCTTCGGAAAGCTTTTGCGCGCTGGTGGCGAGGGTGCGGGCTTCGGCTTCGGCCTGCAGCGCGGCGTTGGTTTCCACCAGGCGATTTTCGGCGAGTTTCTTGGCCTGGGTGGCGACGATGGCCTGCCACGTGGTGGCACTGACGCCGGCGACGAGCACGATGAAGACGGCGATAATGCCGGCGACGAGCGCGCGATGGCGGCGCGAGAACTTGCGGATGGTGTAGAGCGCGCTGGCGGGGCGCGCGAGAACGGGTTCATCACGCAGGAAGCGGCGGAGGTCTTCGGCGAGCGCGGCCGCGGAGGCGTAGCGGCGGACAGGCGCTTTTTCCAAGGCCTTGGCGACGATGGTGTCAAGGTCGCCACGGAGTGACGCATCGATGTCACGCATGCGTTTAGGTTCGTCTTCGCGGAGCATGCGCACGGATTCGTAAAGCGGTTTGTCGCGCGTTTCGTGGGGGAGTTTGCCGGTGCAGAGTTCAAAGAGCATGACGCCGAGTGAATAGACATCGGCGCGGATGTCGATGCCCTCGGGAGAGCCGGAGGCCTGTTCGGGGCTCATGTATTCGAGAGTGCCAATGATCTGTCCTTCCATGGTCGCGCCCATCGTGCGTGCGGCGTCTTCGCCGGTGGCGCGGGCGATGCCGAAGTCGAGGATTTTCGGGCGGCCGTCGGCATCGACGAGGATGTTGCCGGGCTTGAGGTCGCGGTGGACGACGCCCTGGGAGTGGGCATGGGCGACGCCATCGCAGACTTCGGCGAGGAGGGTGACGCGCTCGCGGATGTTGAGGTTGCGGGCGGAGACGTATTCGTTGAGGGCGAGGCCGCGCACGAGTTCCATGGCGAAGTAGGGCTGCGGGCCGAAGCCGGCGTCGAAGGTGCCCGCTTCGAAGATGAGGGCGATGGCGGAGTGCTGGAGTTTTCCGAGGACGCGGGTTTCGCGGCGGAAGCGGTCCAAGGCGGCGGGGCCGGTGACGCCGGTGCGGAGGACCTTGAGCGCGACATTGCGGCGGGGGCTGGATTGTTCGGCTTCGAAGACGCTGCCCATGCCGCCGGCGCCGATGAGGCGGAGGAGTTTGTATTGGCCGATGACGGGGGGGATGCCGGGCGGGGGGAAGACGGCGGGGTCGGTGTGCGCTGACGGTCCGACACGGACGGCGGCGGTGGTCATGCCGACGGCGCGGGCGTCGTGATCGAGCAGGGCGAGGACTTCGTCGCGTAGTGACTTATCGCTGGCACAAAGTTCGCGGAGGCGCTGTTCGCACTGGTCGGGGGGGAGGTCGCAGACTTCGTGGAAGATGCGGCGGATGGTCTGGTGACGTTCGGTGGAGGTCATGGGTGGAAATTATAGCAGGCCGGGCTCCGGGCACCGAGAACATCGCTGATGAAAAGCGGCGCACCCTGCGCGGTGTGTCAGCAGCGCTTAGCGGGTGAGTTCGCGCATGAGCCAGGCGCGGGCCATGCGCCAGTCGAGTTCGACGGTGCGGCGGGAGACGCCGAGGGCGCGGGCGGTTTGTTCGGTGTCCATGCCGCCGAAGAAGCGGAGTTCAACGAGGCGGGCCTGCCGTTCGTCGAGGTCGTGAAGGCGGGTGAGGGCGTCGTCGAGGTCGGCAAGGTCAACGTCCTGCTGGGGGTCGAGTTTTTCGCAGTCGGAGAGAGTGATGCGCTGCCAGCCGCCGCCGCGCTTGGCCGCATGTCGGCGGCGGGCGTGGTCGGTGAGGATCTGGCGCATGGCTTTGGCGGCGACGGCGCGGAAGTGTTCTTCGTTGGCCCAACCGTCACTTTGTTTGGCGAGACGCATGAAAGCTTCGTGGACGAGTGCGGTGGGTTGCAGGGTCTGGCCGGCCGTGGGTTCGTGGAGCATGCGGTCGGCGATGCCACGGAGTTCCTGATAGGCGGTCTGCAGGAACTGTGCGGCGCGGTCTGATGAGGGGTCGGAGGACATAGCGCATTCGATTCTTTTACCCGTCGACCGGTCGACGAAAACGGTGCGTCGGAAGGTCGATCGGGGGCGGCCACTGGGTATTTTACCGGATATAGCCCCAAAAAGGGTCGGCATTACCGGAAGTGCCGTAAGTTATTTCATTGCAATGGTTTACGCAATTCTGTTAAGATGCTAACGCTCAAGTGAATTCGGCATTGTCAAGATTTGTTGCGCAATTTGGGGGTGTTTTGCGTTAGCTTTGATGGAGGGTGAAGTCCCTTCTTGAATTTCCCTGACACCGATCGCCCGTGGAGCGGGATTTCCGCAGCGGGTTCCCTGGCGTATGCGTCCTTATCGAGGTGAGTCATGAAACGAAGGAAGTATGTGAGTGCTGTGGGGTTGTGCTGCCTATTGGGTGTGGCGGCGTGGTCATCGCCGGTTCAGGCGGTGAACCTGGTTCCGAATGCGGATTTTGAAAGTTACATCCAATGCCCGGTGAGCATGGGTGGCATCACGGGGGTCATCACTAACTGGACGCAGCCCACGGTGGGAACGTCGGACTATTTTCATCCGTGCGGAACGTGCATCAATGGTTATTGCAGCACGCCGACGAATTACCTGGGTACGCAAGCGCCGAACAGCGGACTGGCTTATGCAGGGTTCTTCGCGTATTCGCCGCTGGCTCCGTTTCCGGATTATCGCGAGTACCTGGAAGTGCCGTTGAACTCGGCGCTGGTGCCCGGGCAGACCTATCAGATTTCGTTTTTTGTGTCGCTGGGTGATTACGGGCGATATGCCGTTTCGAATATTGAAGCGCATGTGAGTGTCGGGCCGGTGGGCTTTCAGAACATTCAGACGAACCTGCTGGTGACGCCGCAAGTGGTGAACAACAACGGCGTGATCAGCAACAAGACGGGCTGGACGCTGGTGAGCGGAACATTTGTCGCAGCGGGTGGCGAGAATCACCTGGTCATCGGCAACTTCAAGACGGATGCCAACTCGACGATTGTGGATCTGGGTCCGGCGACCTTCGACTGGGCTTATTACTATGTGGACGACGTGTCCATTGATTTGGTCGGCGGGGAATGCAGTCCCACTCCGGACGGGCTGGCGTGTACGCAAGGATGCGTGAATCCGGGTCAGCAATGCGCTCCGAAGAAAATTCTGGCGGATTCGACGGGTCATTTCCTGGAAGTGGATTGCTGTGAATGCTCGGATCAGGGTTGCCACATCAATGTGGAGCCGGCCACCGGCGTGATGTTCTGTACGGGCGGAT
Organism: uncultured Phycisphaeraceae bacterium; assembly: GCA_964552515.1. Taxonomy (GTDB): domain Bacteria; phylum Planctomycetota; class Phycisphaerae; order UBA1845; family UBA1845; genus JACQXM01. The sequence goes on from CAZKIN010000284.1 coordinate 4,541, forward strand.
GCGGCGGTGCGGGCAACTGCCGGATGGTGGGCAAGGGCAATCTCGACGGGACGATCACCTATTCGTGCGAGTGCTTTACGCAGGCGCAGCCGTGCGCGTTTGAAGCGGTGTGCAATCTGGATTGCGGACCGGGAACGTGCGTGAAGCGTTGTTCGGGTCCGTGTCCGGATCAAACGGAAGAGTGCCTGCCTGACACGATTGTGGCACTGGCACCGGTTCCGGGCGGTGAGACGCAGGCGACATGTGACTGCACCGAGGCCGGATTGGATGCCTGTCGTCCGATCCTGGTCAATGGCGTGGTGGAATGCACGGGCGGATGTCCGGTGGGCAGCGGGCCGTGCAACCTGGTGACGACGAATAATGCCGACGGATCGGTGAGCTACGATTGTTCATGTGGACCGCCTCCGGCGGACTGCGAGCCGACTCC
>CAZKIN010000285.1:0-1320 GCA_964552515.1 uncultured Phycisphaeraceae bacterium
GGCACGAAGAAGATAAATCTGCAGGAGAGCAACTGCAAGGTAATGACAGAGAAGGAGAATATTGGGGTGACCATCAAAACATTTCGGGATCTGATTGCCTGGCAGAAGGGAATGAGTTTGGCGAAGGCCCTCTACGAATTAACCGCATCCATGCCGGATACGGAGCGATTCGGACTAACCATGCAGATGCGACGAGCGACGGTTTCTGTGCCCAACAATATTGCGGAAGGGTATGCGCGACAGAGTCGAACCGACTATCTGCGGTTCCTGAAGTTGGCACGCGGTTCACTGGCGGAGCTGGAAACCATGATGATCTTGTGCAGCCAGTTGGGATTTCTTCATTGGCCGGAAACGGCCTGGGAACTCCAGCGAGAGACGGATCGAGTGCTACAGGGGCTTATTCGGAGTTTACAACGCTAGAAAAAGGGGACGTAACGGAAAGCCACGAAGGCACGAAGGCACGCAGCCATGAAGGGAATGGCGAATTACAGCATACGAACGGCATCTGGCCAAACATCGGTGCGAACATAAAAGGGCGAATCGACACCAGTGGTATTGCTTTTCCAAACACACTTCCGAGTTCCGGGCTCTCCTCCCCTTCGTGCCTCCGTGCCTTCGTGCCTTCGTCCCTCTCGCTCGCCACCATTCCCGCGGAGGATCCGCATGTCTACGACATGATCTGCCGCGCGGACACGCTGGGGGTATTTCAGATTGAGTCGCGGGCGCAGATGACCATGCTGCCGCGCTTGCAGCCGCGATGTTTTTATGACCTGGTGATCGAAGTGGCGATCGTGCGGCCGGGGCCGATCGTCGGGGAGATGGTGCATCCCTACCTGCGGCGGCGGAATGGCGAGGAGGCGGTGGAGTATCCCGACGCGATCATCCGGCAGGTGCTCGGCAAAACGCTGGGCGTGCCGCTGTTCCAGGAGCAGGTGATGGCGCTGGCGATCAAGGCGGCGGGCTTCACGCCGGGCGAGGCGGAACGGCTGCGGCGGGCGATCACCGCGTGGACGGCGAAAGAGGACATCGCGCGGTTTCCGACGCGGTTCGTCGAGGGGATGGTGCAGAACGGCTACGCGCGGGAGTTTGCGGAGTGGTGCTTCCAGCGATTCAAGGGGTTCAGCCAGTATGGTTTTCCGGAATCGCACGCGGCGAGCTTTGCGCTGCTGGTGTATGCGTCGTGCTGGATCAAATGCTATTACCCGGCGGTGTATGCGGCCGCGCTGCTGAACAGTCAGCCGATGGGTTTTTATGCGCCGGCGCAGATTGTGCGGGACGCGCGGGATCATGGCGTGGAAGTGCGGGCGGTGGATGTGAATG
>CAZKIN010000285.1:1420-4956 GCA_964552515.1 uncultured Phycisphaeraceae bacterium
ATTGTGCGGGACGCGCGGGATCATGGCGTGGAAGTGCGGGCGGTGGATGTGAATGACAGTGCGTGGGATTGTACGTTGGAAGAAGGCACGGAGGCACGGAGGCACGAAGGCACGAAGGAAATTGTAAAATACGAATTACGCAATGCGAAAAAGGAAAGCGACTCATCGGCGAACAGCGGGAAGGGATTCCCGCAAATAGCGGGTGCGGGAAAGGATTCTCGCACCAGCGAAAAACAAGGAGAGGGAGCGGGATTGGCACTCCGGCTGGGGATGCGGATGGTGCGGGGTCTGCGTGAAGAAGAGGCGCAGGCGATTGTGACAGCCGTGAGGCAGTTCGGGGCGTTTGCGTCGCCCATGGAGCTGTGGCGGCGGAGTGGTGTCTCGACGGTGACACTGCAGTGTCTGGCGCGGGCGGACGCCTTTGCGTCGATGGGGCTGGATCGGCGGCGGGCGCTGTGGGAGGTGCAGCGGCTGCACGGGCGGGCGCTGCCGCTGTTTGACATGCTGCCGCTGCCGGAGGAGTCGACGCGCATCGCCCCCGCGCCGGCGGTGGTGTCGGTGGGACAGGATTACCAGATGGTGGGGCTGTCGCTGAAGGCGCATCCGGTGTCATTTCTGCGGGAACAGCTCAGCAGGAAAGGTGTCTGGACAGCGTCACAAGTGAAGGATGTGGCGCGGGCCCCGACGGGCAGGTGGGTAAAGGTGGCGGGCATCGCGCTGTTCCGGCAGCGGCCGGGTACGGCGAAGGGGGTGATGTTCATGACCATTGAGGATGAAACGGGGCGCGCGGATCTGATCGTGCGGCCGCAGATTTATGAGCGGGACCGCAGCGCGGCGGTGTATGCGAACCTGGTGCTGGCGCGCGGGCGGGTGGAGCGTCAGGGACTGGTGGTACACGTGCTGGTGCACCGGCTGGAGGATATCGAGAACATGACCATTGAATTGCCGCATTTGTCGAGGGATTTTCGATGAGGAAGACAAGGAGGCACGAAGAAATAATGGGCTTGCTTGTCGGCGATGACGGATCGATGATGCGGCGATGAGTGCAAGTACGGAACTGATCGGCAAGTTGCCATTGCTGTATGTTACGCCGGAAGAGTGGGCGCACGGGGTGCTGCGCGAGCCGCTTCGCCTGCTGAATGATCATGCGTGGCTGGAAAAGAAGGCGGCGGGGAATGCGCTGGAACTGCTGAATCGCTGGCCGGAGCCAAATCCGCCTGAAAACTGGGTTACGGCGATGACCGCCATTGCGCGCGACGAAGTGGAACATCTGGCGGTGGTGGTGCGACTCTTGGCGCGTATGGGCGGCAGGTTGACGCGGAGCCATGACAATCCGTATGCGGCCGCCTTGCGCGGGTTGGTGCGCACGGGGCGCGGACCGGAAGAATTGGTGGATCGATTGATGATCAGCGCATTAATCGAGGCGCGATCGTGCGAGCGATTCGCGCTGCTGGCGGATGCCTGCGACGACGCGAAGATCGCGCGGCTGTATCGCACGCTGGCAAAATCGGAGGAAGGGCACTACCTGGTTTTTCTGGAGCTGGCCCGGCAGCTTCCGAGTCGCCCGAAGGTCGATCGGCGGTGGCGTGAGATGCTGGAAGCGGAAGCGGAAATCATCGCGCGGCAACCGGTGCGGCCGACGATGCACAGCGCGTGTTGAAGATCATACCAAATGTCGAACGACGAAGCGTTGGACAATTATCACTCCGGAATACATTTCCAAGTGGCACCAGTAATCGAAGAAGAGAAATGCAATCAGCCGCGTAATGCCGCGCAGTTTGTGCCGCGATGTGGCATTCGCGCGGAAAACACTTGAATAGCGCGCGGCGAATTCGATATAGTGAATCTTCGAGAATGACCAAACGAAGTCGCGCTTCCAAGCAGCGCTCGAGTGGACAAGATGCATCGCCGCTATAAGGGATTGGTGCGGTCGATCGCGGTGGGTGGGTGGCTGTTAGCACTGGCCACGCAACCGGGCCGCGCTCAATCCATTGCCCTGCATCCCGTCGGAAGTACCGCACCATTCGTTATTGACAACGGGCAGATCACCACAGGCCCGGGTTCCATTGTCACGCTGGAAGTACGGATTGCGGGTTGGGGACTGACTGCGGGAAATCCGCAGCTTTTTGCGGCGCAGGCGTCGATAGAACCGGCGGGGCTGCTGGGCGCGCAGGCCGAACCGGAGAACGTCGGGGTTGATCTGTTGCCGCTGGGCTATGCTCCGCCGGACCCGCTGGGCGGAGATCGGGAGCTGGGTCTTTTTGTGGTCACGCATGTCTGCGCGGTCAGCGGGCGTGATTGTACGGCGGGGCAACCGGTGTGCGCGGGCGGCGAAGGGGCGTGCGCATTGAACCCGCGTTGGGTGGTGGGCGGCTGTTGTTCCGTAGCGCTGACCAATACGGACGGCTTGCCGAGTTATGGTGTGGGTGGCGCGTGCCAATGCGGTACGGTGACCGATCCGGGTGATCCAAGCCTTGGGTATCTCGGCACGCTGCGTTTGCAGGTTCCGGTCAATGCGCGGGGTACTTACACGGTGCACCTGAAGCCGGACTTCGGACAGGGCGACGGCAGTTACATGCTCGACCCGTTCAACGTGCCCATTTCCGGTGTGACTCTGATGGCAGCAACACTCCTCATTCTTCCGACGCCGAACTATGCGCCATCGCCGGATGATATCGCGAAGAATCGATTCGTCTCCTTTGTTCCGGCGACCGGACCACTGCCGGTTGCGCACGAGATTCGGCTGGTCGCGAGCACGTTTGATCCGGCGGCGGTTGGTTTTGTCGGATGGGTGGGCGAGCCGTCGACGGCGCCGGGTTTGACGTCGCGCGTGGTGACGAGTCCTGTGTTTCGGATCTGGGATGAGCCGGTGATTCACGTGGGTGACTGCGAGATCATGCCGGGGGCGGTGTATGAAATTCGAGCGACCGGGGACGGAGTCACCTATTCGGCGCCGGTGGTGATCGCCACGGTGCCGCGTCCGGGAGGGGGCAAGGACTGGTGCGACGTGGCCGGTGTCAACAACGGGACACAATGGACGCCGCCCAACGGCGTGGCCAACATTCAGGACGTGATGGCGATTCGCAGTTATATTTCCGCGGCTGCACCGATTCCCACCGCGCAGCGCGTGAACCTGCAGGGAATTTCGACAGCCGATTCGTGTCTGAACAACGTGGTGAACACGGCGGACACCCTGGCGGCCATTCTCGCCATTGGCGGGCAACCTTATCCCTTCCAGACCAATCCGGGGCTTTGCGCCGATTGTGCGCCGTGACCTTGCGATTGACTTCTGCCTATCATTTCGCACTGATTTTTCTGCATGCGGAGTTGTAATTACCCCCCCCCAATTGGTAGAATGCCAGCTCTTATCCGCGGTCTGAAGTTGAATTCCGTTTTCGAAGGAGCCAATATTATGAAGCCATCAAACATTGCATTGTTTCTGGTTGGTGGGCTGGTCTTCGCACATGGCGCGGCGGCAATCGGTCAGACGATCGCGCTGGTGCCGAAGTCGAGCACCGGGGCTTATTTTCTGGCGG
>CAZKIN010000286.1:0-4940 GCA_964552515.1 uncultured Phycisphaeraceae bacterium
AATTCTCTTTGAGCCCCATTTGCGACACACCGGGTCCTGCGGTCGGCCTGCATGACAGATGATACTTCGAAATCCCGCTGGCGTCACTGTTGCGGTTGGCCCATTCGGCAGGAAGGGCCTTAGCCCGCACCTTTGCGTGGGCCGCCGATAGCCGCCCCATTGCCGGGTCAATAGCTCCTCGCGTTGGGGGAGTCGAACGATCATTATAGGCTATAACTTTGGCGAATCTTCGTGCGCCTAACCCGTTTGGTGTCGCGACAGTGCTTTACCCTTTGTGGCCTCATTGCTTCTCCTACATTATCGCGCCGGTGCGTTAGCGGACTCGCCTAAGCTGCGTTGTCGAGGCAAATGACATCGACCGCCGGTGAACTCAAAGCACGGTTCACCCTTTACGGCACAGCATCAAAATGCAATTCGCGCAGGGGCGCATCCGAAATGCGTATGACGCCGATCCTCGGATAGTCGAGGTCAATGGTCGTCCACAAGGTGGCGGCAAGGAGCACGGCCAAGGTTCCGGTGATTGCGGCATGGCGCTTTCCCCCTTGTCCATGACCGACCCCGATCGCGAAAAGGGCCATCGCCGAACTGGCCACCAGCAGAGCGACGACCAGCGGGGGCAGGTGTCGCCGCCGCGCCGCCTGCCATTCCGCAAAGTGGTCGATGACGTCGTTGACCGGAGGCAATACGACTTCGCCAAATTCCGGCTGCAAGAGCACGCCGGCGCGCGCGGCACTCCAGATGACACCATGCAGTCGCTCCGTTTCACCGATGGCCGCCCGATCATTGCGCAAGGCCAAGTCGTCCGCGGAATCAATTCGATGGCGCGTGTAAGCCTGCAACGATTGACGAAGCGTGGACCGGTGCGGGTCGTTGAGCAGGTCCGCACGGAGATACGCGGTCCCGATCGCATTGGCCTCTTGAACAATCAATTGCGCGCGATCCAGAAAACGCGAAGCCGCGCCGGAGAATGAGAAACCCAGGAAGAGACCGACCAATCCGAGCATCGCGCCCTGTATGGCGCCGAGTTGCGCACTGTCCGCATCGCCCCCCTTGCGCGCCGCCCTTCGTCCGATGCGGAAACCGATTTCCAAGGCCAGAGACATACCACCCAGGAGGCCGATGACTAACAGAATCTGCAATAAGCCGATGTTCACAACAAACGATGCCTCCCTATGGTAACGCTTTCGTGGCCTTGACTGCGCATTTGTCACCTGAACTGGTGGTGGAAGTACGTCTTGGTATGGGAACAAGAAAGGAGGCCGTCCGCCGGGGACGGCCTCCAGTGCCTGCGATCTGTCTATTTCCCGGAAGAAGTCATTCCCTTGATCTGTCTTTCCAGCGAATCCAGGCTCCAGTCGCCCGGAGTCTGACTGGGCGGGAATTCCTTCATGGAGAGCAGGAATTTGCTGGCCATCGCCTGTAGCGGCACCAGCACAAACGCTCGATCAATCACCCAGTCATGGTACGTGTTGGAGTTCTCCTGCGACTTCTCAAAGGGGTCACGGCGCAAGTTGAAGAGCAGGGGCAAGCGCAGGTGCACGAAAGGTTCACGCCACACGTCCAGTCGGTGGGCGCGGTTTTCCAAGTAGACCGCCTTCCAGTCGGAATAACGCATGGCGACCACTTCACCCCCGTCGTTCACGTAAATGAATCCCTCGCGCGGGGATTCCTTCACCTTGCCGCTGAGGTAGTCGAGCAGGTTGTAGCCGTCGATGTGGTTCTTGTATTTGCGCCCATTGAGTTCCACACCCTTGAGCAACTTTTCCTTGATGTCGGGCGCACCGGCCGCGGCGGCGAAGGTGGGCAGCCAGTCCTCGTGCGACACGATGCCATTGAGCGTGGTGCCCGCCGGAAACTTGCCGGGCCACTTAATGAAGCACGGCACGCGAAATGCCCCCTCCCAGTTGGAGTTTTTCTCGCCGCGAAACGGCGTGGTGCCGGCATCCGGCCAGGTGTTGTAGTGCGGACCGTTGTCCGTCGAGTATTGGACGATCGTGTTATCCGCGATGCCGAGTTCATCGAGCAGCTTGAGCAATTCGCCGACGTGCATGTCGTGTTCGACCATGCCGTCGCCGTATTCGTCCTGATTTGAGATACCGATATGTTCGGGTTTCACATGTGTTCGGAAGTGCATGCGCGTTCCGTTCCACCAGCAGAAAAAGGGTTGCCCCGACTTGTGCTGGCGGGTGATGAAGTCCTTGGCCGCAGCCAGGGTTTCATCGTCAACGGTCTCCATACGCTTCTTGGTCAGCGGACCAAGGTTCTCAATGGTCTGGCCGCCTTTGCCGTCGGTCTTGCATTTGAGAATGCCGCGCGGTCCGAATTGCTCGAGGAATGTTTTTCCGTTGGGCAATTTCAAGTCCCTCGGATAATCGCGGTTCTCCGGCTCCTCTTCGGCGTTGAGGTGATACAGGCTTCCTAGAAACTCGTCGAAGCCGTGCATGGTGGGCAGGTGCTCATCACGGTCGCCCTGGTGATTCTTGCCGAACTGACCAGTAGCGTAGCCCTGGCTCTTCAGAACGGTGGCCATGGTCACGTCGGTTTTCTGCCAGCCTTCCTTTGCGCCGGGCATCCCGACTTTGGTCATCCCGGAGCGCACGGGAACGCTGCCGCTTATGAATGCCGCGCGACCGGCCGTGCAGCTTTGCTGTGCGTAGTAATCGGTGAAGGCGACACCTTCCTTCGCGATACGATCGATGTTCGGCGTCATGTAGCCCATCATGCCGCGATTGTTGTGGCTGATGTTCCATGTGCCGATGTCGTCCCCCCAGATGACGAGGATGTTGGGCTTTTTGTCTTCGGCGCGCGCGGCCGTGTGCATGGCCAGCAGGGCCGCTCCGGCCGCCAGCAGCCACCAATGGTGGCGAAAGAGAATTGATCCCGGTTTCATGAGAATTCCTTTCTGGTAAGCAACCTTGCCTTGGAAGCGACTTCACGGGATGGCTTTCGCGCCAACCGAAAACCTTTGCGGAACTTGGGAATCCGAAACGAGCAGGTTATTCCTGTCGGGCCCAGTATTCCAATTCCTGCTGCGGAGGCCAACTGCCACTACTCTGTCACCAAACGGCTTTGTAGACCGCTACGGAAGTACGCCACAGATTGGTCAGGCCGACGGGAAATGCTAACGCAACTTTCCTTGGAAGTAAAACCATGATTCTATTCAGTCAATGATGCTTCTATTTCGAGTCGACCGGTCGGCCAATCGCTGCAACAGAGGGGGACTCGGCGTGTGGCATTCACACCATGGGTGAGACCAACGTACCGTTCCGTTCCTCTTTTAGTACCGCGCCCATAAGGAAGCGGAATCGCTCGCGCTCCGATGTCGAGGATGTGTCTTTCTTACGGCACCGAGTGTGTCGGTCCGGTTGGCCAATCGCTGCAGCGGTGGGGGAGTCAAATGGTTCGTTGTCTAAACTGCCATTGGAATGTCACCATGATTATCCGTGCACGCGCAACCAGATGAGGGCATGGGCACACCCGTATAGTCCGACTCCAAACACCGTGTGGGTCGCCAGGCTCTTGGCCCGCGCCTGCATCGGATGCGGTGTCCTGGAGGCGGCGATGCCAAGCCCCATGGCCGGTTGCATCACGAAAAACGGAAACACTGCGGTGCCCATGCCCCACAGGACGGCCGGCAGCAGCTCGGGCTTAAGCAGCCACGCCCGAGATACGACGAAGAGGAAACCGACGGCCAGACCGGCCCCGATCGTATAATGCGCTACCCAGCCGACGATGCATTCAATCGGCATTTGTGGGGCCAGTTGAATGCTCGCGTGCCGGAACGTCCCGCGCGGCATGTGCCCGATCCAGCGCCCGAGCAAACAGTAGTTGAGCGAGGGAATGCCGAAGGCGCGTTTCAGCAGCAGGTTCCATACGTCCATCAGCAGACTTGCTCCCACGCCGATCGCCACCGCGCTCAGGAGGTCATGACTATCCGCCGTCATCCGCTGCCTCGCTCTCGTCATGCCGCCCGATAGTGTTGGCACGTGGCATAACCTCCCGCAGGCTAAGCCGCCTGAGCAACTCTCGCAATCGCACGGCCCCGCGCACCGCAAGAAATTGAGGGATTACTGGCAGCGGCCCGCTTGGATTGTCGTGTGCCATGCGCCACGCAGCTGCCGCCAACTGACGGTGCCGCACCTCTTTCCGTACCGCGCCTGTAAGGAAGCGGATTCACTCGCGCTCCGTTGTCGAGGATGTCGGTCAGACCGCTTCTTTCAGCCCGAAGGGCTGACAGACCATAGCCGTGGGCAAGCGCAGCGCCGCCCACGGATGGAAACCTTTGACCATCCAGCCCTTAAAGGCCTTAAAGGGCGAAACCAATTCGTTTGATTCTCGGCGTTGCCATCAGGGCTGCCAACATGAACACCGCCAGAAATCAGCAAATTACCCCCCGCGCCCCCTTGGATCGGCCTATTGATGTTGGTAAAATCAGTGCCGAAGCAGCGACACATGTCCATGGGGTTGGCTACAAAAAGGGGTGGGGTCATGAAAAAAACATCGCTGGTGTTGGCGCTGGTGGCGACGTGGCTTGCCGGTTGGTGCGCGGAGACTGCGCACACGGCGGAGCCGACCGGTGACCAGCCTGCGGGTGCGGTCGGCGTGGCCGATGTGAATGGGGCGGTTGCAATTCTCGATGCTATTTCACTGGCCGAACTGGAAGCGCTGGTCGAACCGCTGCCCGAAGTCCGGCGCGTGTTCACGCATACCTATCGTGCGGGGCAGGTGACGTCGCGGGAGGAAGCGGCGGACGGTCGGACTGCTGCGGCGCTGGCGGGTCTGCCTGGAGAGCAATTGATCTACAGCAACACCAACGGACCGAGGATACTCCGGTTCGGGACGCCGAACCGGCGGATCGCAGATGACCTGCAAACCGATGCGCTGGTGGGCTGCGACTTAGGCCGCTACGTCGTGCGGGTAAATGGTGGCGTGCCGAACGG
>CAZKIN010000287.1:0-4938 GCA_964552515.1 uncultured Phycisphaeraceae bacterium
GGACAAAATCGTTGCGGTTGAGGACCGCGAGCAACGCAATACTCCTATGGGAATCTAAGGCGCGCGCGGGTTCTGCGCAAAACACACCGGTTCTGCGCAAGCCATTCGGCGCGTAAAATATCCGGCCACCCTTCATCTAGCCGATTTCGGGCAGTCGGCTTCAATACGTTTTAACCTACCTCGAAGGCCGATCGAATCGGCTTCGAGCGGCGTCCGAAGACACCTCAAATCGACTCGGGATGGCGGCGGCCGGCCGTAAGCCGACGCGACTCCATCGCTCGCACCGCAGTGATCAATTCCTGCAGCCTCGCCCAGTCGGGCATGACTTCCGCTGCCTGGTATGACTTCCGCGCCTCGCGAATGAACGCGTGCAGCGCCGGCCACTCTTGGCTTTCGTCTTCCGCTTCGTGCAAATGCCCGACGGCTCTCAGTCGGTGTGCATACCCGTCACGCGTTTCAGCAAGCAGCACATAAGCCGCGCCTGCGTGCTTCTCCACGCACTCGATGCACGACGGCCGCACCGCCGAGGAAGCTGACCTCCCACCACAGCATTTTTTCTGTCGCACGATCATGGCGGGTTGGTTACCGTGTTGCATGAACCTGGCCACTCCACTTGCCCGTCGCCGGTCGGGCATCCAATCTGCAAACAGAATTCGATCTGCGTCGGCGGACCGAAGTCGAACTTATAGTGATCCGGTAGACCCTCCAGCGATCCATCCGGTCCAACCGGGCCGCCGTCCACCGGCGGGCCAGGCGTGCAAGGCTCAGTGCGCTGCACTCGCCAAAAGGAACACGGTGGCGCTTTGTTCGGCCCCCAAAAAGGCGTGACGTCCCATTCGCCGCTGTTGCCTCCTTCGTACGGACGGAAACAATCCAACTCGTTCGGTGTGCAATCGAGCAGACACACCATCCCGTCGTCGTTCAACTTCCGCGCGCCGAACGGATCACAAAGCCACACCAACCCACCCACATCAGCCTCCTAGCACTTCACCTGGCCTGGCACTTCATTGATCCAGGTCAGGAATATCTGTCCATTGCCGTCCACGCTCGCCAGCCCCGCGCTGGCGCGTAAAGTGATGCCCGGTGCAGGTCGGACATAGCGATGGGGCGAAGCGATCGGATTCGCCACCGCGATCAGCGTCGCATTGGTCTCCGGATCAACCACCCGATACGTCCACGTCGCGCCGGTGACGGCCGTACCCTGCACACCTCCCACTTGCGTCAGAGTCACCGGGAACGCGTGCCTGGGCGTGCACACAAAGCGCACAATCGCCCATTTGATACCGGTACCGCTTTCTTTCCAGAGAATCTCCGCAGCGCCGCGCACCTGACATTGCAGCGCTGCGGATGACAGCATCACGTCCGCATAGCGCAGATTGACCTGGTTGGTGCCGGTGACTTGTACCTTGCACAATGCAATGCCCGTCACCCGCGCCCGGCCGACTTCTCCGGCCTTGATATCTCCGGCCAGAATGGCGAACTTTCCGGTGTGGTTGGGTACGAGCGGGAACACGCCCGACATCGTCCACCCTGAAAGGAAGGCCGCTTCATCGGCGCTCGGGAGCGGCGTGGCAACATCCAATCCAACGATTGAATACTGTGGCAAGTCCACTGCCGAATCGTTGCGCACGCGGATCGTACTTCGATCACCGCCTCCTCCGCCCCCTCCCCGCGCGTCGGTGCGCACCGGCTGGGTGAGCATGGCGGTTTCTCTGTCCGCCAGCTCTCGCGCGATGCGCCGCAGTTCCCTGTTTCCTCGCCCCAGCATGATCACCTCCTGGCTGCCGCCGTTACCACTTTGGCCGCCGTGGGTCCGCTGCTCGATGCAATCTGCGACGTCGTAATGGTTGAGTTCGCTTCCGCGATGCCGGTTGCGTTGCGCGCCCGCACTCCAAACGCATGTGCCGTTCCATTGGCATAAGCCGGAGTGATGAACTCGTATCGCCTGCGCAGTGGATCGAACCCCACATGGAGCAGACCGCTGACCGCGTCAGTCAGTGGCACTCCCCAATCCACACCGCCCGTCCCCTGGAACACCTGGAAGTCCGTGGGCCACGCTCCCTGGCCATACGGATCGTATTGCCACACCACCTGGAAGCGCCCGCCACTGACTGGCGTGGCGAACACGCCGACCGGCGGCATGGGCAGTGCAGGCGTGATCATGATGCGGTCGGTATCGAAATCCACGCGCAGCGGCGCGCACAGGCGGCTGGCAAACCCATTGCCCAATGCGCGGGCGGCGGAATAGAGATAAGCGGCGTAGCTTCGCGGTGCCGCGATGGGCATCTCCAACCCTTCGTCCAGCTCTGGGTCGAGGAACAAATCGGCAAACACGTCACCTTCGTGCGGGGCCAGGGCGTGATTGCTGATCTCGTTCGAGTCGGCCTCCGCGACTCCGACGTAGCGCTCTTCCTGGGGCAACGGATAGAGGCGCGAGCGCGCCAGCAAGATCGCGCCATCGGGCAGGCCGAATCCTTCGCCTAGCGTGACGTCATAGTGCAGCAGATGAAAGTCTTCGCGCCCCTCGCCCAGGGCGTCGAAGTCGTCCATCGTCACGGCTTGTTCCTGCAGCGTGCGCATGACTAAGTTCGGTCGAAACCCACCTCCGCAGAGCCAGAGTTACCAACCCGTTCCAAGTCGTACAGAGGTGTCGTACCGTCCTCCGCCTTCATGTGCAGCGCGCCGTCCGCCACGGTCTTGCGCATCGAGTTGCAGAGCCGCGCCCACGTGTCGCGTGTCTGGGCCGCGAGTGAACCCGGCGTCGTGTGGCCAGCGGTGATTTCATCGCACACGGCGTCTGCAATGGCGGCGGCCGTAACACCCATCGCCGCTACGATGCGTGTGGAGAGAACTTTGAACACGCTGGTGCTGTCGGGGTTTGTCTTCCAGGCCGCGACCGTGGCCACCTTGGTTGCGCCCACATAATCCTCGATCAGTCGCGCCTGACCGACACCCAGACCCGCCACAATGACGATCACCTGATCGTTGTAGAAATCATCCACCGGCGACGCGCCTGCATCGAGCGTCATCGTCGTGGCAGCGCCGGCCGTGGCCGTGGCCTCCCGAATGATCATTGCTTGCTTGATCGTCTCGACGCCAGGCGTGGCGAGGATGCGGAACACGCTGGTATTGTCAGGGTTGGTTGCCCAAGCATTGGCGACGGTGGCTACTTTGGTGCTGCCAACGTAACCCGTGATCATGCGCGACTGTCCCGCGCCGGTACCACTTACGATGGCAATCTGTTGACCGGTAAAGAAATCGTTGACGGCGGACGCGCTGGCATCGAGCGTGATCGTCGACGCAGCGCCGCCCTGCGCCGTCCCACCGCGCAGGATGGTCGGATCAAATCCGTACTTGCGGTCGAACTCCGCCTGGCTGATGACGTTGAAGGTCTCATTCCAGGAATACACACCGGCGTGATCGATCGCCGCGACCATGATCCCGAGTGCGTTGGTGTCGGTCGCATCCAGTTTGCACTTGAAGTTTCCGGCCGCCTTGTGGCTCGGCGCGGTCGCTTCGTTCTTTGCCGCGAATGCCCCATCATTCTTGCTTAACGCGACATCGCCCGCAGCGAGAGCACCCGTGTATGGGGCTCCGGTTGTGGCGTCCCGCGCCCGCCCAATAGTTACATCCACCGCCGTGTTATGCCGCAGGTCTCTCATCGTGCGTTCCTCTTTCTTGTTTCCTCATCCAACATCAGTTTTTGGATCGTGGTCAGTCCCGCAATGTACGCATAAGCCCCAACATCAATGGCTCCTGAGCGTTCATTGCCGAGGTAGTCGTCATAGATGTCTGCATTTTCAAAGCCGGTACCGATGCACGGCGAACCCGCTTCGAGCGTCAGATCGTCATTGGCTTCGTCGGTGAATCCAGGATTGACCGCACTACCGCCCGCGCCGCCGGTGTTGGTTTGCCCGCTCTTATTCGTCAGCGTCGGCCAGTCGGTGAAATTGCCGGTGGAAGAGACCCAGCGCAGCAGGTTGGAAACCACCGCGATCGAAACCACGTTGCCCGCAATATGTGTCGTGGCCAACGCACCCGGAGCCTGGTTGTTCTCCAGCCATGCTCCGCCGCTGGTCGAGTTGGGGAATTGCGTCGCGTTGTTGATGCACGCCAGATTCACGAATGCGCCGTTGCTCGCCGAATCCTTGATCCACTGGCACGAGGCCGCACGGGCGGAGTAGGCGCTATTGTTAACTACCTTGGCATCGCATGTGGAACTGCTCGACTCGACATGGCGATTGAATCCGAGAAGGACGCAATTGCGAATGACGATGTCCATTCCAGTGAACAAACCATGCGTCTGGTGCGCTGTCCCCGTGGCCCGATTGACCATACAGTCCTGCTCATACAGCACGTCCTGGAACTGTTCGCCCGTGCCGTTGCTGGCCAGGGTCATCACGGTCATGGCCGTGGTGACGGTCGATTGGCACTCAAAATAATTGGCGTGCGAATAAATGTATCGCGACACCCCCATGGTCGGGAAGTCGCCATTCCACCGCAAGATCGGCCCAGCGGCCGAACCGATTGCAATCATCTCGCAATAGGCAAAAGACACGTTCACCGCGTAGAGGCGGTTCAAGGTGAGTGCTGCACCCGTCATCACGGTGTAGGTGCCATAGACCGCGCGGCGCACAGAGCTGGCGTGATAGTCCGCATAGATGGTCATTTCTGAATCGCCGCCACCGGTCTTGGCGGAATCAGAATCGCAGTCATAGATGAGCGAGTCCGGCACGGCGGTATTGCCAGTGCCCCATGCGATGCAGCCCCTGGCCGGAATGTTGCACCGCACCTTGCAGCGCAGCAGCAGCGTCCCTGCTCCGACTAGGCTGTACGTGAACGGCGAAGGCGTGCCGGATAGGCTTCCGGTGTTGCGGTTGAAGTAGATGTCCATGACCCGCAACCCGCCGTGTGAGTTGCCGGAGTTATTGACAAAGG
>CAZKIN010000288.1:0-4925 GCA_964552515.1 uncultured Phycisphaeraceae bacterium
GCTGCCGGGCGGGGGGCTTGGTTTTCTTGGCTCGTTTCATGGTTGTTCCCTGGTAGCGTTGTCACGGCATCATGTACGCACTACATAGACACCAGGGGCGGTCGCGCGTGGCGCGCCACCCGCAACCACCCCTGGTGTCTAATGGACTATTGGGGGTCAACGTCGCGCCAAAGGAGTAGCCGCCGCATGGACGATCGCTGGTCTGGCCGTGGTGTCTCGACCGTCTTCGACGCGCCCATCCTTCAGATCATGGCGCTCGCTATCGCGCTGCTGGCGGGTGCGCCCCAGGTATCGGGTGGTGGCGCCGGGGTGGCGCCGGCGGTGGTGAAACTTTCCGCCGCTCGACACTACGATTTTGGAATCTTCCTCAAGCCCGATCTGCGCAATGTGCCGGAAATTACGGGAAAATTCGCACCGTTGATCGTTCGCGAAGTGAACAGTGCCTCAATATTGGCACGTTATGTGCCGCTCCATTTTGGCGGTCGGAATCTGCAACTTTTCGCACTTCCACATTGGTTGCAATGGCAGGCCAAACCCTGGCGACAAGCGTTCGCGTATGAGGGTTCGGCAAGAATCAACGACGTCGATCACCCGCAGGTGACGTACATCTGGCAGCAACCCGCAGCCGGCGCTACACCCGCAATTGTCCGGGTCGGCCTGCGCATCACGCTCGGTTCCGATGGCTTCCCCGTCGTCTGGGAAGTGCTCGATGTGCGGCAGCCGTCAACCATCCTTTACGTGTCCCGCTCCGCCGAAAACCTCGCCGCCGCGCAGTTCGGCGCACCACTCACTGACCGCCACTTGTCCATCGAACGCGCGCTCGTCAAGTCGCCCAGCGTCATCGTCGTCCGCGCCCTCGAAGACGGCCCCATCCCCATGGGCCCCTACATCTACGCGGACACCACCAATCAAATCACCAGCATCCTCTGCCGCTGCAGTCCGACCCAGGTCGATGCGTTTCTCCTTGAAAAACAGTATCAAATGGAGCCCATGACCGATGAGCTGAAAGCGCTTTTGCCGCAGACCGATTTGACCAAACTGCTCCGCTGGCCGCAGGGACTCTAGCTGCGCCGCACTACGTAATTAATTGGTTGTCGCGCCGCAAAAGAAGTTGTATACTCCGCGCGGAAATGCGCGGGGGTGGATTCCCCGCTTCCTGTCATTCCTTGTAGATCGCTTTCACCCGAAGGAACGGGTGACCAACAACCGGAGTGGACAACGTGCAAAGACCTTTCGCTGATCGTGTTCATGCCATCAAACAGTCAGACATCCGCCGCTACTCGGCCATCTGCGCCGCCATGAACGGCGTCAATCTTTCGCAGGGCGTGTGCGATCAGCCCGCACATCCCGTGGTCAAAGAAGCCGCGAAGAAAGCCATTGATGCCAATCACGCCAGCTACACCAACCTGCGCGGCATCGCCGAATTGCGCCAGGCCATCGCGCTGAAGATGAAAAACTTCAACAAGGTCACCGTCGATCCGCAATCCGAAATCGCCGTGACCGTCGGCGCGGCCGGCGGCTTCAGTTGCACTATTTTGTCCACACTCAATCCCGGTGACGAATGCATTGTTTTCTCGCCCTATTACAGCTATCACGTCAATCTGCTGCGCCTCTTCGGCATGACCATTAAGTATGTCGACTTGAATCCGCCGAACTGGTCCTATGATCCGCAGCAATTGGCCAAGGCCTTCGGTCCGCGTACCCGCATGATCGAAATCACCACGCCGGCCAATCCGTCCGGCAAGATCTTCACCGAGGCCGAACTCAAGGAAATCGGCAACCTCGCGGCCAAGCATGACTGCTGGATCGTCACCGATGAAATTTACGAGTACATCACCTACGGCAAGAAACATGTCAGCCTGGCCAGCTTCCCGGAATTCAAAGACCGCACCGTGACCCTCAGCGGCGCATCGAAGACTTTTGCGGTCACCGGCTGGCGCGTCGGATACTGTGTCGGACCGGCGTCACTCATCGAGCGCATCAGCGTGGTCAATGACCTGCTCTACATCTGCGCTCCCGCGCCGCTGCAATACGGCATCGCCGCCGGGCTCGCCCTGCCGGACAGTTATTACGACGAGATGCGCGCCGAATACATGGTCAAACGCGAAATGCTCGCCGACGCGCTCCGCGCGATAGACTTCATTCCCTTCGTTCCCGACGGCAGCTACTACATGCTCGCCGCGTTCGAGCAGGGCCGCTGGGCCAATGCGACGGAGGCGACGGAGGATCTCCTCAAACAGGTCGGCGTAGCTACCGTCCCCGGCGCGGCCTTCTACCGCAATCCCGCGGATGGCGACAACCAGCTGCGCTTCTGCTTTGCCAAAGAAATGCCGGTGCTCGAAGAGGCCTGCAAACGAATTCGCCAAGTGAGCGCGACACGCACACCGGCTATGACGGCCCGCGCCTGAGCGCCGCCCCGGAATTCGTAGTGTCAGACCGAGTCGATCGGCGTGGCGGCCGGAAAGGCACCCCACCGCTGCAATTTTCGACAATTTCGGTTACATTTCGGTGACACGAGGGACCGGCCCGCTCCTCTACAATGCCGGATTGCAGTTGCGGAGGGAGTTCGTTGGCATTCACTTGTTTTCACAAGGCGAGGAATACGCTCATGCAGAGATCAATGGTAGCGGCCGCGGCGGGTTTGATGATGGTGGGAATGGCCGCATCCGCGCAAGGTCTGGACGTTGGTGACAAGGCCCCGCCCATCGTGGTGTCCGAGTGGATACAGGGTGGACCGGTCGAATTCCCCAAGGACATCGGCAAGAAGCTATACCTCGTCGAATTCTGGGCGACCTGGTGTCCACCGTGCAAGGCCAGCGTGCCGCTGCTCAACGACATGCACAACAAATACAAAGACAGCATGACCATCATCAGCATTACTTCTGCCGACGAACGCAACACCGCCAGCGCGGTCAAGCGCTTCGTGAAAGATCGCGGAACCGGCATGGGTTATCCTGTCGCCATGGACAAGGGTCAGGCCACAACCGCCGCTTACCTCGCGGCCACCGGCATTCCCGGAATTCCCTATGCCTACCTGGTCGGCAAGGACGGCAAGTTGATGTGGCACGGCAGCCCGTTGGATGAAGGTCTGCCGAAAATCATTGATGATGCCATCGCCGGGAAATATGACCCCTCGGTGGCCAAGAAGGCCGCCGAAACCTCCGCGGAAATCAACAAGCGTTTCATGGAGTTGGAAGGTCCGGCCAAGGCGGGACAGTGGTCCAAAGTGTGGGACGGCTTGATCGGCATTCTCAAGCTCGACCCGATGAACATGGATTCCATTCTGGTTTTGACGCAGATTTACAACAACGAGCCGGGCTACGAAGCGAAATACCGCGACTGGGCCAAGGGACATATTGAATCGCATCGCAAGGATGTTCGCGTCCTGCAATTGGTCTCCGACATGCTGTCCAGCAACAATGATCTGACGCGTCGTCTTCCCGACTTGGTGCTCGAAGCGGCGCAGGGGGCGTATGACGCGTCCGACAAGAAGGATGCGACGGTGATTGGAACGTACGCCTATGCGTTGTATCAGGTCGGTGCGATCGATAAGGCGATCGCGCTCCAGCAGGAGGCGATTTCGGTTTTGGGAAGTGAAGATGCCAGCAAAGAGGCACGCGGCGTGCTCACCTATTATCAGAAGTGCAAAGAGCTGCAGGCCGGTGTGAAGTAGTCCGTCGAGGGTTGAATGCTCGACCCGACGCGGGCGATTGAGGTTGTGCCATGAAAGCGTATCGTGATTTTCGCGCGCTGATCAGTTCCGAGCGCGAGAAGCGTGACAACTTCAAGACACTTTTGTCTGTGGTGATGCCGCGCCCGATCGCGTTCGTGTCCACCCTGTCCGCGGATGGCATTCCGAACCTGGCGCCGTTTTCGTTCTTCAACGGCGTGGGCTCCAATCCGCCGGCGGTGATTTTTTCCCCCTGCACCAAGGCTGACGGAACATCCAAGGACACCCTGACCAACCTGCGCGCCGTTCCGGAATTCGTGGTCAACGTCGTCCCCTTCGCCATCCGTGATGCCATGAACCAGGCATCATTCGCCTACGCGCCCGAAGTCGATGAGTTCGAAGCGGCCGGTTTCACCCCGCTGCCCAGCCGCTTCATCAAACCTCCCCGCGCGGCCGAGTCGCCGGTGCATCTGGAGTGCCGACTCGTACAGATCGTCCCCGTGGGTAACGGCCCCCTTTCGGCCAATATCTGCATTGGTGAAGTCCTTTGCTTTCACATCGCCGAAGAAATGTGCCTGCCGGATGGAACGGCCGACGTCGCGAAAATCGACCTCGTCGCCCGTCTCGGCGGCGAAGATTATTCCACGATCCGCGACCGGTTCTCATTGCCCAAGCCAAAAGGGTAGGCAGCAACCGGTAATTTTGCAGTGTAGGCGTGATAGTTGTCGCCAGAAATGCCCGCTATTAAAGGAACCGGGCCATTTCGTTAAAAGCGACTCCGATTATTATCAGATTCTTTAATAGCGGCGAATTGCTTTACTCGAGATGTCCGGAAGTTCTGATACGCAGGATCGACGAGCTGAGCATAGGCAAAATGTGCAGTAACCCAGTTATGAGCGAACTTTTTCTCGCCAGCTTCCTCGGTCTTGAAAGCAAGCAGATCTTTGTCATCTGCATTGTCGCGATCATCGCCTTCCTGGCCACCGCATCGCGGCGCAGCGGGCGCGTCTGCGCCAAGTGTCACGAACACAACCGCCCCCAGGCGCTCTTTTGTGCCCAATGCGGACAACGGCTGCGCGGAAAATAACGTGGGCTCTCTCCCGAAAGCGTCTGACCGTACAGTGGATCGCGCTGCCCCGCCCTGGTCAATATTCCAGGTGCAGGCCATTCGTCGTAATCTCCTCAGCTGGTATGACCGTCACCGTCGCGATCTTCCCTGGCGCCGCCGCGCCGGCGATCCTTACGCGCAATGGGT
>CAZKIN010000289.1:0-4917 GCA_964552515.1 uncultured Phycisphaeraceae bacterium
TGAGGGTGAAGGTGGTCGTGGCCGCGTGGGGGATGGGCTTGTCGAGTACGATCTCCACAACTTCAGGCGGACCGTTATCTAGGCGGCGGGTTTGCAGGACCATCGGGTAATTGATCGGTGCCACCGGCGTGACGCCAGGGAAATCTTCAACGGTCACGCTGATCTCATCGACGTAGACGTAGTTGGGGGAGTCGAAGGTGACGGTAAACCGCGTGCGGTCGGGATAGTTCATCGCGCTCACGTCGCCAACCGGCGGGTCGCTGTCTACCACGGCCTCGCCGTAACTGATGGTGCCGTAACGGACGAAGTCCCAGGCGTTAATAATTGTGTGGGTCTCCTCGTCCACACAGCCTCCGAGACCGCCGAATTGAATGTAACTAAATCCGCTTGGCGTACAGGACCTCGTACCCGTAATGAACAGTTCACCATTGACCGATACCCAATAGTTTCGGCCATCAGGACTTTCGAACCGAAAGGTGTGGAACTGATCGATAGGCAATCCTGAAATTGCGGCGTCTCCGCTGTGGGAGCGGGCGGCATCGGCATAGGTCCAGACGACTTCGCCAATGCAAGAATGCGCAATGCCTAGCTTACCGTCACACCCGGACAAAAACGGTCCCGATTCGTGATTGGAAAAAAGTCGCCACTCTACCCAAAAAGAGGGCGGTAATGCCTCCGGCGGTTGCGCCACCCAGCGATGGAAATTTACGAGGTCAGGATAAGACGGGAAATTAAGTGAGAAGCTGCCCTCTCCCAGCCCTTCGCTGCATGGAGGGTTACATGCGTTGAAGACTTCCCATCCGCCCGTTGCTGAGTACGGTAACACGTCGCCTTCGTATTGAAACAGGATATCGTCGGCGTAAGTAGTTGAGATAAGTGCGCCTACGGACACGACGATCGGGCATAGAAGGATAGCGATGCGCATGCGTGCGAATTACCCCCGAGAAGACGACATGCATTATAGCCGGGGGAGTGGCCGGATTGAAGGAAAAAGGCAGGAAATCGGGGGTTGAATGCGTGCCGTTCGTCTGTTCAGCCCGGTCGGTGTCGAGTTTTTCGCAGGGGCACAGGCAAGATGAGGCGTACTACGTAAGGCGTATGGCGTAAAGCGTAAGGCGTAAGGCATAAGGCATAAGGCGTAAGGGGGGAAGCAACAGGCAGCAGGTCGTGGGCAAGTAGGCAACGGAAAAGAGGGATAGCCGTTAACGGTTCACCATTAAGGCCATGGCCACGCGTCGTCATGCGTGGCGCATGCGAAGTCGCAAGGGTGAGGAGAGTTGGGACACGATGTGGACGCACGTGCGTGGGCCATGCCACGCATCGCGAATGCGGGTACTACGGCGCCGCTTCCCGAAAATGTGGCAGCACGCGCGGCTCCGGCAGCGGTGAAACTTCGTAGAGAATCGACTTGCCCACGGTACGCTGGTGCAGATGTAATTGGCTTTCCGGCTCGACGATTGGTTCGCGGCCATGGTTGACCGGCTGCATGAAGACCAGAATCTTCGCATCATCGGCGGTGGCCAGCAGGTAAAGCGTGTTCGTTGACAAGGTATTGGCATAAGACCAGCCGAGCGCGGACAGCCCCGGTACCTGGGCAAGGATGACGCCCTGTCCGATCTCCCGCTGGGTCGCCTTGGCGAAGCCCGCGTCATCGGTACACACCCACGCCGGTTTGAAACCGCCGGCGAGTTCGTCCGCATAGATGCGGTCCATGCTCCGCCACTTTTGAATTTCGTACACGAAGGGTTTGCTGGTGGGCGAGACGAATTCTTTCACCTGCCAACCGGCCACCACGCACAATCCCAGTACCGCGGCCAGAGCCAGCGCGCTGCGCAGCGTGCTGCGCTTCGCGGGTGGAGTTGCGGTGGAGGCAAGCTTCAGCTTGGACTCAGTCTCCGCCGCGCCGGCGACCGGACGTTCGCCAGCCTGTTCGCGCAACTGCGACAGGCAGCGCTCGGTAACCTGCGCATCGGGGACGAACGCGCGGCGCAGCGCCGCGTCGATCGCTTCCTGGCGGGTGATCTGCAGGCGCAGGTTCTCGTCCTGACGGAGGCGCTCGAGGAATGCAGCGCGCTCCGCCGCGGGCAGCGTGCCATCGAGGAACGCGTCCAGCAAAGACTCCCGGCCGTTGTGCTCAAAGTCCGTCATGACGGATTCTTACTCCAGCCCGCACCGTCCGGCGCAAAATCAGACAAACGCTCACGCAGGAGCAGACGCGTGCGATGCACATGGCTCATGGCCGTGCCTTCCGGAATTTCCAGCAGCTCCGCAATGTTCTCATACGAAAGTCCTTCGACGGTTCGCAGCAGCAGGCACGCGCGGGCGGTCTCGTGAATGGCAGACAATTCCCGCTCAATCCGCGCATCCAGGCTTCCGCGAAAAGTCGCGCTGAGGTTCGCGCCGCTGCGTTCCGCGCCGGCCGCATCAATCGGATCACCGACGGACTCCAGCGAGGGCGACCGGCGCTTTTGTTCCTTGCGGGCGTAGTTCAGGGCGACATAACGCACCATGCGGCCGACCCAGGCGTTGAAGTTCGTCCCCGGAGTAAAATCGGACAATTTGCCCAGCGCGATCAGCGCCGCTTCCTGTACTACATCTTCCGCGGCGGCGGGTTCGCGCACGATGCTGACCGCAATGAGCCAGTGCGTTCGAAAGGATGCCTGCAGGCGCGCGCAGAACTCCTCCGCGCTGAGCCCGCTGGCGAAGCGCGCATCCCAATCCTCAGACTTGCGGTCAGGTTCTACCATGGGCCATCTTTGGCCTGTCGACTGCTTACAAATGTTGCTTTGGAGTCCTGCATTGCACCCCTTTTTTCACCCTATAGTCGATCTTAACTGGTATAATCCCACACGGAGGCGACGCCTGCAATGAACCGCTTTGCGCGTCCGGAAACGCTTCACGCTGACTCTGGAGAGCCATTTGATGCTGCTGGAAATGCAGTTTTCGATGTCACACTCGTTGCACTTCAGCGGGTCGCGTTCCCGCGTATGGTTGACCGCGGCGGCTCTGTACCTTGTGTTTGGGCTGGTTACCGGGCGTGTTTCAGCTGATTGTTCGTTGACTGCCACCAGCAAGATGCCATTAAACGAACTCGGCGCGGCGCAATACCTGGGACAGGCTGGCGGACTGTATCCCGATGGGTCCAATGTCCGACCACCCGCCCATGCGGCCGCCGCTTCGCAAATGGCCAG
The DNA here is from genome assembly GCA_964552515.1 of uncultured Phycisphaeraceae bacterium. GTDB lineage: Bacteria > Planctomycetota > Phycisphaerae > UBA1845 > UBA1845 > JACQXM01. The sequence goes on from CAZKIN010000289.1 coordinate 3,192, forward strand.
TCAGGTGATTCCACTGGGTACGAATGGAAACGACGATCCGCTGAACGGGCGGATCGTTCTGCTGTCCATCGGGATTTCCAACACCGCGCAGGAATTCCTCTCTGGTGGCACCGGTTCATTCATGTCCCAGATGCAAAACGACACCAGCAAAAATCCCAAGGTCGATATCCTCAATGGCGCATTCGGTGGCCACGCGGCCATCGATTGGGCCAATCCCGCTGACTCGGCGTGGACCAACCTGCAGCAGGTTCTCGCCAATGCCAATCGCGACCCGCTTCAGGTGCAGGTGATCTGGATGAAACTGGCGGACCGCATCAATCAGATACCGGACCCGACATTTCCCGCCAGCGCGCAATGGCACCAGGCCAACCTTGAGACTGTGCTGCGCATGCTCCAGGTGGAATTTCCGAATCTCAAGTTCGCTTTCCTGTCCAGTCGAACACGCAGCTATGGTGTGGTGGGCGAAGGCAGCAGTCCGGAACCGATCGCGTACGAAACGGGTTTCGCGGTGAAATGGCTGATCGAAAAGCAAATCAGCGGCGATCCATCACTCAATTACGATATCAATCAGGGGCCGGTCCTGGCACCGCTGGTCGTCTGGGGTCCGTACTTGTGGGTGGATGGCCTGACTCCGCGATCGGATGGACTCATCTGGACATGCGGTGACCTGCAGGCCGATTTCAATCATCCTTCGGCCTCCGGTGTCACCAAGGTAGGCGATCAACTTGTCAGCTTTTTCAAAACGGATCCGCTCACCCGCCCTTGGTTTCTGCGCACGCAGGTGATCGGGCAGGCGCCGGTCGCGGACATTGTGGCCAGCATCAGCGCGGGTCCGGCCCCTCTCGAGGTCCAGTTCGACGCCGTTGCCACTGACACTGATGGGACAATCGTCCAAACGGCGTGGACATTTGGAGATGGCGGCTTCGCTGTGTCCGCATCCCCGATCAAGACCTTTGCGGTGCCCGGGGCATACGAGGTAAACCTGACGGTGACCGACGATGATGGAAACCCGGTTGCGGTCAGTACGACCATTACGGTGCTTGGTCCCGGCGGTGTGCCTTCCACATCCCAATGGGGCTGTACCATTCTTGTTCTCAGTCTGCTTGTGGCGGGAACGGTGGCCCTGCGCGCCGATACCGTGACCGCCGCCATAGGTTGAGAGGGCAGCGTCGCCCGAACTTCCCGGAAAGTTCGGGTTCGCGCGGGCATCGCCAGGAAACTTTCATCCGGCCAGCCATTGCTTACCGCCGCTTGCACGCTTAGCTTTCTCTCATGAACCATTGGCTGCTAAAGTCCGATCCGGATTGCTACAACTTCGCATCGCTCGAGCGCGACAAGCGCACCGTATGGGATGGTGTGACCAACGCGCAGGCGCAGCAGTTCATCCGCCAGATGAAGAAGGGTGACCGCGCGCTCATCTATCACACCGGCGACGAGAAGAGCATCATCGGCCTCGCCGACGTGGTGACCGATGCCTATCCCGACCCCGGCGATGAAGCCGGCAAGCTGTCGGTCGTCGAACTGAAGGCGGGCAAGCGGATCGCCCATCCCATCTCGCTCGCTGCGATCAAGGCGGACAAGGCTTTCAAAGACTTCCTGCTGGTGCGGCATTCGCGCCTTTCGGTCATGCCGGTGCCGGAAATGCTGTGGGAGTTGCTGCGGGAGCGTGGAGGGTGGTGACGGCAGCGCCGCAGGTGGTGGTGGCGGCGCCCGCGGTGGTGGAAAT
>CAZKIN010000290.1:0-4898 GCA_964552515.1 uncultured Phycisphaeraceae bacterium
GATGCGGGCGTCGTGCGGCTAGCCTTCCAAAGTCGTTGACGCTGACTATCCGCAGTCCTACACTGGTTTACAGGCGAGGGAAAAGTCTCACGTCCGAAAACGTGCGAGAAAGAGGTCGGAGTGGCGGCGGATCATCAGGCACTTTCATTACCCATCATTTTGGTCGACCGCTGCGCAGCCGCCACATGTTCCAGTCCCGAACATGACATTGCAAAGCTACTCGCGGCCAACCCCCGGGTAAAGCGCTACAGCGATCCCTACCGCGCACTCGCCATGCTCCTGCAGCACAACCCCCACGGCACTGGCTTCGCACACGCTGCCTCCGCCGTCATCGTCTGCATCGACGATTGGTCGGAGGAGGAATTCGATTTCTTCCGCCTCTGCCGCACAGCCCGGCCGGAAATCCCCACGCTGGTATACACAACGCTGCACGATCACCGTCACGTTGATTGCGCCCTTCGCGCCGGTGCCGCCGGCCGCGCTACGGAAACAGAAATTAATCTGCTGCTCACCACCGAATCACCCGCCAGGGCTCAATCGCCCGGTGCCGCAGCTTCCGCCCCGCTGCCCACCCGCTTGCCGCCGACCGCTCCGCCGAAAGTGCCGCCGCCGGACCAACCTGAGCCGACGCGCACAACCATCGCCCCGGCCCCCATCGCCGCGCCGCAGGCCGCTCCCCCCACCAGCCTCGACCTCGAGCTCGAAGATGACGAGTTGCCCCCGCTCGACGCGGACGAAGAACTGGTGACGGACGGAGAAGCGCCGCACGACGAAGAGCTTGTCGGTGAAGATGTCACGGAAGAGTCACTTTCCGACGACGACGGCGAAACTCCCGCTCGTGTACCCTGGCTGCGCTACAACGACCAGCCGCTGCGCATGAGCCCCGGCGCGCGCGTCCCGCCCGCGGGACCGACGCGCACACCCCCGGAAAATGGAACGGCCGGCAACGAGCGGCACACGGTCAAACCGGCAGCACCCATGCCGGCGCCGCGCCCCGCCGGCCCGCCGCCATTGCTTTCGGAAGAGGAATTACGCGCGCTGCTGGCGGACGATGTGTCCGCGCTGGCTCCCCAGGAGGAGAACCCCCGACAACGCGAACCGCGCTCGCAGGGATTATAAGTGCCAATATGGTGACACTAAACTCATTGCTGTCCCCGGAAACGACCCGTGAGCGTCTCCTCGTGGTCGGCGGCGGCGCGGACGCCCGCACCGTCGCCACGCTGCTCCGGCAGCGCTATGCCGATTGGCAAACCGCGCATGTCGAATCGTATCTTGCCGCCATCGCGGATCTGTCCCTGCGCCCCGCGCGTGCCATCCTCGCCTGCATCGCCCCGACACAGCCCCACCTCCCCGATGCGGTCGCGGGCCTGCGTCTGGCCGCCGGCGGCGAGGCCCGGCTGCTGCTCTGCTGCACGCCAACCACTGAACCCCTCGCCCGTGCCGCGCGCGGACCGGCGGTAAACGACTACCTGATTCTGCCGCTGCAACCCGGCGAACTGGACCGCGCCGTCGGTCGCGTCGCTGTGGACGTCCGCCCGCGCGTCGCAGGTAACGACCTGTCCGATCTGTCCGCACTTGCGGCCACGATGGAAGTCTGTGCGGCCGAGCCGACGGGCGCTCTGCGGTCGCTGGCCGAACTGGTCCGCGCACGACTGAATGCCAGTGGAGTGGCACTGATCGTCGATGGATCCATGTCCGCCGCGGGCGATGCGGTCGCCAGGCCCGTGCTTTCCGCGCCGCTCTTGCGTGAAGGACGCATTGTCGGACAGATACTGGTCGGCGACGGCGTCAGCGGACCCTTTGATCCGGCGGACGCCCAGCGTCTGCAACACTTGGCGACTATCATCAGTCACTTGCTTGCGTCCGTCTCCCGGCAGAGACAGCTGCAGCGCCTTGCCCTCACCGATGAGGTCAGCGGGCTGCCCAACCGCCGCTATCTGTTGGAGCAGTTACCCCCGATTCTCGACCGCGCGCGCGCGGAGCGCTTTCCGGTCACCGTGCTGCTCTTTGATGTCGATGATTTCAAGCGCTACAACGACGCCCACGGCCACGACGCGGGCGACGAAATCATCCGCGTGGTCGGTCAGCTCTTTCGCCAGCACTGCCGCGAACAGGATATCGTGGTACGCTACGGCGGCGACGAATTTGCGGTGGCTTTCTGGGATCCGGAAGGCGCGCGCGTCGCCGGCTCCAGCCATCCCGGCTGCGCCCTCAACGTGCTCGACCGCTTCACCACCTCCCTGAGAGAACATGCCTTCTCAAAGCTCGATGGCGAAGCGCGCATCACCGTTTCCGGCGGACTCGCCACCTATCCCTGGGATGGTGACAATGTAGAGGCACTGATCACCCGGGCCGACCAGGCGCTGCTGGCCGCCAAACGCGCCGGAAAAAACAAGGTGCTGATCATGGGCGCGGATGGGGAATCGACAAATCAATGAGGCGAGCCGCTGGCTTCAGCCTGCGCGGACGTCTCGAGTTCATGTGCGCCATCAGTTGGCAGCGACGGCATTACTGGTTAAGCGGGAATCAACTCCTCGGACAGGCAATTGCCGTGGGTTTGGCCGCACCGCTACACACCGACAATCCCTTCCTCTAAGCTATGCCCATGCGAGCTGCTTCAACGCCCCAACCGATCCCCGCCATCACGACTCCTGACCGCGCGGAAGAAGCGCAGGCCACTCAACACCATCCATACATTACACCGATCCTCATCTTTGTCTTCGCTCTAATTGTCCGCTTGCTTTATCTCTGGCAACTCAGCGGTTCGCCGCTCGTTGACGTTGTCATGGGAGATTCCACGGTCTACGACCGCTGGGCGCGACGGATTGCCGCGGGCGACTGGATTGGCAAAGAAGTCTTCTTCCAGGCCCCGCTATATCCTTACTTCGTTGCGGTCATTTACACACTCTTCGGACCCGGCACCTGGGCCGTGCGCATCGTGCAGGTGATCATCGGCGCATTATCTTGTTCGATACTCTCCATCGCCGCCCGCAAGTGGTTTTCTCCGCGCGTTGGTACAGTCACCGGACTCCTGCTCGCACTTTACGCACCCGCCGTTTTCTACGACGGCCTCATTCAAAAGGAAGTGCTGGCCCTTTTTCTGGTCTCCATGCTTCTGCTGCTCATGGTGCTGCATGAAGGTAAACCGCGCGGATGGATCAGCGCCGCCATGGGCATCGCGCTCGGCTTACTCGCCCTTACCCGCGAGAATGGCCTCATACTCATCCCCATCGTCGCGGGATGGCTCCTCATGCGTAGTGCCAAACAGCTGACATCCATTCAGTCTCGCGCTGCCCGATGGACGCCGCTGGTTACTTTGGTCGTTGGCCTCGCCGTCATCCTCGTCCCCGTCGGCATCCGCAACCAGATCATCGGCGGCCGTTTCCTGCTCACCACCTCCAACATGGGCAGCAACTTCTACATCGGCAACCAGCCCGGCGCACGCGGCTACTACCTGCCGCTGAAGGAATGGCGCGCCGAAGCGCAGTTCGAACAGCGGGACGCCAAAGACCTCGCCGAGCAGGCGACCGGTCACGCCATGGCTCCCGGTGAAGTGTCACGCTACTGGCTCTCGCGCACCTTCAAGCACATTGCGGCACATCCCGGGGAATGGACGCAGCTCATGTTCCGCAAATGGTTCATGGTCTGGAACGCCTCCGAACACATGGACACCGAAAGCATCGAAGCCTACGCGGCAGAAGCTTGGCTGCTCAGGGGTCTGAATTACGCTTTTCATTTCGGCATCATCGCCCCGCTTGCCGTCGTTGGAATCTGGCTGACGCGAAGTACGTGGCGTCGCTATTCCGTTTGGTACATCATGATCCTCGCCCTGGCGGCCAGTATCGCGCTGTTCTTTGTTTTCGGCCGGTTCCGTTTTCCCATGGTCGCGCTGCTCATTCCCTTCGCAGCCGCGGGAATCGTAAACCTCATTGAACGAATTCGCAGGCTCGACTTTCAGCCCGTCGCCGTAAGTGTCATATTGGTGGCACTGACGGCCGCCGCCTGCAACACGTCCCGCTTCCGACAGTATGATCCACTGGCCATCACCTGGGCCAACCTCGCCGGCGCACTGTCGGATAAGGGTCGCTTCGATGAAGCCATCGCCTACTTCCAGCGCAGCCAGCAGGCCCGCCCCAACCGTCCCGAAACGTTTTACGCGCGCGCGATGGCCCACGAGCGCCGCGGCGACGACGCCGAGGCCGAAAAAAATTACCGACTCGCGCTGACCGGCCAGGACAAACCGGTCGACGTACTGGGCAAACTCGCGACCGTACTGCTGCGCCGGGAAAATCCCGAAGAGGCCGCGCTGATGTTTGCGCGCATGGTGGAAGTCGATCCCGACAGCGCCGACACGCGCTACCGCGCCGGCTATGGCTTTGCGGAAGTCGGTCGATACGCCGACGCGCAGCGCGAATACCGCGCGGCCATCCGCATCAAACCCGACCACGTCGGCGCGCTGAACAATCTGGGCATGTCCCTCGCGCAGGAAAACAAATTCGCCGAAGCGCGGGAATTTTTTCTGCGTGCGCTCGCGCTGATGCCGGACAGCGCGGATGTGCACAACAACGTGGGACAGACGCTGCTCGATGAAAATCGCAAAAACGACGCCCGCCCGTATTTCGAAGCGGCATTGCGGCTTGATCCGAACCACGAAATGGCAAAGGAAAATCTTGCCGCGTGCGGGCCGCAAGGCACTGACGGTGACTGATAATTGGCACTCGCGGCATATTGCGGCCAGCGCTGATTTGGCAATTCGGTTTTGCGGCGGGGAATCCGGCACCGGTTTGCCGGCTTGTTTTTGGGTTTTGGTGGTTGAACATTTCGGTTCTCCTGCGTACAGAACACCTCTCACTCGTCCTATTAGACACCAGGGGTGGTTGCGGGAGGCGCGCCACGCG
>CAZKIN010000291.1:0-4852 GCA_964552515.1 uncultured Phycisphaeraceae bacterium
GCCATGTCGGCGGCACGATCACTGAACAGGCCTGCCCGCGGCGCCGACCACGGACAGGCCTGAAGGTTTTGTTTGATTCGCGCGGCCGAAGTCGCGGCCCATGCGGTCATTCCGCCATGCGCTTGTAGGCGAACTCTTCACCCACCGGCAGGCCGTCACGCAGCCCTTCCGTGCGAATGGTAATGCCTTCCGCCGTCTTGCTGATGGTGTAGGTTTTCGGCATGGCCAGCTTGTCGGATTGGAAAATGACCTGGCCGGCGTCCTGGCTCACCAACTTCAGCGTGAGCGCTGCGTCCTTCTCTTCCCATGCCGCCAGCGAGGGCGAAGCGAAATGGCGCAGTCGAAAATAAATGTCCACGCCCTCGACGGTAATGGTGCATAGTTCATAGATCCACGTCTTGCCGTCTTTGATCCAGCGGAACATGCCCATCATCGCATCGCCGCGCGGCGCGGCCCATATTTCTTCCAGCTTGTCCCCCTGCCGGTCCAGCGTCCAATGGCCGGCAATCCAGGACATCCGTTCCAACCTGGGGTCGGTCTTGGGAGAACTCGGAGTCGGCGTCTTTTCTTGCGCACCGGCCCACGATCCGCAGAACAGGCAAGCGGTGATCAATGCGCCAAAGCCAAAATACCGTTGGTGATTCATTTTGAACTCCTTGCATTCACGGAAAATGCCATCGACTCTCCAGCAGCGCCCAAGCCTGGCAATGAATTGCGCCTCACCCGTTTGACTCCGGCGCGGCGTTGGATAGACTGCGCCCCGCGTGGTCAGAGACGTACAAACGAGCCATTCAAACTAAGGAGCGAATAGTCATGAAATCCATGCGCCTGATGAACGCGTTGAAATTCATTGCCACCGGAGCCGTATTGCTGCAAACGACCGGCTGCAACACGACCCAATTCCTGGATTTTGTCCAGACGGTGCTGCTGGGCATTACAGCGGCCGGAAGCTATGCCATCCTGCAGAATATCTAGCATCCTGGCCGGGTAGTCCAAACCAAATGAACGAAAAGGCGCGTGATCACGTGGTCGCGCGCCTTTTCCATTGAATCAGGGTTCGTCCACATCCGGTGCAGTCGGCGCGTTGTTCGCGGGTCTTTCCGGCATCGGCGGAGCGGCGGCCAGCAATTCTTCAATCAGCAGTTCGTAGCGCTTTCGCATGCTTTCGTGGTCGGCACCCGCCGCCGGTCCCACAAAACCCGTGTCGATCAACCGCACCTGACCTTCGTGATCGAGGAAGATGGTCGTGGGAAAAGCATGCACGCGATCGATGAAGGGCAAAGTTTGCGAAGCTTTGGCGATTTCCGACGAGCCGCCGAACAGGATGGGATACTCCACGCCAATGCGACCGGCAAAGGTCTTGATCTGCCGGAGATTGCGGTTGAGGTCGTCCGTGTGCTCATACGAAAGGGCAACGATGCTTAGCCCGCGATCCTTGTACTTGCGATACAGGTCCATAAGCATCGCGGCCGAATCGTGGCAGTTTGGACACCAGGTGCCCATGATTTCGATAATCCGCACGCGTCCTTGAAACTCAACTTCATCGAGCGCGCGGCGCTGTTTTTCCAGATCAAAAAAGATGAGATCGCCCAGCACCGGTTCACTGACCACCCGCGTGACGGAAGTCGTATCCGTAAGCGTCGCCTTGTCGTCACGCTTGGCCTTCCATGTGTCGTGCCAGGAGTCACCCGACCAGAAATCGCCGCTCAGCGTTCCATCCGCGCCCAACTTGGCGTCGAACAGCAAGGCCATCGCACCGTCAAAACTGGACAGGCGCAACCGATTGTCGATGAAATCACCATCCAGGTAGCGGAAGTCCCCTCCGGTGTTCAGAATGGTCCCGGTCACCCGCCCTTCCTGATCCGCGGTGAACACCGCGACGGATGGGTTGGTTTCCGCCGCGAACTGCAGCGCCCACCGTCCGGCGATCTTCTTTCCTTCGGACTTGCTCTTGCTTCCTTCCGGCGGCGCAAAGCGATGCGTTTCCCCGGCCTTGGCAAAAAATGGAAGTGTCGCCCATTTGTCACCGCGGGTCCGCTTCTTCCAGAACCCGGTCATTTCATTCTTTTCGGGATTCAGATCGCCGACCAGAATCGCATCGTAATGATGCATGGCGAACATCGTCCGGTTATCAGGTGTTACCGTCACCGACGTGATCCGCGCCATCTCCGCGCCATTGAAAATCGTGGCCTTGAGATAGTGCTTCTTCGATTCGATCTCGAAGGTAAACGGTAGCTCGCCTCCCGGACTGGCCAGCCAGCCGCGCCATGGCCCCAGCGCAGGTTCAATAATGGGTGCTGGTTCCTTGGCGGCTTCCGCAGGCTGCTCTGGCTCGGCCGGCGGAGGGGTCGGTTCCTGCAACAAACAAATACTGAGCATAAGGAAGATTATTGATTTCATAGCAGTCACTATAACAACGTCGCGGCTTCCTCACCAAGCCGATAGACCCGTCCGCCGACCCAACCCCGCGCTTTTGTTACAAATCCGCAGCGCCGTCCCCACCCTTACGTCCTCTAATGGACTCTGATTCTCGGCCGGAGATACGACCGTCGTGAGCCCCGCGGAACCCGCCGATACATCAGCACGCCGTGCATGCAGGAAAATGCGTAACCCGATTCAAGGAATCAACACCGTGCAAAACGACATTGCGAGCCTGACCGGAGTCCCCGCCATCTACACCCACCATAGCTCCGCAGGCACGATGATTGGCTGGCTATGGAAAGTCGGGTTGATCATCGCCGTGATGCTCGCTGCGCCTGCTGCCATCGGCGCGCCAACGTCGGTCGGGATTCGCCAGCAGGGAGCGCTGGCCTTTAATTTTACTTCAGCGGCAAACCAGACGGCCACTCTCTCCGTGGCGGGTGACGGATCGAAGAATGTCGTGGTCGAGGACGCTGACGAATCGACGGCACTGACCCTCTCCATCACCGGCCGCGCGGATGAAAATGATATTGAACTGCGCGTCAGCGCTGAACGGGATGTGACCCTCACGCTCAACTATGAGTCGGGTGAAACCGTCACCGCCACCCTGACCGCTCAACCCGATGGCGCCGCCATGCATGTCGACGTGGACGCAGACGGTGGCTTCACGGTCGCGGTAACGGATGCAACCAGCGATCGTGTCGGCGTGTCTTTCGGACTGACCGCCGCGGACGCATCATCTTCGATTTCGATCACTTGGGACGACCTGCCCGCCGAGGAAAACATCGATTCGGAGGGTCGTATCACGCCGCGTTTTCCCGGCTTTCTCAACGAAGATGCCCTGGGCGGAAGCGTCACGCTGGGCGCAACCGGCGCGACGTCTGAAAGTGCCATGATCTTGTCACTTTTGTATGCGGACGCCGATGTGGAAAATCTCGACGAAACCGAATTGCGCGTGCACCGCTTTGAAAACAGCACCGGCGCCTTTGAACCGGTCGGCAGCAACCAGCGCGGCATCGGCGCGCCCGGCGGCGCAGTCGGCGATTTCGGCGTCGATGGGGACGGAAATGCCGCGTGGTGCGTGACCGATCAATTGGGAACATTCGCGGTGGGCGTCACCGATGACACGCTGCCCGCCATCGTGGAAGACGACGACTTGGGTGGCAATGGCCTTGGGGGTAGTACCGGGGGAATTTGCGGAGCAGTGGGAACGGTCGGACTGGTTCCCATGCTCCTCGGACTCGTGGCTATGCGCCCGCGCCGCGTGCGCTAACGCCGGCCATTACGGAAGAGATTCAACTACGATATGCCGGTTGGTGAACACGCAGATATCCGCCGCGATCTCCAGCGATTTTTCCACGATGTCCGCGGGTGACAGGTCGGTATTGGCAAGCAGGGCCCGCGCGGCCGACACCGCATACATGCCGCCCGACCCGATGCCCACCACGCCGTCGCTCGGTTCAATCACGTCGCCGGAACCGCTGAGCATCAGCGTCACTTCCGCAGTAACCACCACCAGCAGCGCCTTGAGTTGTCGCAGCGCGCGATCGGTTCGCCATTCCTTGGCCAGTTCGATGGCCGCACGCCGCACATTGGACCGATGCTGACCAATCTGCGCCTCAAACCGGTCCAGCAGTGAAAACGCATCCGCCGTGGAGCCCGCAAACCCGCACAGCACCGCCCCGTCGGCCAGTGGGCGGATCTTCTTGGCATCATGCTTGATGGACGTCTGCCCCATCGAAACCTGTCCATCTCCGCCGATGGCGACCGTGCCGCCGCGACGAACGGAGAGTATCGTGGTAGAACGTATGATGGGTTCGGTTTCGGGGTGTCGCATGTTCGTCGCGTCCAATATCCTGTTGAGACCATATAAGGTTTTCAAGGTGTTGGCAATTTTTGACCGGAAGCCCGTGATGGTGCGCTGGGTAAAGTTGACTGAACGGTTCCTGCGCGCTGAACGTCGCGTACCCATTCTGTTGGTCGCTTCCATGGCCGCAACGTGCCTTGATTGCCGCGAATCACGCAAGGAGGAACCCACGCGCGAAATCCCCGCACCAGCATCCAGCGCCCCAGCCCAGCCGGAGCCGGAAGTGGCCAAGCCTGTTGATACAACCCTGGAATGGGCAAAGACCACAGCGGAATTGGACGCATTCGACGATCCTGATCGCTGGTTGACGGTAACCAGGGGCGACCCGGAGAAACCTGGCGCCTGGGCCACCGGCCGATATGACCAGCCGCGTAACCGTCTGGAAATTACCACGCGCGATGCGCTCGAATTCACGGTGGACGTCGGCGGCATTCCGATCGACTGGTCCAAACTGGTGGTGCTGCGCATCAACGATCGCAACACCGAACTGAAGAGGCGCGAGCAATCGGTCTATCGCTTCGTCCGCGGGTCGCAGGGACAGTGGGAAGTGCGCGAGTAGACGGT
>CAZKIN010000292.1:0-4785 GCA_964552515.1 uncultured Phycisphaeraceae bacterium
GAGTCACTGGGCGGACTGGTGACGCATGTCCTGCGCCGCGCCTGGCGTAAAGAATTAGCCGCTGCTTCCAGGGATTTCTGGGCGTTGCGCAACGTGAATTTTGAAGTGGCGCAAGGTGAGGCGATCGGAGTCATCGGTCCCAATGGCGCGGGGAAGAGCACCGTGCTGAAACTGCTGGCGAAGATTCTTGCACCGGATGCGGGTAAGGTGACCGTTCATGGTCGTCTGGCGGCATTGATTGAAATTGGTGCGGGGTTTCACGGTGATTTGACCGGGCGCGAGAATGTGTTCCTGCACGGTTCGATCCTGGGAATGAGTCGCGTTGAGATTCGCCGCAAGTTCGAGGCCATTGTCGCATTCGCGGGTTTGGAAACCTTCATTGACACGCCGGTAAAGCGCTACAGCTCGGGCATGTATGCGCGACTGGGCTTCGCGATCGCCGCGCATGTCGATCCGCACGTGCTGCTGGTGGATGAAGTGTTGTCGGTGGGAGATGCGCTGTTTCGCCTGCGCTGCATGGAGAAGATGCGCGAACTGATCCGCGGCGGAACCACGCTCGTGTTCGTGACGCATCAACTGGAGCAGATGCAGGCAATCTGTCAGCGCGCACTCGTGCTGGCCGACGGGCAGATTGCCTTTGCGGGTGACCCGCGCAGTGCGGTGGCGCATTACATGAATGCGGTCGCCCAGGCCCAGGTCACCCGGCCTACGGATATCTGCGCAGCGGGGGGCAAGGGGCAACACGCCGAAGTTGAGCGGGTGCGGTTTCTGGATGCTGCGGGCGAGGAAGTGACATGGACGCGCCCGGGAGAGCGCCTCTGCGCGGAAGTGACTCTGATTGTACATAAGCCGATCCGCCGCATGGTGCTTGAACTGAACATGCGCTCGGAAGCGCAGACGCAGCTGCTAAGCGTGAACTCCGGGCGAGACGGAGTGGAACTGAGCTGCGCGGCAGGTAGACACACGATGCGCATTGACCTGGCGGAGTTGCCGGTTTGTGGCGGGCAGTATGCCTGGAACGTGCGGGTCTGGGACAACGATCGCGCGACGACGGAAGTGGACACGCCGTTTCAATACTGGCTGGGAGTTGACGACGAGGGGCGTTCCACCGGAACGTTGACCGTTGCGCATATCTGGAAGCACGAAGCGCCAATTGCGATGATGGTGGAATCTGTTGATCAAACGGAGGAAGCGGCCGCGGTCGCTGTTTGATGGCTCATGAAGCTTTGCCTGCTGGGTGATGCACAGTCGATCCATCTGCAGCGTATCAGCGCGGGACTCGCGCGGCGCGGTATGCAGGTGCATGTCGTGACGCACAAACCGGCGGAGATCGACGACGTGAGCGCGGAGCGATTCCGCGTGCCTCCGCCGGGGCTGACGAATATGCGGCGCTGGTCCGCACGGCGTGGGAATTATCTGCGCGGGCTGTTGCGCGAATTTGATGTCGTCCATGTGCATTTTCTCGCAGACTGGGGATTTACACCGGAGATGATCCGCGAGGGAACGCTCGCGGTGACGCCGTGGGGGTCGGACATCACGCCGCCGCCGGGCGAGGGCGCGCCGTCAGACGGGTTGACGGCCGCACGACGGCTGCTGTTGACCCATGCGAGTCTCATTACCGCGTGGGGTCCGCGTTTCGCACGGGCCATAGCGGATTATTCGTCGGTTTCTTACGAGTCCATTGCGCTCGTTCCGCTGGGTGTGGATACCTCGTTGTTTCGGCGCGACGACACTGCGATGCAGTCCGTCGGGGGCTCGCCCATCGTGGGATTCTTCAAGGGATTTCGACCGGTTTACGGCGGATCGGTCTTCGTGCGGGCGATGCCGCGCATCGTGCAAGCTATTGCGGATGTGCGATTCTGCCTGATTGGGGATGGCGCAGAGTTGCCCGATTGCCGGGAACTTGCACGCCGGTTCAATGTGGATTCGCGAATCCAGTGGGTTCCGCGACTGGCACATGATCAATTACCGTCTCACCTGGAAAAGTGGCAGGTATCTGTCATTCCATCGTGGCAGGAGAGCTTTGGGCTGGCGGCGCTGGAGTCGTCGGCGATGGAACTGCCGGTGGTTGCGTCAAACGTGGGTGGGCTTCCGGATGCGGTGCGCGAGGGGGTGACTGGAAAGTTGGTTGAGCCGGGCGACTGCGATGGTCTTGCTGACGCAGTGGCGGCACTGCTGCGCGATGCGGACCTGCGGCGGCACATGGGCATACAGGGCCGCGAGATGGTCAAGCGTGAATTTGAGTGGGATCAGATACTGGATCAATGGGTAGGCTTGTATGCGGAACTGCGTGCCAAGCGTTGTGTAATGGTGTAACCGGCCATGCGAAATGTACTCATGATTTCGGCGGCATTCCCGCCCACCGGCGGACCAGGTGTGCAGCGGTCGGTCAAGTTCTGCAAGTACTTACCACAGGCGGGCTGGCACCCGACGGTGTGGGCCGCCGAGCCGCTGGAAGGTTTTCCACAGGACGAGACGCTCCTTAATGATGTACCGGATGGCGTCACCGTGCTGCGCAGGCCGTACGGCATGGGAAGTGCCAGAAGAAGGTCACTTTGGGGACTGGTGCGGAACTTGGTGGGGGCGCGCTCGATGGACCTAGGCAGCCACCCGGATGAACTGATTGGTTGGGCGCGGCAGAGCGTTCATGCGGTGCGCCGGTTGGTGCACGAGCAATCGATCGACGCGATCTACTCCACTTTCAGCCCCGGGTCAAATCACTGGCTCGGTATGCAGATTCAGCGCGCGACTGGATTGCCCTGGATTGCGGATTTTCGAGACTTGTGGACCGATGATTATCGCTACGCGCCGCAGTCCGCGCGGGACCGCGCGGCCGATCGCGCGTTGGAACAGGAGATTCTCGAAGCGGCCAATGCGGTGATCGGCGTGTCGCCGCGACAAACTGCCATTTTGGCGTCACATGTTCCCAACTACGTGGAGAAGTTCGTAACCATCACCAATGGCTTTGATCCCGATGACTTCCAGGGAATGGAACGACGACGAACGGATGACGGACAGTGGGTGGTGGCGCACGTGGGCCGCCTCGACCGGTGGCGCGCGTGCGATGCATGGTTCGATGGGCTGCGCGAGTTTGTGCAATCCAACCCGGAGGCCCGGACGCGCTGCGTGGTGAAGGTCATGGGACACGTATCGCGAGAAGTACGTGACCGTCTGAATGAAACCGGCGCGGTGTGCCGCTTCGCGTCCTATGGTTCGCATCGGGAAGCCATCCAGGAAATGCACGATGCCGACGCGCTGCTGCTTCTGGTGCCCGATGGGCCGAATGCGGACTCGGTGATTCCCGCAAAGCTGTTTGAGTATCTGGCCAGCCGCCGACCGATCCTGGTGGTTGGACCGACAGAAGGGGAGTGTCAACATATTGTCAATGATGCGCAGGCCGGGCATGCCGTGGAATTCAATGGCCGGGAGGTAGCGGGAGCGCTTGGGGAGATGTTTCAAGAATGGAAGCGCGGTCAAGGAGCAATCCGCAGGTCGCCCGCAGCGCTGGACGCATTCTCGAGGCGCGCGCAGGCGCGGCAGTTGGCAGACGTTCTGGATCGGGTCGCGTCGCCCCGAACCGCACAAATCGGCCCGGACAACATTGAAATCGCGGGTTCCGTGGACGGCAGGCTGGAGCTGATGGAAGCCACGTAGCCCGAGTGGACAAGTGTCGATGATTCGGATGAATGCCGTCAGCCTTAATCAAAGGGATGAATGACAATAGTAGGACCGCGGGATGACTAAAGGCACGGGAATCGAATGAACGCAATAGCGCCAACTACCACCTCGAATCTTCCCAGCGTTTCACAGGCAGGGGATGCGATCTGGACGCGGCTGTGGCAGCATGTGCCGAGCGTGGAGAAGGATGAAGCGGTGCTGTCGCGCGAGCGGCGCGGGCCACGCTGGGAGTGGATGTGCAGTGAACTGCATTATGCGTTCGGATCCTTGATTGGCTTGAAGACAATCGAGCTCGGAAGCGGGCGCGGCGACCTTTCGGTGCTGCTGGCGGAAGAAGGTGCCGAGGTCACGCTCCTTGATGTCAATACCCTGGCACTCGCATCGGCCGCAGAACGTTTTGGACGGTTGGGGCTGCGGGCCACGCCGGTACAGTGCGACCTTCGGGCTGCGCGGAGTATCGCCCATGCACCATTCGACGTGGCCTTATCGATCGGCGTGATCGAACATTTTTCGGGTGAATCCCGGACTGACGTACTGCGGGCGCACTACGAGGCTTTGCGTCCCGGCGGTGTAGCGGTGGTCAGCGTTCCGCATTCATGGTGCGTGCCGTACCGTTTGTGGAAGGCCTACCTCGAGCTGCGTGGTTGGTGGCCATATGGCATGGAAATCCCTTATTCCAAAACGGAAATGTTGCGGCGCGCGCAAGATGCGGGATTCTCCGACATCCAGCTGCGTTGCCTCGGATTTCGCCATTCGCTGGGTGAGCACTGGGTCAAGCGGCTTACCGGTCATCGGCCGGATTGGACCGATACGCCGTCACCGTTGGATTCCGTCATGGGTCTTTCGTTGGTGATGATCGCGCGCAAAGGGCTGTAATGGTGAAAGTCGGACCGCTCTATTATCGAATTTGCATGACGCGCGTCGGTCACCTGGTGGCGCGAATGGCGCTGCGCATGGCGCGAAGTTTGGGTTTATTGCAGGAATTTCGCACCCCGCTGGATGCACTGGAACTGGATCATGCCCCCTGTGCCGCCTTGATGGCCTTGTGGCGACGCATGCACTGGTCGTCGGGCGATGGCATGATGCCTCCGAAGCAGCTTATCGCGA
>CAZKIN010000293.1:0-4759 GCA_964552515.1 uncultured Phycisphaeraceae bacterium
CGGCGATGGTGAAGGCCTCCTTGCGGTCGCGCGCGATGCCGTTGGGCGGCTGCTGAAGGCTGAGGTCGCAAATGACTTTTTGGAATTCGTCGCGGTCTTCGGCAAGGTGGATCATCTCGGGCTGGGTGCCGAGGATGGGCACTCCGGCGTTTTTCAGCCCTTGGGCAAGATTGAGCGGGGTCTGGCCGCCGAACTGGACGATGACGCCTTTTATTGGCGATTGCAAATTGCAGATTGCAGATTGAGGGGATGTCGATTGCCTGTTGCCAGCTGCCTGTTGCCTGTTGCCTGGATCAAGCGGCCCGCCGCTGAGTCGCTCGATGACGTTGAGGACGTCCTCATGCGTCAGCGGTTCGAAGAAGAGCAGGTCGCTGGTGTCGAAATCGGTGCTGACGGTTTCCGGGTTGGAGTTGATCATTACCGATTCGTATCCGGCGGCGCGGGAGGCAAAGGACGCGTGGCAGCAGCAGTAGTCGAACTCGATGCCCTGGCCGATGCGGTTGGGGCCGCCGCCGAGGACGACGACTTTGGGCCGATCGGTGATGCGGATTTCATCGTCGCAGATTCGCCGTGGGCCGGTGTCAATGTGTGACACTCCCGCTTCGTGGGCGGAATAATAGTACGGGGTGCGTGCTTCGAATTCCGCGGCGCAGGTGTCGACCAGTTTGTAGGCCGGGGAGATTTGGTGTTCACAGCCTTGCGCGGCCAACTCGGACACCGTCGCGCCCGTTGCGGCGGCGAGTTGCACGTTGGAGTAACCGAGTTGTTTGAAGCCGGACAGTGCGTCGCGCGAAAGCGTTTGAACAGCGGTTTTTCGTTCGACCTTTCCTTCCGCTTGCACCAACTCCATCAACTGGCCGAGGAACCAGCGGTCGATCCGCGTGAGTTCGTGGACCTGCTCGATGGACCAGCCCATTTTGAATGCGTAGCGAATGTAGTAGGGCCGGCCCTGGCACGGGCGTTCGAGTTTGTCGCGGAGCACCTCCGCCGGAATGGGCCAGCGTTTGGCGTGTTCCTCGATTGTGTCCGGCGGTGCCTCGGTGGCCGTACTGCCGCCGACCGCAGTGGTCGACGATGAACCGGGCCCCGCATCCGCCGCGATCGAAGAACGGTTCATCCACTTGTCGTTCTTGTCGAGTCCGTAGCCGAAGCGTTTGATTTCCATGGAGCGGATGCACTTCTGGAATGCTTCTTTGAACGTCCGCCCGATGGCCATCGCCTCGCCGACGGACTTCATCTGCGTGGTGAGTGTCTCATCAGCGTCAGGGAATTTCTCGAAGGTCCAGCGCGGCATTTTTACCACGACGTAATCGATGGTCGGTTCGAAGCTGGCGGGCGTGGTCTTGGTAATGTCGTTGGGCAGTTCGTCGAGGGTGTAACCAACGGCCAGCTTCGCGGCCACTCGCGCGATGGGATAGCCGGTCGCTTTGCTGGCCAGTGCCGAGGAGCGCGACACGCGCGGGTTCATTTCGATGACCACCTGCCGGCCGGTCAGCGGATCGACGCCGAACTGAATGTTGCAGCCGCCGGTATCGACGCCGATGGCGCGGATGATGGCGATGCTGCTGTCGCGCATCTTCTGATATTCCTTGTCGGTCAGCGTTTGCGCGGGGGCGACGGTAATGGAATCTCCAGTGTGTACGCCCATCGGGTCGATGTTTTCGATCGCGCAGATGATTACGACGTTGTCACGGCAGTCACGCATGACTTCCAGTTCGAATTCCTTCCAACCCCAGAGGCTCTCTTCGATGAGGATTTCACTTACGCGCGAAGCGGCCAGCCCGCGCCGGGCAATCGTTTCAAACTGCTCGGCTGTTCGCACGAATCCGCCGCCTTCGCCGCCGAGGGTGTAGGCGGGACGAATGCAGCACGGCAGTTTCACTTTTTCGAGCACGCGCTGGGCTTCGTCCCAAGTGTGCGCGACGCCGGACTTGGGGACATCGAGCCCGATGGCGATCATCACTTCCTTGAACGCGGTGCGATCTTCCGCCTTGTGGATGGCGGCCGCGCTCGCGCCGATCAGTTCCACGTTGTGCCGGGAAAGGATGCCGCGCTCGACGCACTCCATCGCGCAGTTCAGCGCGGTCTGTCCGCCGAGGGTAGGAAGCAATGCATGCACCGGCGTGCCGGCCGCGCGTTCGTAGTCGAGGATTTTCTCGATGAACTCGGGGGTGATGGGTTCGATGTAGGTGGCGTCGGCCATGTGCGGATCGGTCATGATCGTGGCGGGGTTGGAGTTGATGAGGACGACGCGGTAGCCCTCTTCGCGCAGGGCTTTGCAGGCCTGTGTGCCGCTGTAGTCGAACTCGCACCCCTGGCCGATGACGATGGGTCCGGCGCCGATGAGGAGGATGGATTGGATGTCGGTTCGTTTGGGCATGGGTGCAGTTATACGCGAACTATCCGCGGAAATCGAACGATGGCATTCGTTTGCAGTGCTGCAAATGAGAGGATAAAATTTACGTAGGTCGAGGTCGTTTCACAGGTGTAAAAGCGGCACGCGACCTAATATATCGGCCAACCATTTGCAGGTAAACTCGTCATGCTCAAACCCCAACCCAATCACGGGCGTTATCTGGAAGTGCTGCGCAGCATGACACCGGAGCAGCGCATGATGAAGGCCTTTGAACTTACGGAAATGACGAGACAACTGCTGCGCGACGGGCTCCGTGCGTCTTTCCCACAGGCGACCGACGAGGAAATTCACCGCCGGTACCTGGAGCAACTGCGCAAAAGTCATAATTTGAATTATTGAAATTCGACGTGCCACACTACGGTTGAATCGATTACGTATTCCACGTCGGTCGCGTCGACGAGAGAAAACTCAATCGTCGATAGAGCGTGTGCCGCTTGGCCACCAGTTGCAGCACCTTGACGATCGTCTCTTCCGGCAAGCGACCTGAAAAGCGAATGGCCCGCAGGTCATCCTCCAGTTCATGCCAGCGGCGGGTCCCGTTGAATTTGCGTTTGCGCCGCTGGTCGATCGGGTCAAGCAGCGCGCGGACTTCGTCTTCCAAATGCTTGAGTTCAATCCCGATATGATGCGCAGAGCCGTACGCATCCCAACGCATGGGCACCATCAGTGGATCGGCAGGACCGATGTGGGCGTCGAGGATCAGCGTGGCGTCGCTCCCGTCGCGCTCCGCGGAACCACCATCGCCCGGCGCAGGCTCGCCAAAGGTGTCGGTGGAATCGGCGTCTTCACCGCTTACAAAGTGTTCGTCACTGGCTGCAGATTCGTCCCTGTCCGGCAGCGCGCCGGCGAATTCGCCTTCGTCAACCCCCGCGTCCGCGTTACGATCGCTCGAATCGGAATCCAAGGTGTCGCTCATTTCGGGCCTCCCACTCGGTCGCGTTCCAGGGCGGCATGAAGCGCAAGGACGCCATAGGCGGTGACCAGGTGCGGATTGCCCTCCTGCCACCGATCCGCCGAGTTGATCCAGCTTCCATCCTTGTTCTGCAACCCGAGAAGTGTGTCCGTCAGTTCAGCGCGCCAGCGGTGCGGTGTACCCTTGTCGTCGGTGAAGACGTCTTCACCCCAGGCATCCAGTGCCCGCGCGAACGTATGATAATAGTAGAACAATCCCTGCTTGGCCTGCGCCTCCGGCATGTTGGGATTCTGAGCCAGCGTGTAATGTTGACGGATCCAGTCATACGCCTTCTTGATGCGGATGTCGTTGCGGTCGAGCCGGGCATAAAGCATGCTCTTGAAGCCCGCATAGGTCATGCTGCCATAGCTGCGCAAATGCGTATCCTGATCCACACTCTCCGTGCCGGCTTTCGATTCGCCTTCGTTGGCGGGAGAATAAATGAAACCGCCTGCGCTGCTGCCCCGTGCGAATGGCTGGTCATTGGTTTCACCAAGCATCTGACAGCGCGAGACGAACGCCATGGCTTTCTTATACGCCGGGTCGTCGGTCGATAATCCGCTGTCATGCAGCGCATCCAGCATGACCTGCGTATTGGAGAGGTCCGGGCGCTTGCCGCCGCCATAACCCTGTCCGCCGTACCACGCGTCCTGCGATCCGCGGTTCTCACCTTCATCCCACTGCAGTTCGCGGAGATAGTGTTGCGCGTTGCGGATCACCTCGCGATGCGCAGGATCTTTCGTCGCGGCCAGTGCCATCAATGCGACACTCGTATGATAATTGTTCAGTCCCTCGTCCGGCACATAGATGCCGCCGTCGGGCTGGACGAAGGCAAGCAGCCGCTCCAGCCCGCGTTTGACGGAGGGATGGTCCGGTCCATAGGTCGGTTCGAGGATCAACGCCTTGAGCACCAGGGCCGTGATCGCGGGATGTGACGCGTCGCGCAGTTTCCAGCCGCCATCCGCCTGCTGCGCGGAAACCAGGTACTTAAGACCCAGGTCAATCGCTTGTTGTGCGCGCGGCTGGAAATCTCTCTCCAACGGCTGCCCCCCGGACGGGTTAGCCATTACCGCACACGCCATCCAGCAGACGACACCTGCGCCTGCGGCAACCAGCGAAATCTTTTCGTGTCGAAAAAAACGTCTCATGACATTTTGCCTCCGTGACTGCGATTCACCGGCGAATCGCACCTATTGTAGTCGGACTGATTCCCGGCGCGTAGGTTGGGTTTTTGCCGTAGATTCAGCGAAAGTATCCCGCATGGGCACGTCGAAAAGGGTCGGCTCCCCGTCTGCAATGCGCAGCAAATGCGCATCCATTTTGTGCGCGTCAACAGCTGACCGGCAGCTTATAATAAACTTGAATATAGGACTCAGGTGTACTTTGCGGTC
>CAZKIN010000294.1:0-1279 GCA_964552515.1 uncultured Phycisphaeraceae bacterium
TTCCCATTTCCCCCACCGCCACTCTCACCTGTGCCTCTCCGGTGCCACCTTTCTTCCCGCGCGCAATATGTAAGTCACCACCGAAAGGAAAAATTGCTCGAAATCCCAATAAAAGGCTTGATTTTTTCCGAAATTCAAAGTAAACTGCCGCCGCTCGGTGGCGCATCCAATTGTGGGCCGCGCCCATTGGATGCGCGTTCACCTTGCACTTCAAACTGGACAGCAGTGCACTTGCGTCGGGCTTTTCGTTTCCTGGCGCGCAATAAGAGGACAATGCAAGTCGGATAGCGTCCTGGCATGACAGTGCCGGGCGGCGTGTGCAGCCTGTGCGCCTATGCCCTTGGCCTGTCCAGTGACGCCCGGATGGCATTGCTGCGCTGGCACCGAATTCTGCGTTCGAATTTCATCCCGCAATGGATGCTCGATCGCAACCACTAGAAAGGAACTGATCCATGCACCAGCCGTTTATGCCCATCGCCAAATCCGTACTCATTACCGCCGTGCTCGCCACCGTCGTCTGGGTCAGTGCGGGAAGTCTCACCCCGCCTGTCGGGCCGGTCACGCCCACCATGAAAAACCTAAGCGACGTCGAACCGCGCACGGCCATCCGCAACCAGTTCGATACCCTCACGCCCGTCCTCATCAATTTCTCAGGTTCGTTCTACCTCGCCGAGGATATTCTTGCGTTGCCCGGACAGCACGGCATTGAGATCGACGCAGCTCACGTAACGCTGGACCTCAACGGCTTCACCGTGTACGGCAATCTCGAGGTCGGTTCTCAAGCCGGCATCTTCATCAATGACAATCGCCATAACATCACCATCCGCAACGGAACCGTGCGCGATTTCAATTGGTATGGTGTCTACGGTGCAATCTCCGATGGCGGTATTCTTGAAGACGTTCGGGTAATCAATAACGGACTTCAGGGGATTTTCCTGCGCAACTATGCCCTCGTCCGGAATTGCATGGCGATCAACAGCGGCACCGAAGATGGAATTCGCGTGAACTCCCATTCAATCGTCACCGGTTGCGTATCCTGGAGCAACGGAAACGATCTCAACGATGCGGGCATTCGCGTCGCGGGTGCTGCCGGTGTCGTCGCCAATTGCGTCGCGGCCGACAATGCCGGTAACGGAATCCGCGCCGGCAGCGCCTCGACCATCACCGGCTCTTCCGCATTAAACAACGTCGGCAACGGACTCGACGCCTCTTCGGTCGGCCACGTCGTCGATTCCACGGCCTCGGGCAACGCCATCAACATCAGCGCGACCTCGGTGCA
>CAZKIN010000294.1:1379-4728 GCA_964552515.1 uncultured Phycisphaeraceae bacterium
GGAGACTTGAATCCTCCCCCCGGCCCCATCGGTCCAACCCAGCGCACGCCCATCGGTGACAACACCACGCCCGGCGACGCCACCGCCGTATTTAAGATCATCCTGCCCGGTTCCTATTACCTCACCGGCAATGTCAAAGGCGTCAACGGCAAACATGGGATCATGATCGACGCCAGCGGAGTCACCTTGGACCTCATGGGATTCAGCGTTGAAGGCGTCGCCGGTTCGTTGGAGGGCATCCATGCCATCAATCCCGTGAACAACATTGCCGTGACTAACGGTTCCGTCCGTAACTGGAATGGTGGCATTAGCTTGGGCATCGCTACCAATTCTCGACTGGCCGACTTGCGCGTCAGCGAAAACGTCACCTTTGGAATTTCTCCCGGCGTTAACGCGGTCGTGACCGGATGCGTCGCTTACTTAAATGGCGGAGCCGGGATTTTCATCAATTCGGGCAGCATGTCTGGCTGTGCGGCTCTTAGCAACACGGGTACGGGCCTCGTCGGTCTGGGTGCCTCCACGATCTCCAATTGTTCATCCCGAAACAATGGGGAAGGAATGGCCTTGCTGGACGGCAACACAGTCACCAACTGTGCCATCGTTGACAACAATGGCGACGGCATCGACGCGAGTGAATTTAACACCATCACCAATTGCTCGATCGTGGGCAACACGCTTGACGGCATTCGCGTGTTTAGTGACAACATTGTCCGCGGCAACGTCTGCCAGGGAAATGGCAACGGCGGCGACGGCGCGGGCATCCACGTGGAGGGCACCGACAACCGCATCGACGCCAACAACAGTACAGACGCAGACCGCGGCATTGACGTGGACTTCGCCGCGAACTTCATCACCCGCAACACCTGCTCGGGCAACACCACCAATTGGGACGTCGTAGCGGCGAACAACATCCTTGTCGTTCTGGTCGTGGACGCACCCGCTGTGCTCGGAAACAGCGGCGGTGTTTCACCCGGATCGACCGACCCCAACGCCAATTACAGTTATTAACCGGGACCGTTCGCCGCAGTGCGGAAAGGAACAATGCCATGAACCGTCAGACAATTTCCACAACCGCCGGATTGGCCTTGGTAGTCGCGGCCAGTGTCGGGGCGAGCCTGTTTCTCATTCCCTCCAACATCGATCCCGCCAACAAGTTCTCCTGGAGCGAGAACGCCGGCTGGATGAACTGGGCCGACGCCAACGGCGGGGCCGGCGGAGTCTTCGTGGCCGCCGACCATCTGTCGGGCATGATCTGGATGGAAAACGTCGGCTGGGTCAATGTCGGCAATGGTGGTGGTCCTTATGCCAACATCAACGACACCAACTACGGTGTGAACATCGAGCCCGGCGGAGACCTCACCGGTTACGCGTGGGGCGAAAACATCGGTTGGGTCAACTTCAAAACGACCGCGCAAGCGCCGAATCAGGCGCGCTTCGATGCCGGCGCCGGCCGCTTCCGCGGCTACGCCTGGGCTGAAAACATCGGATGGATCAACCTCGATGACTCAACGAATTTCGTCGCCACCTCCACCCTCGCTCCACCCACGCCAGCGCCCGGTCCGTTCGACCGCCTGAAGAACCGCTACATTTCCTTCTCGCCCAACAACGGTCCCAACTCGGTCGCCTTCCTGGTCACCAAGACTTCCGCGCCGGCAGGTTCCTGCTGGGTGCAGGCGCCCGTCGCGGCCGGTGCCCACATCAACACCGCGCGCTGCGACTTGCTGCCGGTCTTCCGCGTCTGGAGCGAGCCGGTCATTCACGTTGGCGATTGCGAGATCATTCCCGTCGCGGATTACGAAGTGACCGCCACCGCCGACGGCGTCGCCTTCTCCCCTGCGCTGCCCCTCGGAACCATTCCGATTCCCTCGCTCAACTTGAAGTTGTGGGGTGATATCGTCGGCTCCAACAACGGTGTGGAATGGACGCCGCCCAATCAGTTCACCAATGTCCAGGATGTGCTCGCCATTCAGGCATACATCAGCGGAGCGGCCATCACCCCGCCATTCACCGTCGCCAATCTGCAGGCCATCAGCAGCGCCGATTCCTGCCTGAACGCGTTCGTTAATACCGCCGATGTGCTGATCAGTGTGCGCGCCATCGCCGGCGACGCCTACGGTCCCCCGGCTACCACCAAGATCACCAACCCCGTATTGTGTCCGATCTGTCCGTAGTCGCGCCGTTCGGGTCGTTGACCCGAAGGGAATTATAACTGACTCCATCGTGACACTCTCTGCGCGACGGCCGATCGTATAGCGCGCTAGTGACTGTTTAAAGTCACCTTGGGCCGCCGCGCGGTTCGGCAATTCCTCCAGTCTCGCTGTACAAACGTTCATAAGGTATTTATTGCCAATGAGTTACGTTCACATCGCCGGTGGCGCGATCACCTCTGGTGTCTAATAGGTAGGGCGGACTCTTGTCTCCGCCGCCGGGTCTGCCTTCATGGCGTCCGATGGCGAAGTCGTTCAGGGTGCGGGTGGGTGTCGCGTGGGTGTGGTTTGGTGGCGCCGGGGGTGGTGGAAAATGGTGGTCAGCGTCGTGCCATCATGTGGCACTCCAGCCGCTTTCGCCGATCAGGCGCACGAATCGGCAGTCAATCAGCGGCGTTTCCACGACGCGGCCGGGCAGCTTGGTGACCAGGATCAGACGCTGATCGCTGCGACTGCCCACGGGAATAAGGAGGTGTCCATGATCTGTCAATTGTGCGATAAGTTGCGGCGGCACCGCCGGCGCTCCCGCCGTCACGATGATCCGGTCGTACGGCGCGTGCTCCGCCCAGCCGATCGAACCATCGCCGCGCCCCAGCGTGATGTTGGTCACGCCCAGTTCCGCCAGCGTTTCCGCCGCGCGCTCGCGCAGCGGATCGATGCGTTCAATCGAGAAAACATGCCGCGCGAGATGACACAACACCGCCGCCTGGTACCCGCTGCCGGTGCCCACTTCCAGCACGCGGTGCTGCGGTTCGATGGCGAGCTTCTCCGTCATGTACGCGACGATGAACGGCTGACTGATCGTCTGACCTTCGCCGATCGCGACCGCCTGATCCGCGTAGGCCAGCTCGCGCAGCGCAGGCGGCAGAAACACCTCGCGCGGAACCGAGCGCATCGCGTCCAGCACGCGCGGATCGGCAATGCACCGGGTCAGCAATTGATCGCGCACCATGGCAATTCGCGCGAGCAGGTACGGGTCATCCGCGGCGGGGGAATCAGTGGATCGAAACGAGTCGGCGCACATGGTCATGTCTCACGAACCGGCAAATCATATGCGATTTCGCGCCGAATCGTCCACCCGGCCTCATGGACGATGGAAGCGCACTGTCGTAAACTGCAGGCCTCTTCGTTGATGTTCTTAA
>CAZKIN010000295.1:0-4704 GCA_964552515.1 uncultured Phycisphaeraceae bacterium
AACATGCTCGCCTCCAGCGGACTGGAGAATTCGCAGCGCTCGGAATCGTCCTCCTCGTTCACCTTCATGTCCTATGAACAAACTTCGATTTCAATGTCCTACAGCGCGGCCACCGACTATACCCAAATGTCCACGGACGGTGGCTCCGCACAGGGTGGGCAACTCGACGTTTCCGCTTGAAACGCCCCCCAACTGCGAAATTTAACATTCATTCGCGCGTTCTTAATCTCTGGTTCAATCTTCATTAACTCCACACCATTATTCATATCCCCTTGGAAATTGGCCCCAGCGCCATCGCCGACAGCCATCGATGCCCTTGCGTCCCGCCAGGCATCCGGATTGTCCGGCGGGAACTGGATTCAAGCCGACGGGATCTGCCTTTGTCAGCACGCAAATACATTCTGGTGGTCGAAGACGACGCCGACCTGGCGGATTCCATTCGTTTCAACTTGGAGCGCGAAGGCTATCGCACCATCCATGCCGGCGATGGCAGCGCCGCGTTGGCGGCCATTCGCCGTGAAACTCCGGACCTTATTCTGCTGGACCGGATGCTCCCGATCGTCTCGGGCGATGAAGTGGTCATCGCGCTGCGCCGCGATCCGCGCACTCCGCGCATTCCGGTGATCGTACTCAGTGCGAAATCCGACGAGACGGACGAGTTGGTCGGCTTCGCCCTCGGCGTGGATGACTATGTTCGCAAGCCCTTCTCCATAAAGTCACTCATTGCACGGGTTGCCGCGGTCATGCGCCGCCATGCCGGCTCCGATCCCGGCACCAGTCCCGTAAGCCAGGGCGGCTTCAGTGTGGATACCCAGCGCCACGAACTGCTCGTCCACGGTATTCGTGTCGCATTGACCAGCACCGAACTCCGCGTCTTGCGCGCGCTGATCAGCGCCCAGGGTTCCGTGCTCAGTCGCTCCGAACTCATCAACGCCGCGATCGGCCTCGGTGCGGCCATCACCGATCGCACCATCGACGTGCACATTCTCGCCATTCGCAAGAAAATCAAATCCGCTTTGCCGGACGCAGCCGCCGAGAACTGGATCCACACCGTCCGCGGCGTCGGATACTCCTTCCGCAGACCCGTCGAAATGCCGGCCGTCCCGTCAGAATGATGCACTTCACACGCCTGTCGTCCCGCTTCGCATGACGCGGCGGAATCCAGCCTCTCATCCGAAACGCAATTCCCTGCCGGCCCTATAATGTCGCGTGCAGGCGAATTCTCGTGCCACGGGACCTAACGATCCCCACGGTTTGTTGTCGAGATAAGAGTAGGACGATGTTGCGGTGGTAAGGAGACGTTGACCATGGTGTTTCGAGTCTTGATCGTAATTCTCTCCGGCGTGACGCTGGCCACCCTGGGGTGCGACCACGGCAGCGTGGCCTTCAATTACCACGAACACCGCCCCGCGCCCCGTCCCGTCGTCGTGGAACATGTCTGCCACGACCATTGCAACCACTATTACGATGGCGACCGGGTGGTCGTCATTCACGAACATCACGTACACGGCCCCGGTTGCGGCCACTACTATGAAGGCCGCCGCTGGGTAGTCGTCCGCCGCGAACCGCAGCCCTATCCCCCGCGTGTTATCCACAAGGGTCGCGACCCCGACTACCCCTACGGTCCCCCGCCGCGCAAAGTGATCGTGCGGTAACGAATAACCGCCCCGACTCTACAAACCGCCGCGTGCCAAGCGCGCCGCCGGCTTTGGCCTGCACGGACGTTCGGATTCGGTGACATCCGCCAAGGTACTTTTGTTCGTGTGCCGTGTGCCCGCGTGCCATTGCTCTGTACGCATTGCGTGGCTGAGTTGCATGGCTAATTACAAGCGACGCGCTATTCCTGCGGTGGCATGGCCAGGCGTAGCGTCGTGTAGCCAATCAACGATCTGCTGATCTGGACGTTGCCTCTCATGAGTGGTGACAGCGCACAGACCCCAGCGCCACCATGCTGTTTTCCACTCACCTTCCACATGTCCCAGCAATCTTCCACTCGGTCTCGTACTAATGTACGAACGTCTCGTTTGGATCACCGGAACTCGATGCGACTTTCCGTACTCGGCGGCACGTACCATCGTATATCGAAGCCTGGATGACCTCGTTGGCGTCGACGATAGGCATGAGGCTCAACGACCTATCCCGCAAAACGAATAGGCCTATGAAAACCACGGAATTTCCTGAGCTTCTCGATAGTTTGCCAACCGATTTTTCCAAGTTGGATGTTGCCGGTTTGAATCCGGTCACCCGCTGCCAGTCCAATCTGCCGATTACCTCAGGATCATCACAGCCACGACTCCGGGGCCAGCCAGCCGATGAACGCTGACTTGAACCGCCGCCAGCCGCTTGTTTCCGGGTCCTTTCGGTACTCAACCGGCTTTCCCGCTTTTTCCGCATTCCAAGTCAGGCGATTGCCTTTGAGAGTGACGCGATAGCTATAGGCGGGGCCCGTCACCCTATCGAATTCACTCGCCAGTTGCGCGGCCAGCTCCGGGCTTCGAATGAGAATGCCATTTTGCGAATCCAACATTCCTGAACGAGGATCGATATTGTGGGAGCCTACGAATATGGTTTCCCGGTCGATGATCAGGATTTTGGCATGAAGGGCGGCGCGGGCGGTGCTGCCCCGGTGAATGGCGGCAGGCTTGCCGGTGCGCTCCGGGTCAGGGCGGAGTTCGTAAAGATCCACTCCCTCGCGAAGCATCGCCTTGCGGTAACCTCGGTACCCGCCCTGGGCCGCGTCGACGTCCGTCGAGGCCAGGGAATTGGTCACGACTTTGACCGTGACGCCGCGCGCGCAAGTTTCCTTGAACCACTTCATCCCGCCCTTGCCGGGCACGAAGTAGGGCGAAACCATCAGCACTTCGTGCCTGGCGGAGCTCATGACCACCAGTAGTCGCTCCGCCATGAACGCGGACGGGACTTTCTCTCTTTTTAGTAGCGACTTGCCCGGGGCGTCGGCGAGTGCTTCATCTTTGCCCCATGTGAAGGGCACCGCGCGAGCCTCCACCTGCTTGAGCAGATCGGACTCGCGAACACGCTGGGCGTAAACCGACTCCCTTGCCTCGACGCGCGTTTGCTCCAGCCGCGAGCGCAACGCGGCGAGGCACTCCGGGCCCCTTTCGGCAGGGACGAAAGCCTCGATCGGTATGGCCACAGGGGCGTTCCAGTACTGATCAAAAGTCCTTGCGACGTCATCCACCACTGGGCCGATGGCGATCATATCCACGTCGGCTAAATTGAAGTCCCCACTGGCGGCAAAATACTCATCAGCGATGTTGCGGCCGCCGACGATTGCGGCGGCGGCGTCAACAATCAGTGACTTGTTATGCATACGGCCGCGAATGCGCTTCGGACCGAACGCATATTGCAGCGAGCGAGATGCCTCCGTCGATCGAATGCCGCCCACCGGGTTAAAAACGCGCAGTTCGATATTGGGATGCGCCCCAATGCCCGCGAGGTGCCGGTCCTTTCCCACCTGCCAGAAGTCATCAAGAAGCATGCGCACATGCACGCCCCGGTCGGCGGCCGCGACGATATGGTCAAGCACGAAATTACTTACCAGGTCGTCCTTGAAGATAAAGTACTGCACGTCGATGCTTTTCTCGGCCGCGTCGATGATGACCGCGCGTGCCACCAGCGCGTCGGTTCCGCCGGGCAGCAGGTAGACCCCGGTTTCACCTGGATGCGCTTCCGTCTGTGGGTAAAAATTTCGCCCCAGTGCCGTCTCCTGGGGCGAATTGAAGGCAAAGGATACCGTGCGTGGAAAGTCGAGCGGAGCGCTGGCACAGCCTCCCGTGAGCACGACCGCACAGCAGCAGAAGGAGGCAACAATCCGCATCGGGCGCTTCATGGCTAACCTTTCTCAACAAGACCGTCGACGGGCAAAGGGGCAACGGCCAGTTGGCGAGAGGCCCTGCCAATTTGTTTGTCCAGTCCATGTTGTACGTGCCGCGTGCGCACAACTTGGGATGGGTACTTCGTGTGTTCACCATGCAAGAGTTCGTTAGACCCCTACGATCGAAAGGGCCAGCGCTTCATTATAAGTGACTTCAACATGGTCTCCCGTGTGCAATTTGCGCACATATTCCTGCAAAGCCGGATCGAGAATATTCACGGTCCGCCGACCGCGTGGACCGGTAAAGGTTACGACCTTCCCATCCTTGGTGACTTCCTCAATACGCACCATGGCTTTCACTTCAGTCTTGGCACTGCGCGTGGGAGTTACCGTTTTATCTCGGGAAGTTTCGGTTGTGACCTCAAGGCCCGGAGCAGATTCGCCGGGGCTCATTACCCGAAACGCGTACGACTCACGGTACCGGATACGCACCTTGTCGCCTACCTTGGCCTGAGGGAAGTCTTTGATCGATTCGGCGACATAATAAGTGCTGCGATCTCCGCTCGCACTCCGCACGGTCACCAGACGCTCAGGAACATCGATAGACTCCACGGTTACGACCGTTTCTCGTTCCACTTGCTTCTGATGGGTGGCCTTCGGACCCGAGGAGGCACAAGAGGAAAGCCCCACAGCTGCGATCATCAGTGGCAGGATGGTTGCCACTGATCTGACACTTGCCTTCTGCATAAAACTGCTCGCTTTCTAAGAAAAAAATAGGACAAGACTCTACGACGTACTTGGCACTTGGACTTCTTCAACCAGGGTGGTATCAATCATGGTACCACACGTGGTGCGATCTGCTATATCGT
>CAZKIN010000296.1:0-4682 GCA_964552515.1 uncultured Phycisphaeraceae bacterium
CAATGGTTGCCCGGGCGGATGTTTGGACGGCGACAGCGACGGGGCGTGTGACGGTAATGACAATTGTCAGTCAGTGGCCAACATCACTCAGGCAGACGGCGATAACGACCGCGTGGGCGATGCATGTGACAATTGTCCCGACGTTTCAAACGCGGATCAGGCGGACAGCAATGATGACGGTGTCGGCGATGCATGCACGCCGGTCCAACCAGTGCTGGATGCCGATGATGACGGCGTCATCGACGCCGACGACACCTGCCCGGAAACCGTGGCCGGTGCCGTCGTGGATGAGTCCGGCTGCTCCGCTGCACAGCGTGATACCGACGGCGACGGAGTTAATGACAATCTCGACCAGTGTGGCGACACTCCTGCCGAAGTCGAAGTCGACACCGATGGGTGTCCAATCCCAGTCATCCCGTCGGATCGCGATGGCGATGGCGTGGCCGACGATCTCGACAATTGCCCGGACATCGCCAATGCCGACCAGGCCGATGGCGACAACGACGGCCTCGGGGATGCGTGCGATGAAATTGATGACAGCGACAACGGCAACGAACCCGGTCAGGAAGTTCCCGACAACGGTCAAGGCCAGCTTTGTGGTAACGGTCTCTGCGGCGCTACGGGGTTCATCACTCTTTGGCCAATTGCACTGGGACTCATGCTGATGCGTCAACGGAAAAAGTGAAAAAAACAGCATAATCTTCCCGCCGCTGTGGCCCGGGTGCAAACGTCCCATCACTCCCATGCGGCGGTCAGGCGGCACCCTTCCGGTGGCGGTGCGCAAAGACCCACAACGGCAGCTTCGTTTTCGCTGAACTACTTGAGTTCGGAACCATCATGTATCAACTCTGTATCACGCCGCCGCAATAAGAAACCCAATCACCACAAACCATGACGGAATCGGTCCCCGCCATGGATCCACTACCGCACTTATTATCAACCATGGTCTTTTCACCAGCTTAAGTGGCGGAATTTCAACATCGAAGTGTTGGATTTCACACAGCTTCCACGATGCGCCCTCCATCGCAGCCCATCAAACAACACCTGAATTGCCCCCGTCATGGCACGGGAAATGCTCGTGTAATTACAGAGGTTTCAGCATTGGTTCCGCGGACGACTCTGCCGCGGCTCGACTTACTGCGCGTGGTTGCCGCCGCACGAAGTAATCAAGAAATCCTCAATCCAGTCAGCAGAGAGTCACCAGTCGAACGCAGTGCCTTGAAATCTCAATGGCAAGCGATCAAGGCGCTTACATCGCAACATGGCCTTTGATTGACCCCAGCGCCACGAAGTCATTCAACTCCAGAAAACGAGAGGAGAATCGCGATGATACTCACGCAAGCCAGAATCATGATCACCATGGTTGTTTCCGCGGCCCTCGCGGTGCCACTTAGTGCCGCTACTCTGACAGTCAGCAACACCAACGATTCAGGTACCGGCTCGCTGCGCCAGGCCATTCTCGATGCGGGCGTCCAACCCGGACCGGATACCATCGTCTTCGCTATGGAAGGCACCGGTCCGCACACGATCTTGCTAGAAAGTACGCTGAGCTTTACCAGTGACATTGCCGTGCATGGCGCGGGCCAGGTCATCGTAGACGGCAACGATCAGGTCCGGGTCTTTCATATTTCCGCAGGCACCGTTGAACTGATGGGGCTCACTATAGCCAGAGGTAAAGCCGCGTTCGCGGCCGGCGTCCTGAACGATGCCACGTTGACGATGTCTGGGTGCATAGTCACGGGAAATTTGGTTGATGCAGATGTTCCGAAATTGTCAGCGCGTACGACCACCGCGAATTCGGGGGAAGTTCCGGTCCAGTCGATGGGCGCTGGCCTGTTTAACTCCGCGTCGGGCGTGGCAACCCTGATTAACTGCGCGATCAACGGAAACAAGGCGCATGGACCTACGAGCGCTCTTGCCGGCGGCATCTACAACGCGGGCGTCATGACACTGATCGGCACGGCGATCCAGGGCAACATGGTCATGGGTAACGACTCCGCCGAAGGTGGCGGAATTCTCAACCTGGGGACCATGACACTGGCGGACTGCTCCATCGTTACAAACATCGCCTCCGGTCCCCATGCGGCTTTCGGCGCGGGTATCCGCAACCACGGAAACCTCTCCGTCCAGCGCAGCGCGCTGTATGGAAACATCGCATTTAGCCTGTCCCTGGCTGAGGGCGGCGGACTTTGCAACACGTTTCCAGGTCAGATTGACCTGACCAACAGCACCGTCAGCGGCAATGCCGCGCTCAGCGAAACCCTGGCCCTTGGTGGAGGAATTTTGAACGACGGATCGCTGGCCCTGGCCAACGTCACATTGAGCGCTAATGGGGTTGATGCTCCTATTGCGGACGGTGGAGGCATTCACAACGTGGCGAAGGGTGATGTCACCATGACCAACAGCATCATCGCCAATAGCATGATACGTCGCGTCTCCGGTGGCGATTGTTTTAACGACGCCCTCTTTTCGGATCTGGGTTTCAATATCGTCGGCGATGGATCGTGCGTCGTTGACCCTACCAGCATGTCCGGTGATCCGCTCCTCGGTCCCCTCGCCAAAAACGGTGGGCCTACACTGACCCACGCGCTGCTGCCGGAGAGCCCGGCGATCGATGCCGGCGACTGTGCCGATGAAACACTTACCGTCGATCAGCGCGGTCGGGCGCGCCCCGACGGAATGGCATGCGATATCGGAGCCTTCGAAGTCTTCGATGACGACGATGACGATGATGGGGTTCCCGACGAGGATGATGGATGTCCCTTGGATCCTTTGAAAGCCGCACCCGGTCAATGTGGGTGCCATTCTCCAGACACCAATTCAGACGGCGACGCGCTGGCTGACTGCCGCGATAGATGCCCCACGCAGTCGTCCGCCCGTCCCGACGGCTGCCCCGCTGCCGGGTGCGACGACCGTGACGGCGATGGCCACTGCGCGTTTGAGGACAACTGTCCGGAAATCGCCAACATCAACCAGGCGGATGGCGACAGCGACGGCGTCGGCGACGTGTGCGACAATTGTCCGACATTGGCCAACGAGAACCAGTCCGACGGGGACGACGACGGCGCGGGCGACGCTTGTGATCCGCTGCCGCCGGACGACGCGGATGGAGACGGAGTGGCCGATGATCTGGACGAATGTCCCGCCACGGAGGCCAACGTCGAAGTCGATGAATTCGGCTGTGCCGCGTCCCAACTGGATTCCGACGCCGACGGCATCACGGATGATCTCGACCAGTGCGCCGATTCACCAGCGGGTTCCGTGGTCGGCGCAGACGGCTGTCCGATCCCGGTAATTCCGACGGATGGGGATGGCGACGGTATCGCGGATGATCTCGACAACTGCCCGGACATCGCCAACGCCGACCAGGCGGATGGCGACGACGACGGGCTAGGCGATGCCTGCGACGAAGACGAACCCGGACAGGACATCCCCGACGACGAAGGCCGGGGGCAGCTCTGCGGCAACGGACTGTGCGGCGCCACAGGACTTATCACGCTGTGGCCAATCGCGCTGGGACTCATGCTGATGCGTAAACGCGGTACCTGGACCTGCTAGTTTCAATGGCATAACGGCGGCGGGACCGTGCCGGGACGAGCCCGCCGCACTGCATGAATCGCCCGAGTCACGAATCTCAGCGATCGTCCCGCACCCTTTCACCTGTCAATTCTTGCAATACCACCCCTGCATCCCCCGAATATGCTGGCAGCCGTCGCCGCGCAGACGTAGGATGTGCCTTAACAAGGCACCAGCGTCGAAACGGCGTAACTTTGCAAGTCATACGCCCAACCACTCGATGGGTGATCATGACGGGCTGGGAACGTCGATTTTCCCGTTTGGCGGACAGGTTGCGGCCAATATGACCCATGCACACGCCGACGAATTTCTGGTGGAAGGCATCCGCGCCGGCGATGCTTCCGCGTGGCGCGATCTGATCGAACGCTATAGCGGGCGGCTCCTCGCCTTCGCCCGCGCCCGCGCGCCGGGCCGCAGTGACGCCGACGATCTTGTTCAGGAAACCTTCATCGGCTTCCTGAACTCCATCACCCATTACGACCCGCAGCGCTCGCTCGAAACGTATCTCTTTACGATCCTGCGCTACAAACTTTACGACCTCCTGCGTCAGCGCAAGACCCATGTCACCACCGAGGCGGCCGACGCCTCCGACTGGTGGGAACGCGTTCTTCCCGCGGACACCGAGACCCCCAGCGGCATCGCCATGCATGCCGAAATGCGCAAGGCGCAGGAACAACTGCTCGCCGATCTGCTCCGCCGACTGATTCACGAACTGCGCGACCGCAACGCCTTCACGGACTTGCAGGTGATCGAACTGGTCTTCTACGCGGGTATGCGCAACCTCGACGTGGGCGAACTGCTCGACATGGACCAGAAGGCCGTCGCCGGCGTGAAGTTCCGCGCCATCCAGAAAATCCAGAAATATCTCGAAGAACAGGCGGGCGAAGACCCCGCACAGCTCGCCGACGCTTCCGCCGACATGACGGTGGCCAACGTCTGGCGCACCCACCGCCTCACCTGCTTGAAACGCAATACGCTCGGCGCTTATCTGCTCAGCGTGCTGGAGGAACCCTGGCGCGGCTATACCCAGTTTCACGTCGACGTGGTCGCCTGCCCGCTCTGCCTCGCCAACATCGCCGATCTGCAGGAAGAACAGGCCGGCGAAG
>CAZKIN010000297.1:0-1996 GCA_964552515.1 uncultured Phycisphaeraceae bacterium
AAGAGGCCGTCCTGCTGGTAAATGGTGCGCAGGTTTCCGTGACGCTCGACGGTTCCCATGGTAGGCGCGGCGAAGCCGGAGATCATGTTGAGGAGCGTGGTTTTCCCGCAGCCGGACGGTCCGACAATGGCGACGAACTGCCGGTGGGGAATATCCAGCGTGATGTCGCGCAACACGTCGGTCGCTGCGAAGCGATGAGTGACAGCAGTCAGTCGCACGGCGTTATCGTTCATAACCCCACCGCACGCTGGGAATTGTCATCAAGCCGGAAAGCACACGGTCGATACACACGCCGATGGTTCCGATGACGATCATTTCCACCACGACCAGGTCGGTACGCAGGCCATTTCGGGCATCGAGAATCGCAAAACCGAGGCCGTCCGCACCGGCTACCATTTCGGCGGCAACCACCACGACCCAGGCGAGGCCGGCAGTGACCCGGAGAGCGGTAATCACCTGCGGGAGGATGGCCGGCAGGGTGACATGCAACACCAGGGAGCGACCGTGAATGCCGAAATCCCGGGCGACGCGGAAGAACACGGTGGGGATGTTGGCGACGGCGAGCAGCGTGGCCAAAGCGAGGGGGCAAAAGCAGGCCATGAAGATCAGGAAGATGGCGGGCAGGTCACCGATGCCGAACCAGAGTACCGCGAAAGGCAGCCAGGCCAGTGGGGAAAGATTGCGGAGGAAATTCAAAACCGGGACCAGTGCCATGCGCGCGCGAGCGCGCAATCCGAGCCAGAGGCCGAGGGGAATTCCGAGCGCACAGGCAAGTGAAAAGCCGGCACCTACGCGAAACAGAGAGGCGACTCCATCGCGAAACAGCCGGCCGCTGCGCAGTTCTTCGAGGAATCCCTGGAAGACCTGGGCGGGCGGGGGGAACAGTGAGTCAGGGAAGAGTCGCAGCAGGGAAAGTGCGGTCCAAGTGAACACGAAGAGGCCGACCGGGATCAGTGGGAGCAGGAGCTGCTTACCATGTAAGAGCGGTTGCCGCATGCCGGAAATCCTATCGAACACCGCTGCCATGGGATAGCACTAAGTTGGATGATGGGCGGGATTGAATGCCACGTTGCCATGCGGGCGATGTTCGATACGGCGGAAATTGCTTGCGGCGCGTTCACACCCTTGGATATACTGAGTCTTGCGTCAGTCAGGGTTGGTCCGGGCGATGGTTTCATCGGCGTACATGATCGGAGTCGCGGCTCCAACCCGATGTAAGAACAATTGATAATCAAGTGTGGCGAGATGACGATCAGCGGATGCCATCGGCTCCAAGCGTCCGCGCAGGTTAATGCCTGCCGCTCGTCATATTTGACCGTTGTCTTGCGCATCGTCGTGTACCGGGTACAGATTCGACGAGGAACCCAGTGAACTTCGAATGGTTTTTGCTGAGCCTGGGCCTGGTGGTCGCCGCAGTGCCGTTGATGCATGTGCCAATTCGAGAGCGCGGGTTTCTGCGGGGCGAATTGCTGCTGCTGGTGGTGTGCATCTGCGTACTGGGAAGCCTGGTGACGGCGCGGGTCAGCCGGCGGGTGGCCAGCGATGCAGCCGACCTGTCGGCAAAACGGCCGGTCGAAGTCCAAGAGAACAACTATGTGCATTCCGACTCGTGCCAGGCCTGTCATCCGGGGGAATACGGCACCTGGTACGGCTCGTACCATCGCACCATGACTCAGGAAGCGACGCCGGAAGCCGTGGTGGGTGATTTCAACGACGTGACGCTACATTTCGGCGGGCGTGCCTATCGACTGTCGCAACAAGGTGAAACATTCTGGGTCGACATGGATGATCCGCTATGGGGCGGTGAAGGGATTGCTCCGCGCGTCAAACGTCCGATCGTGATGACGACGGGTTCGCACAATCTGCAGGTTTACTGGTTTTCGACGGGGCGGGGACGCGAAGTTGCGCAACTGCCGTTTGATTACCGCATCGCCGAGAAAGAGTGGATTCCCGATCATCTTTCGTTTGTGCGTCCGCCATGGCCGAAGGGTGAGAA
>CAZKIN010000297.1:2096-4680 GCA_964552515.1 uncultured Phycisphaeraceae bacterium
GAGTTTCTTTCGCTGGAAGACCGGATCGCCTGGTCCACGCAGGGGTATACCTACCGACCGGGTGATGATCTGCATGCATCGCGGTACATCGTCAACGGAACGGGAGACAAGGATCATCCCGCGATGCAGCGGCGGCTCGATGTTGATCCGGCGTTCCTGGACGAGAGTTTCTGGTCGGACGGGATGGTGCGGGTTTCCGGAAGGGAATACAACGGGCTGCTGCGAACGCCGTGCTTTACGCGCGGCGAAATGTCCTGCCTTTCGTGCCACGTGATGCATCAGCCCGAGAATGATCCGCGACCGATGCGGGAATGGGCGAACGATCAGCTCGCGGTGGGCATGGAAGGCGACGAGGGGTGCTTGAAGTGCCACCCATCGTTCACCCAGGACATCAAAGCGCACACTCATCACGCGGCCGATTCCTCCGGAAGCCGGTGCTACAACTGCCACATGCCGTACACCACGTATGGGTTGCACAAGGCCATTCGCAGCCACCAGGTGGATTCACCGACGGTGCAGGCGAGCCTGGAGACAGGCAGGCCCAATGCGTGCAATCAGTGCCACCTCGACAAGACGCTGGCCTGGGCCAGCGAGCACCTGCATGCGTGGTATGGCACTCCCAAGCCGCCGCTCAGTGACGATGAACAGACAGTGGCCGCATCGATACTCTGGACGCTCAAAGGCGATGCGGGGCAACGGGCATTGATGGCGTGGAGCTATGGATGGGAGGACGCCAAGAAAGTCAGTGGTTCCGAATGGATGGCACCGATGCTGGCGCAATTACTTGCCGACCCTTATGGGGCCGTGCGGTATATCGCGCGGCAATCCGTGCAGCAGCTGGAAGGCTTCAAAGAGGTGACGTTTGATCTGGCGGAATCGGAGACGGATTTGCAGACGGCGGCCGCCAAGTGCGCGAACCTGTGGCGCCAGCGTCATTCCTATGCGGCATCAAAACGTCCGGATCATGAAGCACTGCTGATTCGATCGGATGGGACTTTACGTTCGGACGTCTTCAAGCGATTGCTCGAGGAACGAAATCATCGTCCGCTGACCCTGCAGGAATAAGGTTACGAGTCATCGGAAAGGAAACCCGGACCCGCTTCCGGGGCGAACCATGTCAGAAGATTCACGAAAAGACGCGACTTTTTACGTGCAGCGGCATCTGCAATTCGGCTGGTGGTTTCTGCTTGGTTTCCTGACGCTGGGGATGTTGCTGGAGGCGTTTCACGCGTTCAAGGTCTCCTGGTACCTCAGCGTGGCCAACGAGACGCGGCGCATGATGTGGATCCTGGCGCATACGCATGGGACGCTGCTTGCGCTGGTACACCTGGCGTTCAGCGCGACGCTGTACATCGCGCCTGAATCGGCGGCGGGCTGGAGGCGTGTCATTTCCTTGTCGCTGACGGGGGCCACCATACTTCTTCCGGGTGGATTTTTGCTTGGAGGGTTCTTCCATCATGGAGGTGATCCAGGGCTGGGCGTGATCCTGGTGCCGATCGGCGCGATCCTGCTTATTGCCGCGGTGTTTCTCATTGCCCGCGGACAAGTCGCGGCGGTGCCTACTGGCAGCGTGGAATCTTCTGTCGAAGCAAATTCGACCGGCAAGAAACGTCATCGGCGGTCGTCCGCGGAGTCAGATTGAGTGGATCGGCGGGCGCGGTGTTCCCGCGAAGTTGAGTAACACAGTCAGCGGAACGGTCAAGATTTTCAATGACAATTATTAGTCAGCTCGGGTGAATCAAAGGACAGCTCGCGAATTCGAATTCGAGCGACCGCGCAAACTGAAGCCTGGGGTGCGCCGAGATTGACCCTTTTCGGCATCAATGTTCGTGATCATGGCCATCTTCGGGCGATGCGGACTTAGCCGGGTCCGCTGCATCGTGGCTGTGGCCGTGCGCCCCGTGGCCGATCAGGCTGGTACACCACATGACGGCCATTCCGAGGAGGAGGGCGCCGGAGAGGGTGTTGCGGTCGTGACGGTGGAACTGCAGCTCCGGCAGAAGGTCGGTCAGGGCCACGGCGAGGAACGTACCGGCGCTGAAGGCCATGGTATATCCGACGAGCACGGTTGGTTCGGCGACCGCTCCTTGTGTGACGGTGAAGAGCATCGCTCCCACGGGAACCAGGGCGGCATAAAGGGCCTGCACGGTCCAGAAAGTCCGCCGGGATACCTTGGCATTAAGGAGCAAAACGGCCACCGAGAGGCCATCCATGGGTTTATGCACCAGCACGGACAGAAAGACGGATAGTGTCAGCGATCCGTCACCACTTTTCGGGCCGGCGGTTGCGGCACCGATGGCGACGCCGTCAAAAAAGGAGTGCACGGAGAGTGCCA
This sequence comes from uncultured Phycisphaeraceae bacterium, assembly GCA_964552515.1. Taxonomy (GTDB): domain Bacteria; phylum Planctomycetota; class Phycisphaerae; order UBA1845; family UBA1845; genus JACQXM01. Next base: position 4,432 of record CAZKIN010000297.1, read on the forward strand.
ATATGGCGACCACGCCGCTGAGGAAGGGGCCGGCGGAATGGAAATGCTCGTGGCCGGCGCAATGGTGACCATGATGTTCGTCGGCAGTTCCCTGGGAAGCATCGAGCGCGTGCGACTCTTCGGCGGATAGTTCGTGGCTGTGAGGTGCGAGGTAGCGCTGCATGAGAAAGACGGTAATGATGCCGAGCGCGAGCGGCATGCCGAACGATTCGCCGATGTGTTCGGTGGAATGGGGCAGCATGTGAAACA
>CAZKIN010000298.1:0-4670 GCA_964552515.1 uncultured Phycisphaeraceae bacterium
CCGCCGTGAAGGACGTGGATGCGGAATTGATCGGCTGGCTGAAGAAGGCTTATGCAAGCGCATAGTGGGGTCATGGACGAACGCGGAATCCCGAAAAGGAACAATCTGGGCTGCGAAAGTGACGATCCGCAACACATCCTGAACACTGAAAGCGATCCCCAATGCGACCGCCTCTTCATTGACTTTCACGAGCTCGGAAAAAGGTATGCTTATCCGGCGGATCATCATCGGTGGCGTTGTAGCAACGATGTTTTCACTCTTGCTTTTCGTTGTACTTCGTACTCAGCCACGTAAGGAGTTGCAGCATCGGCAACCGTCAGCAACCAACCAACGGGACCAATCACCATACGAACCGAAATGTGAAGCGATTGAGTTGGCAGGCATCCTAAGGCGGGGGAGTAAATCGCCGCACAGGCTGGATTTGTTGCCTGCCGGAGGGATCAAGTCGTTTGATCTTGGCGGCAGACTTCTCGATGGCGTACCTGTTGAAAGCCACATCCGAGTCTGGGGATTCGTGCGAAGCCGCCTCCACGCGGGGGGTACCAGTGAGAATCCTTCGCCTTTTCCACCGCAGTGGTACATTTATCTAGAGGTAACCGAACTTGAGGTTTTGGAAAATGCCATTGCGTATCCGACAGAAAAAAACGCAAAGGAATGACCTGCCCATTGCGGGACATCCTCGGGTCAATCGCCGGCACTGTCGCGTGACGAGGTGCGCGGCTGGGAGCGCTGGAACTGGCCGACGATGCGGGCCAGGCGTTCGAGCACTTTCTGGCCTTCCGGCGAAGTTTCAAATCCGATGAACTGGAAACCCAGTGACGCACGGCCCTGGTCGCCCACTTCGCGGTGCCGCAGGGTGGCTTCCAGCATGAGCGGCGGCGCGCCGGCGCGCGGGGCGAACACGCATTGGTAGGCGGCGTCGGTTTCGACATCGATCAAACCCGCGACCTTGATGCGCATGCCGCCCGCGGAAAGGTCTTCCAACTGGCCGTGCTTGACCTCGCGCTTGTCGGGATTGTTGTCGGTGTCGGCGCGCCAGAAGCGGACGGCCACGACGTTGCCCGGCGGCGGGCAAACGCGTTCGTAGACGCGGCGCTGCAACTGCTGCATCTGCGCGGGCCACGAGAAGTGGAAATGACATTCACCGTTGGCGTTGTCGATGGAGCGCAGGGTGGTGCTGAACATGCACTTCTTATGACCGACGCGGAAGCTGACACCGACGGTGTCGCCGGGGCGCGGACCGGACGCGCCGGCGTGGGTGTCCTCCTCCATCAGTGCGACGAATCCCCGTCCCCGGTCGAAGGGCATCTGAAACTGCCCCTTGTGCGCGCGCCAGCAGCCGTCATGGCGATGGGTCACGACCAGGCGCAGGCGTTTCTCCACCGATGCGCAGAGAATGTTCTGGCGCTGCTCGTCATTATGAACCAGGGAAGTCGTCATGTTGATCATCTCCATCCGTGCTTACGAGGGTTGGGTAATGGCGGCGGCGATGCGTTCCTGCGCCGCCCTGCCCAGTGATTCCTTGTCAAACTCCAATCCGAGAATCACGACATCCGGATCGGAGGCGGCCGTGGCGCTGACGATGCGCGCGGCGACATTGATTTCGCCGGCAGCGGTCTCGTCGGGGTTGAAGGCAAGTCGAACGGTGGTGCCGGTAATGAAGCCGCCGCCGCCCGCGCCGGAAACCCGGCAGGCCAGTCCACCGCCGCAGAAGTTAAGCAGTACCGCCGTGCAAGGCTGGTTGTGCGTTCCGCTGATGCCCCAGAGTTTGACGGGAATGTCTTCGCGAAATTGTCGGCGCACGGCGGCACGACGTTCTTCGATGCGCAGGATTTCGGGTCGGGACATGCGCACCGTGGCCGAACCGCTGCGCGGCAGCGGATCGAGCAGCCGGGTTTCAAAATGGAAGCAGGCCGGCGTGTCCATGATGCGCGCGTGGAACTCGGCAGGGGCGCCGCTACCGTCCCAGCGTCGGGCAATGATGCGCATGCGGAGCGCGTCGTCCTCGCAGGCGATCAACGAGGCTTCCAGATCGGGGTGGGCGAGATCGACGGTGCGGAAAAGGTGCACGAGTGACTGCAGCCGGGCCGCACTGACCAGGACGCGCGACGAGGCATCGGCCGCCAGTGGGCGGGTGGTGACGTCGCCGGTTGATTCCACGTGGAGTGTTGACATTGGGTCGTCCTTCCGAGCCGATCGGGCCGGTTTGCACCCGTGCGCCAGACAGCGGCGCGCGGGGCTGACCGCGACGGTTCATCCTCGTGGATTTCGGAGCAATTGCGGCAGGACTTAATGCGCGAGAGGCTGCTAATAAAAGGAGCGGAATTGCGGGAGATGCGGCGATCGGCGGGTGGTCAGTGCGCCAGGTAACACGATCGGACCTAAAGGCGCATGGTCCAGGCGTGGTCCTGTAACTTTCGTTCATAGATCAGCTTGCCGTCGCCGTCGGCGTAATAGTCGGTGAGCAGGGCGGCCTGTTGGTATTGGCAGCGCAGATAAAAGCCGCGCGTGGGTTCATATTGCGGACGCGACGATGTTTCGATGTAGACGCGTTTTCCGCCGCGCGCGGCGATGAGCGCTTCGGTACGCTGCATAAGTAGAAGTCCGAGGCCCTGGCCGCGGACTTGTTCGTGGACGGCGATCCAGTAGAGATCGTAACTGGACTGCGTGCAGGGGATGGGTCCGAAGCAGGTGTACCCGGCGACAACGCCCGAGCATTCGGCGAAGAGGAAGTAGTAGCCGCTGGCGTCACCGGTCTGGAGATGTTCGTCGACGAGTTCAACCGCGACATCGATTTCTTCGGTGGAGAAGAAGTTGGTGGACGCGACGATATCGCGCACGGCGTCGCGGTCGGAAGGAAGGACGGTGGTGCGGAAGTTGTAGTCGGCAGTCATTGGGGAGGAATTGTCGGCAGCAATTGGGGATTGTCCAATGATAAAACCGGTGCTGGCAGCAAAACGCTACTAGTACCCATTTCTTGGCTTGCTTGCCCATGCAGGCAAGGTAAAACTGGCTTATCGAAGTGCTATGAGGTTGTCGTAATGCTCTCCCGGAAAAAATTTCTAGCGGCTGCGCCGTTGATCATCTGCGTTGTTGGCGGAGTCACCTACGGAATTGTAAACCGAAGCTGGGGAATGCTCGGACTCCTAGCCTACTTAATTCCTGCCTACTTCATTTACCGAAACAGTCAGCCCTAATCAGTTTCAGACTTCACCATTACCAAAATCAAACATCGTTGATGATGCGCTGGACGACATCGCGGTAGGTGAGATCCGCACGGGTGGCGGCGGCGATGAAGCCGGCGTCCGGGGAGATGCAGGGGTTGGCGTTGATTTCGAGAATCCAGGGATTGCCGGCGGCATCGATGCGGAAGTCGACGCGGGCGTAACCGCGGAGGTTGAAGACGCGCCAGCAGCGGACGGCCAGGGTCCGGAGGCGCGTGAGCAGGTCGGTGTCGCCTTTGGGGAATTCGAAGCTGCGGCGGGTGTTTTGGTATTCGAAGGATTCTTCGTCCCATTTGGCGCGGTAACCGACGACGCGCGGTTTGTCGGGGCCGTAGTCGATGAATTCGATCTCGGCGGGCGGGAGGACGATGCAGCCGTCCGGCGAGTCGGTATCGGCAAGGAGCGCGAGGTTGAATTCGCGGCCGTCGATGTAGGCTTCGGCGAAGCCGTCGCCGCCGATCCGGTCGAGGCGAGAAAGGATGTGGTTGTGCAGTTCGGTTTCGTTGGAGACGGTGACGACGGAATCTTCGTCGAGGCCGACGGAAGCTTCCTCCCAGGTGGACTTGATGATCCAGCGGTTCGTTGCGGAAAAATCAAGATTCATCCGTGGATGGTTTGGAGTCGTCGAGGGATGTGCGGTGTATTCGAGCCACGGAGCAGTGAGGAGGCCGTGCATGGAGAGGAACTGCTTAGTGAGCGTTTTTGACGAGGTGAGGAACATCGCCTCGGTGGATGCGCCGGTGTAGGGGATACGGAGCGAATCGAGCAGTGCGGGGGCAAGGTAAATAAGTCGGCCCTGACCGGCGAGGGCTTCGACGAGGTTGAAAACGAGGTCGGGTTTCAGGGCGGTCAGTTGCTTTGAGCCGGTGATGAAATCGAGGGACAGTCCGTGCGTGGTGGTCTGATGACCCAGCTCGTGCAAGGCGGATGAAATGGCATCGACCTGCACCAAGACGTCGCGTTCATCGGGTCGGGCGTCCGCGGACAGTTCGTCGTGAAGTAGAACGACATGCATGTCAGCGTCGCCTGCGGAGAATCATGCCGAGGACACGGTAGATCGCCGGTCCGCGGAGGTGTTATGGCCGGGCGAACCTGAATGGCTGATGCGCTGCGTCGCGGACGCGACGATACGCGCTATCAGGTCGCTGTAGGAAACGCCGTTCATGCGCGCGAGGATCGGCAAATCGGAGCGGACGGGGTGCAGGCCGGCGAGCGGGTTGACTTCGAGGAAGTTAAGGCGGCCTGCGGCATCGGCGCGAAGGTCGATACGGCCACCATCGCGACAGCCGAGTCCGCGCCAGGCGGCGAGGGCGAGCTGCGCAGCTTCCTGAAGAACGGGGCCGGTGGCTTTTTCGTAAGTTACGCGATCTTCGTAGTGTTCTTTGTTTTCGTAGGTGTACCCGGCGGACTCCGCCTTGGCACCGAGGATGACTTCCATGGCTCCGA
>CAZKIN010000299.1:0-4645 GCA_964552515.1 uncultured Phycisphaeraceae bacterium
CCATCCGCACGGTCTTCCAGCGTGATCTTGCGCTCGGTCAGCATGTTGCGGATGATGTCCGCCGTCTCAAAGTCTTTCTTCTTGCGCAAGTGCTGACGCACCGCGATGAGCACCTGCATCACTTTTTCCGCCACGCCGTCATCGCCTGCGCCCTTGGCCACCTGCGGCTCCAGGAAAAGGCCGATGAGCCGCGCCGTGGCAATCAGCCGACCGGCCGCATGCAGCGCGTCGCGTTTCTGCGCATCAGTGGCGGCCGCTTCCAGTTTGTTCTGCTCGATGAAACGATTGACCGCGCCCGCCCAATCGAACAGCGCCGCAATACCCGCCGCACTGTTGAAGTCGTCGTCCATGCCATCGGTGAAGGCGGTGCACTGTGTGGCGCACGCCTGCGCCAATGCCGCATCCGTCACGGCCGCCTCCAGGCCCGCCGCCTGATAGGGGGACACGCCGCTGACACGCTGCACACGCTCAAACAGCCGATAGAAGGTGTCCAACCCCTTCCGCTTGCTGTCCAGCTCCGCCTCGCTGTACTCGATCGGCCGGCGATAGTGCGTCGAGAGCACGAAGAAACGAATCAGTTCGCCCGGATAGACCGCCAGCAGATTGTGCAGCGTCATGCGCACCAGCGCGGCCTGCATCTCAGGGTCGGCGTCCGACTTCGCCACCTTCTTCGTATTAAACGTCGTCAGGCCGTGGTGCAGCCAATAGTTGGCAAAAGACAAGTCATTGCAACTTTCCGATTGCGCGAGTTCATTTTCATGGTGCGGGAAAATAAGGTCCAGACCGCCGCCGTGAATATCCAGCGTTTCGCCGAGGTAGCGCTGGGCCATCGCCGAGCACTCAATATGCCAGCCCGGCCGACCTTTGCCCCACGGCGAATCGAATTTCACTTCTTCCGGCTCGTCCGCCTTCGCGGCTTTCCACAGTGCGAAATCACCGGGACTGCGCTTCTCGCCGCTTTGGAGATCGCGCTGACCTTCCTGTTCATCCAGCTTGCGGTTGGAGAGCTTGCCGTAGTCCGCGTCGCGCGTCACATCAAAGTACACATCGCCGCCGACGGGATAGGCATAGTTCTTTTCGATCAGCTTGGTAATGATGTTGATGATATCACCGATGTGCTCTGATGCCTTGGGCATGATGTCGATGCCTTCGACATTGAGCATCTTCATCGCCTTGAGATAGTCAGCGGTCACGCGCTCGGCCAGCGCATATACGCCGACCTTCTGCTTGCCCGCCTCGATGATCAGCTTGTCATCCACGTCGGTGATGTTCACCACCCACGTCACTTTGTACCCGCGAAAGGTGAGGTATCGTTTGATCGCGTCGAAGATGATCGGCCCGACCGCGTGCCCGACGTGACTCGGTTTGTAGACCGTCGGACCGCACAGGTAAATGCCGACCTTACCGGGCACAACCGTCTTGAACGGTTCCTTCCTGCGGGTCAGCGTACTATAAACAACCAGGCTCATAAGCACCCATCTATTAACTGTCTGTTAATCGTCACCATCATGCCTTCAGCAGCAGCACCGCCGCCGTGCAGGCAATGGCATCGCCGCGGCCCACCGCGTCCATGCCCTCGTTGGTCTTCGCTTTGACGCTAACCAGTTCCGCGTCCGTTTCGAGCAGCCCGGCAATCGATTCCGCCATCGCCCGCTTGTACGGCGAGAGCTTCGGCCGCTCGGCATGCACGATCACGTCGATATTGCCCACGTGAAAACCCTCATCGCGCACGCGCCAAAACACTTCACGCAGCAGTTTCCCGCTGTCCGCGTCTTTATACTTGGCTTCCGTGTCCGGGAAAAGCTCGCCAATGTCGGGCAGGCCGGCCGCGCCCAGCAGCGCATCGGTTACCGCATGCAGCACGACGTCGGCGTCACTGTGGCCGAGCAATCCCTTGTCATGCGGAATCACCACGCCGCCGAGCCGCAACACGCGGTCTTCCACCATTCGATGAATGTCGTATCCAATCCCAATTCGCATGACCCGTCCCGCGCCAAAAGCGAAAGCGCCGCCCCAGTAGGAGCGACGCTTTCCAAGAATACTCGCCATTTCAATCGTCGGAAACCCGGAAAACTGCAGGGCTTCGCGGCTTCACCGTAAGGTGGCTAATCTTTCGCCTTCGCCTTTTTCGTCCGTGATCCGCCGCGGCCCTCTGGTTCGCTCCGCCGCTCCTTTTTCTCTTCCATCTGTCGTTCGTTCTTCTGTTCGATCACGGATTTCTTGATCTTGTACTGCCGGTCCAGCGCCTCTTTCTCCTGCGCCTGGCGGCGGCGAATGTTGTCCGCATCGGGACCCCGGCCGCGTTCGTTCCATTCCCGTTCCTGGTCGCGAACCAGAGTCCTGCGATCTTCCTCCCGGCGCGACTCCAGCTCCCGCTCGCGGGCGCGATACCAATCCGGATTGTCATCCACGCCCACCACGCGCTTCGGTGACCCGATGACCCGCGGCTGTGTATTCACGTTCGCCTTGCGGATACGCGGACGATACGCATAGAAGTCATTGTCGCGGACATACGACCGGCGATCCCTAACACCTGGGTCCACGTCAATCACCCGCACGCGCTGCACCGGCCGGCCCACATAGCGCTCGACGAAATCAATGTCGATGCTGAAGTCGCCGATGCGACCCTCAACGGACACATGCCGCGTCACCGGTTGCGTGCTGCGCACCAGCGTGATGTTCCTCGCCGGCACCACGCAACGATGTCGAATGTCCGGCTCCAGGATGTATCGCGGCTCCACAAAACTCCACGCATGTTCGGCGATCACCGTCTCCACCGAGAATCCGCCGAAATCGATACTGAGATTGCTGTACCGCGCTTCCGGCGGCAGCGGCGCCCAGCCTACAAAGTCCGAGCCTCGACGCCACGTGACCCACGCCGGCGCCCACTCCGTGCCCGGAACCCACACCCATCCATACCGCGGCTCGAAGAACCAGCGACCATAATGAAACGGCGCCCAGCCCCATTCGTGCTTGGACTCCCAGGTCCATCCATAGTCGGTATAGATCCAACGGCCATGGGTATAAGGCCGCCAATCCACTTCAACCCGGCGCGGCGTCCACACCCATCCGTAACTCGGCAACTGGAACCAATCGCCGTGCGGAGACAGCCCATCGTAGAAAACTTCAAAATCAACTTCCCCGCCGTGACGACCCGAGTCGACGTTAACGTTGACATCCACGAATGTCTGCCCGGCCGCGCGCGGCGACAAGGTCGCCACCGCCAGCACGATGGCCGATCCGGCGAACATCGATCCCACTGTTGAGTTTCTGAACATAGCTGCACTCCTTTGTCGAATGGTCGGCCAGTCCAACCTCTGAGTTTTCCCGCGCCTGATCCGCGCTACCTAATGGGTCCGGCACCATTCGATCGGTTAGACCCATTTTCTCGTTTGCCGTTAGGCCTAGGCCGCGCTGCACACAGTTCCTGACGACCGCATGACGCGCCGGTTACCTTCGCCGGGAGCCGTCATCTTGCAGTATAGGTTCATTGCACGGCCGTGCCAGTTCTTATCGGCGTTTTCGGTCGATTACGCATCGCTTTCCGGCCACGCGCGGTCCGGCTTTTCCCGCAAGAAATACAATTGAACACCAGCCCGAATCCCCATACTCTACAGGCGATTTCAGTAAACGTTCGTCCCGAAGGAGAAGGCCGTGGCCACGTCGCGCATCGCACCGCTTCGCACTGTTCAGCAGCACATTCTGGAACGCCAGCGCGTCAAAGCGCCGAAGGCCAGCGGCGAATTCAGCTGGCTGCTTTCCGGCATCACGCTTGCGACGAAGGTCATCTCCGATCAGGTTCGCCGCGCCGGTTTGTGCGATGTGCTCGGCTATACTGACAACACCAACGTGCAGGGCGAAATCGTGCACAAGCTTGATGAATTGGCCAATGAGACGATCGTCGCGTGTCTGGGTTATCGCGGCAACGTCGGCATCATGGTTTCCGAAGAGGATGACGAGCCGCGCATCATTCAGGAACTTGATGAGCAATCCAAGTACATCGTGCTGTTCGATCCGCTCGATGGATCGAGCAATATTGATGTCAACGTGTCGATCGGAACGATCTTCAGCATTCTGCAGCGCAGGCCGGACATCGCCGCGGGGAACGTGCTCGATCACATTCTGCAACCGGGATACAAGCAGGTGGCCGCCGGTTACGTGATTTACAGCAGCAGCACGGTGATGGCATACACGACGGGCGACGGCGTGCACATGTTCACGCTGGACCCGGCGATCGGGGCGTTTCGGTTGTGCCACGAAAATGTCACCATGCCGACTTCAGGCAAGCATTACAGCATTAACGAAGCGTATCGCGAGCAGTTTCCGGATGGCACGAAGAAGTATCTCGACTGGACCAAGAGCAACGGCTACAGCCTGCGCTACATCGGATCGCTGGTCGCGGACTTTCATCGGACACTGTTGCACGGCGGGGTTTTTCTCTATCCGCCCACGAAAAAAGCGCCGGAAGGCAAGCTGCGTTTGCTCTATGAAGCGAACCCGCTCGCGTTCATCGCCGAGCAGGCGGGCGGAGCAGCGAGTGACGGCAAAATGCGGATGCTGGACAAGCAGCCGAAGGCGCTGCACCAGCGCACGCCGCTGATCATCGGCAGCAAGGAAGAGGTCGCGCGGGTCGAGTCGTTCGGCT